>CAZENN010000050.1:0-14387 GCA_964513605.1 uncultured Oscillospiraceae bacterium
CAGGCAATAGTCGGATGCATCGATCATCCAGCGGTTTCTTCTTTCTATGGCGAATTTGGGATGTCCTTCTATCTCGGGATACATCGTATCGGACATATCATCATCCCCTCTGTTTCCTGTTGGCAGATAGGCAAGCACAACCGAAATATGGATGTGAGGATAAACCTTTCGGAGCTGTTTCAGGCAGCCATACACCGTTCCATCAAAGTTCCCTTGATTCCCAACATAGAAAGTATCTACGCCTTGATCTATTAGTTTCTCAATTGCTCGGCAAAGTGTTTCCCTATCCAGCCCTTGGCAATCCCTGTGTCCAAAAAATGTACAAGTTCGTCTGTTCATTGATTCTGCGTCCTTTCGGCTATGTATAGCCTAATAGTAGCACACATAGCCTATAAAATCCACCCCAATCGTATATGCTATTAAGAAAATTGGGAGGATTTTTATGGATACAGTCGCAGCAGTCAGAAACAGAATCTTATCTCTTTGCGGTGAACGCGATATCAGCATCAATAAGCTGGCAACCATTTCCGCCCTGCCGCCGTCCAGTGTGAAAAATATTCTGTACGGAAAGAGTCAGAACCCCAAACTGCTTACCATCAAAATGATATGCGATGGTTTAGGCATTACGCTGGGTGAGTTCTTCAATACACCGGAGTTCGATGCCTTGGAACAAGAAATCAAATAATACAGCCTCTCCCTCGATGGCATCCGCCGCCGAGGGAGGATTTTTATCTGATATCGTTTGACAATCAAGAGACGCTGTTTCCTATGGAAGGTGATATTTTAATCGTTTGCTGAAAGATCCTCAATCGCTCGGTAAAGTGTCTCCTTATCCAACCCATAGCACTCCCTGTGCCCAAAAAATGTACAAGTCAATATTTCCTCGCCTCCATTTGCGATATATCGTAATTATAACATACTGCAGCAAAAATTGCGATATATCCCACACGATTTATCGTAGATTTGGTTAAACTAAATTTACGATGAATCGCAAAGGAGGAATGTATTGTGAGTACAAAAGAAGCCATTGCAAATCGCATACTTCAGTTATGTAGCGAACGCAACATTGCAATAAACGAACTGGCAAGCATATCCGGCATTTCTCCTTCGACCGTGTACAGCATATTAAACGAAAAAAGTCAGAATCCGGGCACCATCACCATAAAGAAATTGTGTGATGGATTGGAGATTACATTAGGCGAATTCTTTGGCACACCGGAGTTCGATGCCTTGGAACAAGAAATCAAATAATACGGCCTCTCCCTCGATGGCAGCAGCTTCCAGGGAGTATTTATCTGATATCGTTTGATATTCAGAAACGCTGTTTCCTATGGAAGGCGATATTTTAAATGTTTGCTGAAGGGGTAATCTTATCAATAGGCAAAAGGTATTATTTACATAAAAGAGGTGATACCCATGACTGTAGGAGAAGCTGTACGGCAGAGAATTATCCAGCTTTGTCAAGAGCGCGATATATCCATCAATAAGTTAAGCAGCATCAGCGGAGTAACACAATCAACAGTGAACAATATCGTAAGCGGTCGCAACAACAGTGCAACTGTTTCCACTATTAAGAAACTTTGCGACGGTCTGGGTATCACAATTGACGAGTTCTTCCATTCTGAACTGTTCAAAGGTTTGGACCAAGAAATCAAATAATACAGCCTCTCCCTCGATGGCATTCGCTGTCGAGGGATTTTCGCGCCAAAAATAACGCCCACATTTCTATGAGCGTTACCTTGGCAATATGAAATTCAGATACAGAACGCAGCATAGAGAGGCACGGTTTTCTTTCCATTCTCAAAACCAAAGTTCTTTGTGGAGAGCTTGATGGCATAAGCAGGCTTATAGGTGTCCATATAAACCTTCAGACTCTTTGCGCGGGTGTTGTCCGCAGACTTGACCTCGATGGGGATAAGCTGACCTTCTCTCTGGATAACAAAGTCCACTTCCGCACCCCGGTCGGACTCCCAATAATATGTAGGATAGCCGTTAATGGTTAGCTGCACATGGACATAGTTTTCCGCCATGCCGCCCTTGAAATCATTCAGCTCCTCGACCATGTACAGCACGTCATTGGCAGTCAAATCCTTCTTGGCGCAAAGCAGACCCAGGTCGGAAACATAAATCTTAAAGGCGTCAATATCCCGGTAGTTCTCAAGAGGCTTTTTGATTTGTTCCACCCGGTACACCTGCGATACGATACCGGATAGGCACAGCCATTCGATAGCATTTTCAAACTCAGAGGCACGCCCGCCTTTCTTAATCAGCTTGTACTGGAAGCGAGTATTCTTCTTGGAGAGCTGAACGGTGATGTTATCATAAGCCAGTCGGGCCTTCTTGATTGCATTCAAATTATTATACTTGCTCATATCGTTGAGGTAGCTGGCCAGGATGGTGTCCTGCGTATGCCGCACCAGGATGTAATCCTTGGTCTGTACAAACTGCATCACGCACTCCGGCATGCCGCCCACAACCAAATACTGCCGGTATAGCTGCATGGCTGCATCATGCAGCGCAGACGGCATCGGGGAATCGGTCTGGAAACATTCCTTGATTTTCTCTACCAACGCACCCTCGCCCATGGCCTGCATGAATTCTTCCACATCCATAGGGTACAGGGTCTTCATATCCACCTTTCCCACCGGGAAGGAGAATTTCGCGCGGTTGACAGCAACGCCCAGCAGGCTGCCGGCGACAATGATGTGGTACTCCGGTGCATCCTCGCAGAAATACTTCAGCGACGTCAGCGCGCGCTCGCACAGCTGCACCTCGTCAAAGACAATCAGGGTCCTTTCCTTCACGATGGTCTGTCCGGCGATATGGGACAGAATGGGAATCAGATAATTAGGACTGATGTTTTCATCGAAGGTTTCGTTCAGTTTGGAATTGGTCTCAAAGTTGAAATACGCCACATTATCGTAATGGGTGCGTCCAAACGCCAGGATGGACCAAGTTTTGCCAACCTGCCTGGCACCCTGCAGAATCAAAGGTTTTCTGTGGGGATTCACTTTCCAAGCCTCCAAGTAACTCATGATTTTTCTTTCCATAAGCATCCCTCCTCACAAGATTTGAATACAGTGTAGCACAAGTTCGTGTAAAAAACAATGGTATTTGCAAAATAATACACACTATACTGCACGAAAGAAAATGTTAAACTCACACTTTTCGACACGAATGACCCATTTCTTCGGTTTTTGGGTATATATACACTGATGGAAGCGCATCACCGCAAAGCACCCCTACTCCCGCCGCATAGACAAAGAACGCACTGCCGATAATGTCAGCAGTGCGTTTTTTGCGATTTGCAAAAGCCAAAAACCCTTGATATTACTGGGCTTTTTCAATCCAACGGTTTCATTGTGGGGACTTGCCCAATCCGATTTTTGTCTGTCGCTGTCTATATCAATTGACTTGATATATATTCTGATATAAAATCGGCAAGCGCCCGGATTTGCCACCGGGACTACGACCGCAGCCGCGTTCTCCTTTTCTTAAACTACCACTCGCCGCCCCTATTATCCCTCAAAGGCTCCCGTATGTCAAATACTTTTTACGCAAACAGGCCCCGCCGGTGTGATCCAGCAGGGCCAGTAATGCTATGATATTTTGATTTTTCCCTCCAAATTGGAGAACGATTCTTTTTTCTTCTGCTCCATGTGTTGGTTTCCTCGGTGATTCCCGCTGCTGCCTTAGCCTCAGCGATCAGAGCGGCGTTTACCGGCTCGGCCCTAGCTGCTGCCCATGCCCGGTGCAGGCACTCGCTGAACGCGATCCCCAGCTTACGGAACAGCTCCCATGACTTGTGCATGATCTTGGAAAGATTGTACTTCATAGTGTTTACCTCCTAAGATTCGGGTTGCCGTCTCTCCGTGCTGTCGAGGCTCCTTTGTGTTTAGCTAGGCGGTTACAACAGGCTTGTTGAAATTGGGCTCCGCTCTCTTACTGTCTGTATTATACACTATTTTTTATATGTTGTCAACTGTTTTTTATACTCTTTTTTATATTTCTTCAACTTTTTTCTTGACGGCATATAAAATTATGTGTACACTATATCAGAGGTGATAAATATGGAGATTCGGGAATACATCCGTCTTTGCTGTGTTAAGCGAGGAAATATGACAGAGGCCGAGCTTGCAAGGCGAACAGGGCAAACCCCCCAAAACCTTAATAACAAATACAAACGCAATACTTTCAAAATCTCTGAACTTGAAAAGGTTGCTGAAGCACTGGACGCAAAACTTGTAATATCTTTTGTAGATAAAAAAACCGGGGAGCCGATCATATAATCTGAGGAGGTCACACCATGAAGAACTACGCTGATAAATTCCACATGACCCCGGAACAAAGTTTATTCCTTGCTAAAAAGAAATGGGACGAAAATGTTTACTGCGGTATGAGAATGGAAAGCCGGAATATCACATTCCCGCAGACCAAAACCATTTTGCAGGGCGTGAATGTGCCTAATGTGCAGCTTGACGATATTCAGGCAGTTCTTAATATGCGGGATGCATGGCGGTTTCTGTTGGGTAGCATGAGCGAGCCTATGACCTTTGAATACTGGTGCAAGCTCAATGAGTATATCGCCCGGAATGAGGCTCTTGAATGGGGCAAGCTCCGCACTGGCTCCGTTGGTATCTCCGGCACTGACTATATGCCCCCTGTGCCGTCCGAGGATCAAGCAAGAGCAGAGCTGCGAGAAATCCTGACCGCTGACACCTCCGCCACCGCAAAGGCTTTGGCGGCGTTTGTATGGGGCGCAAGAGGGCAATTCTTTTGGGACGGCAATAAGCGCACCAGCATGACGCTTGCAAATAAGATACTCATTGCTGCCGGTGCTGGTTTGCTGACGATCACAGACCGCAACATGGAGCGGTTCAACACCCTTTTGCTGGACTACTACAACACCGGCGACAGCGAAGCTCTTACGGACTTCCTTTATGAGAATACCATTCAGGGTATCGTATGAGGTGATCCACCCATGAAGTACGAATTGAGCGAGCGGGTGCGTATTATCGCCAGCGGGCAGACTGGCTCTATCTGCGATACTCGAATGGTAGATGGACGACCCCTGTATATCGTGGATTGCTTCGGTGAGTGCGAGAGCGAGGCCGTTTGTGATTGCGTCATTACCGTGGAGGAACAGGAAATCGAGCCAATCAGCCCTTGCATTTAGCCGCAGATACGGTATAATACACACTGGGTTATAGTTTAAGTCTGGGAAAACGGCTCTACCTGAGCATTTTTCGGGTCCAAATCCCGATACCCGCAGGGCGCAGAAATGCGCCCTTTTTTCTGCCTGTGGCGGCTGTCCCGCCGGATCGCAAAACGGCAGTTTTTACTTTGCCGTGTCTTTGCTATGCGGCTTTTCCTTCGGTGGCGGTGTACCCGCTCCATGGCGTTCCAGATAGCGCAAAACCATCTTGCGGCAGCAGTACGGGGACACCCCCATTTTCGCCCCCGCAGCGGCCCAGCTATGGCACTGCACATACCGAAGGGTAAAGGCCGTTCTGATCCATTCATCCGGGAGCGCTGTAATAAAGTCCATGCACCGGCTGTACTCAGCCTGACAGCAGTTAAGCCGCTGATCCAGTATGTTTAGCAGCTCCGTGACCGCAGAGCGCATATCATCAGATACCCGCCACCCGGATACCCGTCTATTCTCATTTTGGAGATATTGGATTTCTCCCGGTAAATACCAAAGCTCATTTATCTTAGCCAAGTTGCACCAAGACGGACAGAGATTTCACTTGCGGTCAGGTCTTTCGGCTGCACTTTTTCAAGTGCTTCCAAGTGGACTTTGTAATCTTCGGGATAGAGTTCAGCCAACTTCTTTGCAATAGCAAGTTTCTCACAGACATTACCGGAAAGGTATTCATCAGCCATAAGATACTTTGCTTCGGTACTGTTGCCGTACCCGTACATCGGGTTTAAGAAGATAACACCCTTTAGATCTTCGTATCTCTAATTCTGAGAGTGCTTTCTAACGCCTCTTTGGGCACAAGGAATTCACCGGCAACAGCATTGCAAAACACTTCTTCGCTTCGGATGCTTCGCATATCGTTACAAAGCAAGGACTCTCGCTTGAAAATGTGTACAAGCTCATGAATCATAGAAAAGGATTTCGCCGGAGGCCTATCTTCATCATTGAGTCCAATAATGGGCATTGTGCCGTCGTATATAGCAAGAGCACGAGCCATTTCCATCGGAACATCAGTAAAACAATGAACAAAGATACCCACCGCTTCTACCTTTTCTCTCAGATAAAGATAAAACTTTCGGGGTGAGGCACATTTGTACTGCTCGTCCAGCTGCACATCAAGCAATTCCCTAATTCTCCTTGCCCAAAGAATCGGGTCATCACGAAGTGCGATAGACATTGTGAAGGGCGGCAAGATGTCCGTTTCATCCAACCATTTATCTAACTTTTCAGGTTTGACTCCCGTTTTAGATACAACATATTCTTTAGAGACCTTCTTGCCTTCAAAGATGCACGCCAGCGTTCCCTTATTGATTGCTGCATACATTATTGCCAATATTACCTCCCCCTTTCTACAGTTTATATAATAAGTATTATTCTACTCCAAGAGCCTTGAAAACAGCCTCCTCCGCGCTGCGATAGGAGATAAAATCGAATGCAGCTGCGAGGTCATCCGGCACATTGCCCAGCTCACGCATGGAGATGGAAGGCAGCAGAACCTTTTTGGCACCACTATCCAAGCAAACCTGTAGGGTGTTTGCCAGTTCATCTACCTTAATAAGGGTTCCGCTGATACTGATTTCGCCCAAAACAACCATGGAACTCTGAACGGGTCTGTTCAGCGCAATGGATGCCAATGCAACCAGTGTAGGCATCGCGACCTTACCGGCCATGCCAATGCCTTGCAGGTCTTGATAGTTGATAATATAATCCTTAGTAGTCGTGCTGATAGAGCCGCTGATACGGTTGGCATTTGCTTTTAGGAAGCTGAATGCTGCATTGCTGGACTCCCGGGCATCCCGGTCAGAGCCAAGGCCGGTACGCTCAAACTTGCCATTGCCGGGCAGCATTTGAGACTCCAGGCGGAAAACGCCAATCATACCGGACTTGCCGCGGGACACGGTGTATACCTGTCCGGGGTTGCACATACCCTCGGGAATCAGCTTGCCGCCGCCCTGCTCAGGGACGCTCACATAGCGCTCCTCGAAGGTTTCCAAGTCGATGTAGGAGAAGTTGACGTCATAGAATTCCATGCCGCCCAGCTTCTTCAGCTGCTCCTTGACGCGGCGTCGCATTTCCAACGCCAGCACCAGGATTTCTTCCACATCCTCCTTGGTGAACTGACCATCCGGGTAAATCAGCTTCAAATAGCCGTCAACCATTCTGCGGACAGCAATGGTATCACGCTGGTTCAGATTCTTTCCGAGCCGGAAATAGTGGTCCAGCGCATCGCCGTACTGCTCCTTACGCAGCTCACGGATGAACTCGGAAAGGTAGTCGGTGATAAAACCGTAATCGTCAGTAAAATGCTCCGGTCTAAACTTGGGGATTTCCCAACCAGGCAGGTAGCAGTGCATACGGTCCAGGAACGCAGTATCGGTGCCCATTTCAGGCGGGAAGGGGTCAAACAGGCTGGATGTCTTCAGCAGCACATCCACGCTCTGATTGATATTACCCACAAAAACCATGGAGGCAGAGGCAGCCTTTTCTTCCTTGCCACGGGCAAAGGAGCCGGATGCCATGTAGTCCTTCATAATCTGGACACCGTCCTTATCCTTGAAGCGGATACCGGCAACCTCGTCGAAGGCAACACAATCCCACAGACCAACCAGACCAACTGTCTTGCGACCCATATTGTAGAAAAGGTTCGCGACCGTGGTCTGACCACCGGACACAAGGATACTGTTCGGAGAGATTTCTTTGTACAGGTGGGACTTACCGGTGCTCCGGGGACCCAGCTCACAAAGGTTGAAATTGTTTTCCACCAGGGGAATCATTCTGGTGATAAGCAGCCATTTTTCGCGATTGTTCAGTGCGTCCGGCTCCATACCGATGGAGCGCAGCAGCACATCCATCCACTCTTCCTTGGTGAATGCCTGACGACCGGACTTCAGCTCATCGATGTCCACGTGAGGCATCTGAATGGGAGTGAGCTTGCGAATCTGGATGGGATAGCCGTTCTTCTTGTCCTCTTCATTATACTCGTATTCCAGCTGCACAATGCACCAGATTCCGCCACAGAGCAGACGGTCATACTGCTCGGGATACTCGTCATCGATGGGAACATCACCCAAGCCCAGGTTGGAGAACGATGCATAGAACTTGTTCTTCCGGATATCCAGATTGACGGTAATCATGTCGATAACCGTATGGCTGCCGTTGCTGCGGAGCTTGGCAAGAATCTTCTGCGCTTCATCCGGGCGGACGAAGTTGTCCGCCAGAATGCGCTTGACGTTCTGCACGCCCTTCTCGATGATTTCGTCTTCATCAGAGCAGCAATACTGGCCCAGCAGGAATTCCAGAACATAGACGGGCACATTGGCTCCTTCTTTGATTTTCTTGGTCAAATCCTTCCGGACGATTTTGCCGTCAAAGGTCTGACGCAGCTTAGCCTTAATGACCTCGCGAGCACTTTCATTTGTGTGTTCCATAAAACCTCCTAACCGCACCGGTTAACCGAAGAAGTTGAATTCGTCCAGTGCAAAGGCAATATCTATCTGGAACTCCTCACGCTGCGGGGCCTGCAGACCGGACTCGTCCGCAATGACCAGATAGTAGCTGTCCCGGTTGCTGTATTTCAAGCTCTTCAAATTGAAGCTGCAACGGAAGGTACGCTCCTGGGCATTATCGCTGGTCTTGTCAGCAATGATGCGGGCAGTGTCGCTGATTTGCTTTCCGTTCGCATCGGTGAAATACAACAGATAATTGCAGCTGCTGCGATTGTCGCCCACGGCTTCCTTCTGGAAGAAGTTCAGGGAGAAAATCATGTTGCTGATTTTACGTGTCGCAGACAGTAGGCTGATAGTAACGGGCTTCGTATCGTACTTATCCCGATTGCGCTGATAGGTCTTGCTGGTACTTCGGAGGAACTGATAGTCAATAACAGGGACTACCATCTCCTGCAGGCTGATGCCGCCGTGCACGAAGTTGAGTCCACCGCCGCTCATTTTGATGCGAACATTCTCACGGGGAGCGAAGGCATCTAAACCGGCATCGGGGTCTACGAACTTCACCGGCAGCAGATAGTCGGGCTTGGCACCCTGCTGCATCAGTGCGTACCGGCGTCCGTACTCCACATCTTGCTGATTAAAGCTGGTCTTGTCCACCTTGTCATCCTCGGTCAGAGGGCTGAAGGTGTACAGGAAGCCATGGTCAGCGGTAATGAGAATCCGGGTGCCGCCAAAGTCGTTGACAATGACACGGACCAGGTTCTTAATCTCGGTGATGGCATCATCACAAGCCGGGAATACCAGGTTATCAGCTGTATGGCTGGCTTCGTCAACCTTATCGTGGTAGATATAGACGATGTCCATACCCTTAACCAGTGCCTGACGTTCAGCACGCTTCATTTTGATAATATTCTTGTATTGCAGCGCAACACTGGCACCGTGGGCACTCTTAAGCACCTTATCACGGTTAGGCATTTCGGTGGACGCACCGTCCGCCTGAACTGCCACGCCGCCGTTGGGCTTGTGCACAACATTCAGCTTGGAATGGGGCAGCAATGCTGCCATGCCGAATTTGGTGATAGTCGGGAAGATTGCCTGCATGCTGTTCAGAGAAACCTTGCTCTGGGTCTCCCGGCGCAGCTGCTCGGTGAGGGATGCTGCCACTTCATACCGGAGGGCATCAGAGATAATCACATACACGCGGTTATCGCCGATGGCAACCTTGCTGCGGTAGAAGCGCTCCTGCTTCTCTACTTCCAGGATGGAGCCGTACTGTGCCAGCTCGTCGGCGCAGACATCGGACCAGTTGGTGCCCAACTGAGTCAGGAACCAGCCGTTATACAGACCCTCCACCTTCTCCACTACATGCTTGAAAAGGTCATCCAGCACTTCGTTGGATACGGTAAGACTGCGGTCGAAGCACAGATGGAACTGACGGTAGTAGGTGTCCATCTTGTAGTAATCCGTTGTGTATGCCTTCCAAATCTGATGCGCCTGCGCCAGATGGAATCCGGTGGCATGGTCATGGAAGAACTGCTGCATATTGGCAACCTGGAGGATTCCCTCATAATAGCAGGAAACTGCGTCATACCACGCCAAGGTTCGACGCTTTTCGACAACACCGCTGATGGTGTCGACGTTGATAATGAAGTTGCTGATATCCTTCATCAGGAGCTTAAGGATGCACTCGTTGATGCAGGGGAAGCATTCGGTTTCCACCAAATCCTCAACAGCCATCTTCAAGAAGCGGTTGCTGAGCCGGGCTTCATATTCCACGAACCGGGCGATTGTGTACAAGCTCTCGTTATCATTGGATTGGAGCCAATCAGACACAAGGTCATAGCAGTAGGACTGGTGTGGCACGGAGATAAAGCTATCCAGACCAGCCAGGAACTCGGAGCGCATCGTCCGGGTCGTTGCGGTTAACATAATATGGGTAGCCAGTTGACCAAGGTCAGCATCCTCACCCTCGGAATAACCGGTAGCCTGTGCCACCATGACCCAGAAGGGATTGCTGGCACCGAATTTTACGAAGTCCTGATAAATGGAGTTCTGCTCCATATCCAGAGATTCACACAGAACGGCACGGATAATGCCGGCCGGCTGCGCATCCTGAATGCCACAAATGGAAGCCATAACAGCCAGATGCAGTTGAGATGCTGTGTTGATGCTCTTTGCCATGGCAGCAACACTCTTGCGGCGCTCCATGCTGTTGAAGAACTTGCGGTAGCCCTTCACCATACGGCGCACGGTGGCATTGTTCGGTAAGCCCATCTCGTCCATCCAAATGGAGTTGAGGTCGGCACGGAACTCCTCGCTGTAAAGTTCAATGTTGATGAGCCAGTTGTCCTCCGGCTTCTCATACCGCAGCGGAGAATACACCAGATAGTTGCTGGTGGTATCGTCCGAAGCAAGGAGCTTCTTTGCGGCGAAGGTGTTATTTCCGGTCAGCACGAGGACACTGGCGTTTTGCAACACCAGTTCCTCGATCTTGTCCTCAAACTCTCTATCTTCGTCATACCAGAAAATGATACGGCGCTGATAGAACTCCGGCAGAGGCGCAGCAAAACGTCTGTTCAGGTCTTGTATAATTTTTTGCAAATCCATACTGGCCATGCCGCCACCTCCTTACTTGATTTTTGCCAGAACATCCTGGAATTTGGCGTAGTTGACCTTTACACCATCATCCAGGTCAATAGCAATGTACTGGTCGGCCAGATGGTGGATTTTTTCTTCGTAGCCCTGGATCTCGGTTGCCTGCTCCTGCAGGGTCTTGAGGCGTTTGCTCAGTTTCACACGCTCACTGGTGGATGCGGAAGCAATGCGCTGTTCCAGATCTGCAATGGCAGTACGGTAGCGTGCCTGCTGTTCGTGGACGTAGTCGGTACGCATTCTGGCAATGGTGTCCGGCTGATAGCGATGCATATAAACCAGTGCCTTGAAGCCACCCTTCTTGCCGGAGTCAAACAGCCAGTAGATGGGGCGCTTCTGGTAAATCTTCAGATGGTCGGTATAGAAGTCGTTCAGGAAGTAGTTCCGGATGACCTCCTTGGGCTGGCCGCTACCGCCGAGAGCATCGGCGATGAAACGAAGGTTCTCCTGCAAAGTATCCTTACCGTACACCACCTCGATGAACCGGATGAAACGACCAACAATATCATCAGCGAAATACTCATCGTCACAGATGGGAATGACGCTGTCCTTGTCGGTCTTGAAGGTGGCATACTTGGAATCATCCCATTCACCACCGGCATAGGCGAGACCGGGAACATCCAAAGAGTAGCGACCAAACATACAGCCGACTGCATAGGAAATAAGGCTCTTGATGTCACGCTTCTTGTCCGCCAGACGGACAGTAACATCCTTATCTTCGACATCGGGAGTCTGCGAATCCTGTAAACCGTAATGATTGATGAAGATACGATTCAACTCCTCCTCATTTTCCTTCAATTTCGAGAAGCGACCATGGCATAGTTGCTCCCATGCTTTATAAGCGGATTCAAGCCGTGTGGTCGGAGCAGCATCATTCCAGGAATAGGCCCCAGATAGACGCAATGCTACAAGAGGGTGAATTTTGAAATCCCAAGAAGTTTCAAAGGAATCCCAATCATCTTTAGATATGGAAATGCAGGATTTCACGATATCACTGCACTCAATGTCGGGCAGGGGTGCTTTTTGAATGATACCAGCACTGTAATTTACAGTTGGACTGATAATTTGGAAGATTTCTCCCCATAGTTTTGTATTCAATCCGCCAAGAAGGTTATAGAAATCCTGGTCGGATTTGAAACTAAAAATGCCTCCTGCTGCATTTGAAATCATTGAGTTTACGCCCGTTTCACGGAAGGAAATTTTACCTATGCCGATAACTGCCCATGTAATACCATGCTGAAAATAGAATGGAACATTAAATATTCTTCTGGACCAGCTTGTAGTTCCAGGGTCTTTGGGGTTATGGGTAACCCAGTACTTAATATCAGCTCCATCGTTTTCCCAGTTTACCACGTACTCAAGATTTCCGTACCAGCGTCTAAACTCGCCGCCCTTTTGGAAATGGAACCATTTCTTGTTCTCTTGTTGAGATTCGGCCACCTTTGGAAGTTCTACTTCCCAATGAAAACGAAGAAAGCGCTCATTATCAGCGGTAGATAAACCACTACCAACATCGAAATTCTTCCCTACGGTATCCTCACTCGCGAGCAAAGATAACATTGTATCATTTAACCAGTAGACAATGGGCATATCGGTGATTTCAAGGAAATTTTCCTGCTGTGCATAATAGCGACCTTTATTGCTAAAGAAATATTCTTTCTTTATCTCTTCGCTATCAACAGAACTCGGTCTCTCAAACAATCTCCGATAGGAAGCCTTATAGGAAGCAATACGACTTTTCCTGATTACAAATGCTGTTGTTCCAAAATCTGCACCAAAAACACCTCTACCTAAGTGAAGCATTGAGGCCAATGTATCACTAACAAGTAATTTGTTGCGCAATTTTGTGTATGACGTCAAGAACATCCACACAGGTATGTTTATCATCGCCATAAAGCCATTATGCTTGCTCATCGAAATGGCTTTTTCCATACAGATGGTACTCATATCGGATTTGGAGTCAGGGTAGCACTTCTTCACAAAGTTGCTCAATTTAGAACCCATACCGGAGGAACTCATATACGGTGGATTGGTAATTACCACATCGTATTTCTGTGACAGAACCTCTGCAACCTGTACTAACGGCAGAAGATGATTTAAGACAATTTCTTTGCTGATGCTAACATCAGTACGTACTTCATCGAACCGTGCGTGCAGAGCGGCGAAATTCACGGGTGTGATGTTAATAATTGAGCCATATTCCTTCGCATCCTGCATCTCCTTGATGATGGTATCCATTGCCTTTTTGATTTCAACATCATCATTGACAAAATACTCGACAGCATAATGGTCGATATTGTTACTCTCACAAATCACATGAACATGAGGTTGCGGGACATTAGACTTGCCATTTTCGTCCTTGCGTGCAAAGAAACGACGGTCGTACTGACGAGCCTTCATCATAACTGCGAAATAGGCCAATTGTGCTGCACGCTCGTCAATATCTAAGCCGTATAGATTGTTCTCGATAATGCTACAGGTAGCCTCGCGGGCTGTATAGCCATAGTCTTCATATATTTGGATAAGAACATCGAACATATACGCCAAAATATGACCACTACCGGCACATGGGTCGATGCACTTAATCTGCTCGGGAGCCACGGAAGAATACTCTTTGCGGATGGTTGCAAGCTGAGCCTGCACATTCGGTTCCTGCTCAGCTTCGTCCAGATAATACTCCCATTGTGCCTTTAAAGAATCGTTTGGATGGCCTTCTACCCACAAACGGCCCAGAGAGTTCTCTACCATATAACGAACAATCCAATCTGGGGTGAACATCTGAGTAGCTGCAGGAATGTTCTCCTTTGTGATCTTTACATTCTTTTTCAGAGCTGCAAAAACCTCATCCTTTTTCTCACTGTTGTAATACTGGTACAACCAACCGATAATCTGAACAGCGTCCTTCCAGTCCTCTTCGGGAATCATAGCAATCATCTGCTCGATGGCACTGCCTTCACGGAGAAGATTATCCGGGAATAGAAGCTCCGTATAGTCGGAAATTCGCTGGAACATTTTGGGCAGAATGGGGCTGAGGGCATTGCACTGCACGATAATGAGGTACTTGAATAAGCCCTCTTTATCGTTGG
>CAZENN010000051.1:0-14315 GCA_964513605.1 uncultured Oscillospiraceae bacterium
GGGATTCTTCCTTTTTGGAGAGTGGTACTTTTTGTAAGTGTCAAAAACCCGAGCATTGACATCAAGCCCCTGAACAAGCTGGCCGATAAGTAATCTTTGTTGGTTACATAAATATTTTTCCGATCCCCCCGGTGTCCGCAAGGATGCCGGGGTTGTTTTATTGCTTATACGGCCGGAAAAATTCTTGTTTCTAATAAGCAACTGTGTTATACTGTTGTGGAAATAACAAGCTGATGAAAGAAGGTTCTCCGATGGAATGGTGTGATATTTACGATGAAAACCGTAATTTTACCGGAAAAGTGCTGCCAAGAACCAGCCCTAGAGCGGGTGGAGAATATGGACTTGTGGTATGTGTTTGGGTGTATGATGGTCGTGGTCATTTGCTGCTGACCAAACGGGCAAAGGGAAAGAGCTTTGCCGGTACTTGGGAGAATTCAGGCGGTGCCGCTCAGGCTGGGGAGGATAGTCTTACGGCTGTTTGCAGAGAGCTGAGAGAGGAGACCGGTATTCGTGCAGAGCCTGCCGACTTCGAATTTTTATCCAGTGCCCGGGATGATAGTAATTTCTATGATCACTACTGCCTGAAGCATGACATCCCCATCGATCAAGTCAGGCTCCTGCCGGGAGAGACCGATGATGCCATGTGGGTCACATTCGAGCAGATGCATGAGCTCATAAAGCAGGGGAAGGTCTGCGCTATCATTGCCCAGCAGTTCCTACAGGAGGAAGGAGAATTGCGAAAAAGGCAAAATGCACAATAATTTCAAAATAATTTTGGCAATGCCGCCGAAGGGATTTTTCTTGAAATGGGTACGGCTTTCGGGTTATAATGAAAGAAAGCGTTTTTTGAGCATCCGGCAAAAACGCGGTTGCCGGGTTCAAAAAACGCTTTTTAAATTCAGATTTGGAGGAGATTCCTATGATCGAAATCAATAACTGGCCGGTACGCCATGGCAATGTGCCCCTTCGTGTTGCCCGTGGTCATTTTGCAACCAATCACAGCCATATCAATTATTATATTGATATTACATATCCGAAGACCCGGATCAGCGAGGCACAGGATGTGGCAAAGAGTCTGGTGGCAAATTTTAAGAATAATACTCCGGTGGACACCATCTTGTGTCTGGATGGTACGGCGGTCATCGGTGCTTGCCTGGCAGAGGAGCTGATCAAGAGCGGCTTCCGGAATCTGAATGCCCACAAGAGTATTTATGTGGTGGAGCCGGAATATAACTCCAACTCTCAGATGATCTTCCGTGACAATATCCAGGCCATGATCCGCAATAAGCATGTGCTGATTCTGATGGCCTCCTGCACCACCGGCTTTACCGCCAATAAGGGCGTGGAAGCCATCGGTTATTACGGCGGTGAGGTGGTTGGTGTTGCCGCGTTGTACAGTGCCATGAATGAGCTGGGGGGACTGCCTGTTCGCTCTGTCTATGACCTGAGTGATATTCCGGATTATGCCAGCTACGACTATAAGGACTGCCCCTATTGCAAGAAGGGCAGGAAGATCGATGCCTTGGTCAACTCCCACGGCTATTCTTCTCTTTGATACTAAAAAATACTCGGCTGCCTCTTTTTAGGAGGCGGTCGAGTGTTTTTATACCGGTTAATTGCCTACGGCAATGTGCTTTTGCATCGCAAAAGCACGGGACCGTCCGGAGGCCGGTCCCTACGGCAAGCAACAATTGATTGGGGTATTTATGCGATATGACCGCATCAATGCGCACTGTCCAGCGGACGAAGGACGCAGTAATCATTGAACCGTGTGTCACTGACATCGGTAATGAACATTAACTGAACCTTCGGCTCGGTGACAACAGCCTGACTAAGAACATTGGGGATATCCGCCGCCGCAACGCTTTCCAAATACAGGCGGCTGTTGCCCTCCGGCAGAGAAAATGTGTAATCGGTGCTGTAGAAGGATACGAAGAACCGGTTGGTGGCACAGGTCTCCACCAGCTGTCTGGCGGCATCTGCAAGAGCCTGTGACTGATCTCCCTCGAATACGATCTTGTCCGTATCCGGGAAGCGGAATTCAGTGAACGCTACCTCGTCGAAGCCCAGTCCCTTCAGCTCCATGACCACACGAACCAGATACCCCAAGGCTCCCTCGCTGGTGGGGTCCAGCCAGTAACAGCCCTGATCGTCCATCCACAAAGAGCCGTTGCCGCCCTCCTTTGCCAGTCCATGGGAGACATTATTCAGACCATATTCCCGATCCCGGAAGGCAGGGATACGGGCAATTACATGAAATTGCTTGGAGTGGAGAAATTCCAGCAGGGTATCCATTTGTTCCGGATCGATGTCCTCAGCGGTGCTGCTGCCAACGGCGGTCTGATAGTAGAATACACCCCGGATATTTTTCATATCCAGCATCACAGCGGTTCCTTCGGGCAGCTTTTCCAGCTGAGACAGCAGTGAGGAAATATCGCTTTTCAGATCTTCCTCATCAATATAGTAACCGGTGATATTGGTCAGCTCTGACACCGGAAGGGAATCCTCGTCCTCCACCACCGGCTCTCGATAAAGAATGTTGACGGTTTCGCCACCTGCCGGTTTCTCTGCCGGGGTTCCCACCGGAAGCTGGGCATCCATGGACAGATCCAGACTGGCACCCTCCCGGGTATAAATGATATAGCGACCTGCCCAGACCACCCAGCCCGTGTAAATGAACACGGCGGCTGCGGCCAAAATACCGAGAGCCGCGCCGAAACGCCGCAGCATCTTTCTGGTTCGGTATGAAATATTCATGGTTCTCTCCTTCTTCCGGTGACGCAGCGCCACTCCTGTTTTTCATGGATGGAGGTCACTTCAATGCCGACATGCTCCAAAGCAACGCAAACCTCTTGAAGGCGGCTATCCAAAATGCCGGAACAGATCAAGCTTGTATTTTCCGACAAAAACCGGGGAAGCACCGGTGCCAGACCGATGATCACATCCGCAACGATATTGACCAGCACCAGATCATACTGCTGCTGAGAAAGCTGCTCCATCAGTGCCTTGTCCGCAGTGACATTACCGGTGCAGGCGGTAAATTGGGCGGCTGTGAAGTCGTTGTAGGCGGCATTTTCCCGGGCAATATCCTCCGCTTTCGGGTCAATATCCACGCCTATGGCATGATCTGCCCCCAGCCTCAGAGCGGCAATGGAAAGGATACCGCTGCCGCTGCCCAGGTCCAGACAGCGATACCCGGGCTTTACCAGCTTTTCCATGGACTCCATTACCATCTGGGTGGAGGGATGGGCACCGGTGCCAAAGGTCAGGCCGGGGTCCAGAATGACCTTTTTCCGCCCCTGGGTATCCTGATCTGCCAACCAGTAGGGAAGGACCAGCAGTTTTTCACCGATGGGCTGGGGTGGGTAGCTGTCCTTCCAGCTTTCCTCATAATCCACTTCCGGCAGAGGGGCGACGGTCATGGAAAGCTCCATTTTCTTGACCAGAGCCTCCAATGCGACCATATTCTCCCGGTCCGTATCCTCCAGATACAGCTTGATTCGGGAAAGACCCTGAAGCTGCTGCTGCAAGCCTTCATCGATATAATCCCAGTATGCCCGGTTTTCCTCTAAAAAGCTTTCAAATTCCTGCTGATCCTCAATGACCAGATCTGAAAAACCGCCTGCTGTGAGCTTTGCGGCAATATCGTCGATCTGCGCTGTGGCTGTATTTATGGTGATCTCAAGCCATGCCATGGCTGATATCCTCCTTTTTGTGCATATTCTATCAATTTACTATTTTACATGATGGAAGACAAAAGCGCAACCGTCAAGAGCCGGATATTTTGTTAATTTTTTATTGGGGACTTCCTATTTTGCCGGAAATGGTATATAATAACCCTATTCATATCTGAAGGAGTCATTACATGCTTCAAACCATTGAGCTGGTCAGCGGTGTCACCCTGCGGTGCGTCACGGCGCAGCATTTTAAACAGGGCTGTCTCAGCCTGCAATTTTTGCGTCCCATGTGCCGGGAGGAGTCGGCACTCAATGCGCTGATTCCGGCAGTGCTGCTGCGAGGGACGGTGCGCAGACCGGATCTTCGTGCCATTACACTGCATCTGGACGATCTGTATGGAGCTTCCGTAGGGGAGCTGGTTCGCCGGGTGGGGGATTATCAGACGGTGGGGCTTTACTGTGGCTTTATTGATGACCGCTATGCTCTTCCGGGGGATCGGGTGTTAGAGCCGATGATCGATTTTCTCCGAGAGCTGCTTCTGGAGCCGGTAACGCACAATGGTGGATTTAGTGAGGCCTATGTTACCAGCGAGAAACGCAATCTCATTGCCACCATTGAAGCCCAGAAAAATGACAAACGTGCCTATACCGCCGTCCAGATGCTGAAAAAGATGTGCGTGGCGGACAGCTTCGGCATTCCCAGACTGGGGGAAAAGGAGCAGGTTCAGGCTATTGATCCGGTGACAGCCTATGCTCACTACCGGCAGATTTTAGAAGAAAGCCCGGCGGAAATCTTTTATGTAGGCAGTGCCCAGCCGGAGGCGGTGGCACAACAGCTAATGAAAATCTTCCAGGGCATTGATCGCAGACCTGTCACGCTGCCCGATCATACTCCCTTCCGGGACGGTGGCGGCGGCAGCTACACTGAGACCATGGATGTGACCCAGGGGAAGCTGTCGATGGGGTTTGTGACCCCCATCACCAACCGGGGAAAGGACTTTGCCCCCATGCAGGTGCTCAATACGATCTTTGGAGCCGGTATGACCAGCAAGCTCTTTGTCAATGTCCGCGAGAAGCGGGGGCTTTGCTACTCCATTGGCTCCGGCCACTATGGAAGTAAGGGAATCCTGACGGTTTCTGCCGGTATCGACTCCGATATGGAGCCGCAGGTGAAACAGGAGATCATGAACCAGCTGAAGGCTTGTCAGCAGGGGCAGATCACACAAGAGGAGCTGACCGCCGCAAAGGAGGCGATTCTCTCCGGGCTTCGTGGTGTTTACGATTCTCCCGGTGCCATCGAAGGCTATGAGTCCACCGCCGCCATTGGCAGGCTGTCTCTGACGCTGGAGCAATACCGTCAGGCGGTGGAGGCGGTGACGGCAGAGCAGGTGGCGCAGGCGGCGCAGACCCTGCAACTGCATACCACATATTTTCTCAAGGGGGTGTCAGAATGAAGCCGCAGACCTATCCCGGGCTGGATGAGCAGGTGTACCGGCAGGTGCTGCCCAATGGATTGACGGTGCTGGTGGTTCCCCGTCCCGGTTTTCAGAAAAAGCTGGCGTATTTTGCTGTGGATTATGGCTCCATCCATAGACACTTCCGCTGGCAGGGACAGGAGTATACGGTCCCGGCCGGTATTGCCCACTATCTGGAGCATAAGATGTTTGACTTGCCGGGCAGGGATGTGTCCGCACAGCTGGCAGAGCTTGGGGCCAATGTCAATGCCTTTACCAGCTATGATATGACGGCCTACTATTTCTCCTGTACCCAGAATTTTGATACCTGTCTGGATCTGCTGCTGGAATTTGTATCCACCCCTTACTTTACCCAGGAGAGCGTGGAAAAGGAGCGAGGCATCATCGATCAGGAGATCGGCATGAACGCCGACGCACCGGAAAGCCGGGTCTTTGAGATGCTGACCGAGGGTATGTACCGCCATCACGATATCCACACCCCTATTCTGGGCACCAGAGAGTCCATTCGTGACATTACGCCGGAGCTGCTGTACCTGTGCCATCAGGCATTTTATACACCGGGTAATATGGTGCTGTGCGTGGTGGGGGACGTGGACCCTGAGACAGTGGCGGCAGCGGCGGTGAAGCGGTTGGGAACGGCGTTGCTGCCGGTGGCAGAAAAGCTGCCCGATGAACCGGAAGACATGACCTGCCTTGTCCCATTTTCTCAGGCATCCATGGAGGTTTCCATGCCCACCTTCCAAATGGCATTTAAGTGCGAGCCCATCGGAAAAGGGGAACAGAGCGTTTGCAGTGAGATCATCGGCGACCTGGCGGCGGAGGCTTTGTTTGGAGAGTCCTCTCAGCTGTATTTGGAGCTTTACGGTCAGGGGCTGATCGATACCTCCTTTGGCGGAGGCTTTGAAATGGCGGATGGCTGTGCCTTCCTGACCTGCGGCGGTGATACCCATGACCCGGAGGCGGTGAAAACTGCCATTCTTGCCCGTGCCCGTACGCTCGCGCAGGAGGGAATCGAGGAAGCGGATTTCTTGCGGATGAAGCGCAGTGCCTTGGGGCGGCGGATCCGGGATCTGGACAGCTTCGACAGCACCTGTTTCCGGCTGTGTGCCTATCACTTTTGTGATTTTGATTATTTTCAGTTCCCAAAGATTTACGAGGCGATCACAGCCCGGGATCTGCAGGCGTTTCTTGACCGGGTGGTTCGGCAGGAACGCTGCGCTCTGTCTGTCATTCAACCAATAAAGGAGGAAACATAAATGAACTATTATACGGAAATATCCTTCCCGTCCCTGGGCTTTTCCTGGAACCCCGACAGAAGCTTTTCCATCGGTCCCTTTGAGATACACTGGTATGGTGTTCTCATCGCACTGGGACTGATGCTGGCGGTGGTCTATGGATGTACCCGGTGCAAAAAGTTTGGTTTACAGCAAAATGATATCATCGACGGCGTTTTGTGCATCGTTCCCGTTGCGGTGATTTGCGCCAGACTTTACTATTGTATCTTCAAATGGGAGAACTACGCGGATGACCCCATCAGTATCTTGTACATTTGGGAGGGTGGTCTTGCCATTTATGGCGGTGTCATCGGTGCCGCCATCGGCATCGTGATCTATGCCTGGATCAAGAAAGACAAGGTGAAGCTGACCGCTGTGCTGGATCTGACGGCATTGGGTTTCCTGATCGGTCAATGCGTTGGTCGTTGGGGCAATTTTATCAACCGGGAGGCCTTCGGCGCACAGACCGAGAGCTTCCTTCGGATGGGTCTGCTGAATAAGCTTACCGGCGAGATCACCTATCACCATCCCACCTTCCTTTATGAGTCGTTGTGGAACCTGTGCGGCTTCGTGCTGCTGCATTTCCTGTCCAAACGCCGCAAGTATGACGGTCAGATCGCCTTGGGATATGTGGCATGGTACGGTCTGGGCAGAACCATGATCGAGGGACTTCGTACCGACAGCCTGTATTTGGGAAGCTCTCCCATTCGGGTCAGTCAGCTTTTGGCGGCAGTCAGCTGCTTTGCGGCGGTGGTGGTGCTGGTGATCATGGCACTGCGTAAGCCGGACCCGGAAAAGCTGTTTGTCAATGTGGTGGCAAAAAGAACCGCCTCAGCCGTAGAAGCTGAGACGGAGGAAGAAGTACAGGAGACGGAAGCATCCCAAGAGCAGTGATCCGTTATTTCATAAACTTGTCGATGGCCATGCAAAGATCCTCAATGGCCTCCTGATCCCCGGCAGCCACAGCGTCCACCATGCAGTGGCGCATATGGTCCTTTAAAATTACCTTGCCGGTGTTATCCAAAGCGGAGCGGACCGCGGCGAGCTGAATCAGCACCTCAGAGCAATCCACCCCATCCTCTACCATGCGCTTTACCTTTTCCAGATGCCCGATGGCACGGGCAAGACGGTTGATGACCGCCTTCTGGTTTTCATGGACGTGCCCATGAGAGTGGGCAATGCCGTGGGCGTGGAGATAGGCGTGGTCGTGATGATCGTGCTGATGAGACATGGGGAATTCCTTCTTTCTGGCAGTTTCCCCTTGATTATACCCCATTTTTTCATTTCTGGCAAGCCCCCGGGAGGGATAGCCATTCAAAACAAATTATGAAGGAGCGATATCAAATGCATTTACCCAACGATCACATTGGCGGTGCCCATACCCATGAGCACAGCCACAGTCATACCCATGAGCATACTCACGATGGTCACACCCATACCCATGAGCACACCCATGTTCATACCCACGACCACGCCCACCCTCACGACCATGAGCATCTGCACGACCATACCCACACCCACGACCACAGCAATGACTGTTCCGGCAGCTGCCAGCACTGCGGCGGCTCCTGTGAGCATACCCCTATGGAGGAGCTGCTGGCCTTGATGAAGTACATGGTTGGGCATAACGCTGCCCACGCAAAGGAGCTGGCGGATCTGGCGGTTCAGTTGGAGAAGGCAGGCAGTCACAGTGCCTACGAGCAGGTGATGGCAGCGGTGTCCGATTTTGAAAAGGGCAATCTGCGGCTCAGTGCGGTGCTGGCCAGTCTGGATGTGAAGTGAGGAGGTAGCTTGTGTGCCTGTCAACCGTTTATAAGAACACCAGGGAGCCTGCCTCCATGGTGATGAAAAATGTAGTCTCCATTACCTGCAAGGATGGCAGTGTCGTTCTGACAGATTTGATGGATCACCAGCTGGAGCTTCCCGGTACGCTGGAGTATGCCAATCTGGTAGATGGCTACGTCATCGTAAAAGAAGCGTAATGATATGTGACCGTTTCACACTTTCTTCGTGAAACGGTCACTTTTTTGGCTGAAAGGGAAAAACTTTAAAAATGCTGAAATAATCGATAAAACAACCTTAAACGAAAGCAAAAAACGGAAATTATCAAACAAAAAGTTTGCTATTTGTTGACAGAGGCGCGCGGTAGGGGTATAATGACAGTATCGGACCGATCCTGGGGCAGTACCCCACGGCGGCTCAACATCATTTTAGAAGGGAGTTCCTGTTATGAAAAACATAAAACGATTATTGGCTGCGTTTATGGCACTGTGCCTCTTGGCTCCCTACCCGGTGGTCGTGCCGGTCAAGGCGGCGGATACCTCTGCGGCGCATACCATTCACCTGAGCAGCATCCAAAATTCTGACGGGTCCTATTCCCATACCGCCCTCTACGATGGTACGGCGGTCACGGAATACGACTACACCTGGCACGCAGACCCCTCTACGGTCCACAGCGATGTCAAAAATTCTCCTGCCGAGTATTACACCGGCACAGAACCGGGGGATGACCCGGTCTACATCGCCCACGACATTTACTACTACCCGGAGTTGGATACCAGCGGCTTCACCAAAATGAATTACGACGGGGAGCAAGAGTGGGTCTACTACTATACCGCCGAGGGCTATACCAGCTACATTTTTTCCACCCTTCCCGGCTGGAATACCTTGCCCACGGATATGATGCACGCTCCGGAGGATGCCTATGAAAATGCAGTCCTGCACATCACCCAGCCCGGTGACTATGTTATTACGGGCAACTGGCACGGTCAGATCTGGGTGGATCTGGAAAATTACTGCGACGATCCCTTCACGGACCCCACTGCCAAGGTCAACCTGATTCTCAACGGCGTGACCGTCAACTGCACCGTGGCGGCAGGCGTGGTGTTTGATAACGTCTATGAATGCGACAATACCTGGGAGGATCAGACCTCCTGGTCCTACCATGTTGATACCTCCGATGCCGGTGCGGTGGTAACACTGGCAGATGGCACGGAAAATAACGTCACCGGCTGCAATATCTTCCGCATCCTGAAGACCCAGTATAAGAGCGGCAGCACCTCCGTTCAGAAAAAACGGCTGAAAATCGACGGCGCATTCTACTCCTACCAGTCCATGGTCATTCAGGGGCAGGAGAAGGGGACCGGTGTTCTGAATATCACCTCCGGATATGAGGGCCTGGACTCTGAGCTTCACCTGACCATCAACGGCGGTAATGTGAACATCTTTTCTCAGGACGACGGCATCAATGTCAATGAAGACAATGTTTCCGTCCTGACCATTGCCGGTGGTTGTTTACACATTCTGGCAGGTCTTGGAAATGAGGGCGATGGCATTGACTCCAACGGCTTCATTTCCGTCAACGGTGGCACTGTTATCACCATGGCAAACCCTGGATCGGATTCCGGCATGGACTCCGACTTCGGAACCTATATTTTCGGCGGTAATGTGGTGGCTCTGGGTTCTACCATGGACTGGGTGGAAAATGATACCTCTGTGGTCTACGATCAAGCCACCATGAATTTGCAATTCTCTTCTTCAAAGAGTGCCGGTGATGCCATTATTGTCACCGATACCACCGGTAAGGGTGTTTTTGCTTATGACCCGGACAAGGATGAAATCAACGGTTCTCAGGTCAGGACCTATACCGGTGCCATTATTTCCAGCGAGAATTTTGAAATCGGTCAGAGCTACCGTGTGTACATCGGCGGCGAAATCACCGGCACCGAGACCAAGGGTGTTTATGACATGACTACCGTTACCGCCGTCAGCAATACCCGTCAGCAGAGCTACAGCGGAACCAGCAGCAGCGGCGGCAATAGCAGCAGCACAAGACCCACCCCGGGCGGCAGACCTTCCATGGGCGGTGGGTTCGGTTCCGGCAGCTCCGGTTCCGGTGGTACCACCACCTTTGCGCTGTCGAACAATGTCAGCAAGTTCACCGGTGTTACCAATTATTCCAGTGCGACATCCATTACCGTTACGCCTATGGAAAGCACCGGTCAGACCTGTACCCATAGCTATACCACGGAAGTCACCGTTGCAGCGGATTGTACCCGGGACGGTATTATGACTTACACCTGTTCCCTCTGCGATGACAGCTATACTGTTACCATTGAATCTGCCGGTCATAACTACGAGTGGATCACAGCGGAAGCAACCTGTACCACAGCCGGTTACGTTGCCTATACCTGCACGGTCTGTGGGGATAGCGATACCACAGATGAGACTCCTGCCACCGGACACAGCTATGAGGACGGTGCCTGCACCCTTTGCGGCGAAGCGGATCCTGCTGTGTCCACGGTCCCCACCATTACCCTGAAATACCCCAGCCTGTCCTTTGAAGATGTGATCGTTATGAACGTCTATTACGCCGCTTCCGATTTGGAGGACGTGGCGGAAATGGGTCTGATCACCTATTCCGAGAAGGTATCCGTGTATGATGTGGAAACGGCGGAGCACGTCATTCCCGGTTACGCATGGAGCGAAGCCGACGGTTACTACTATTCCACCACCACCGGTATTGCGGCGAAGGAATTGGGGGACACCATTTACTTTGCGGTCTATGCCAAGCTGACGGATGGCACCTATACCTACACCAAGCTGGTGGGCTACAGTCCTAAGACCTATGCCTATAACCAGCTCAAAACCGGCATAGAGGAAATGAGACCTCTGGTGGTCGCCATGCTCAATTACGGTGCGGCAGCCCAGACCTACTTCTCTCACAACACCGATGCGCTGGTCAATGCGGATCTGACTGCCGACCAGCAGGCTCTGGTGGAAGATTACAGCGACACGATGATCGCGGCCGTGACCCTGCCCGACAGCACCAAGCTGGGTACCATGGTCAATAACGGCGGCTACAGCAGACGCTATCCCACCATCTCCTTTGAGGGAGCTTTCTGCATCAACTACTATTTCCTGCCCAGTGCCGCACCGGCAGGGGACATCACCATGTACGTCTGGAATCAGGAAGCCTTTGACGGGGCGCAGACCCTGAGCGTTGACAATGCGACCCAGGCGATCACCATGACCCTGACCGAAACCGGTGAGTATCTGGCTGCGGTGGAAGGCATTGCCGCCAAGGAGCTGGATAATGGTGTATACGTCAGCTTCTGCTACAGCGACGGCACCACCGACTACTGCTCCGGTGTCATTGGCTACTCCATCGGTCAATACTGTAAAGCCCAAGCCGCCCAAACCGGAACCATGGCAGACCTTGCCGCCGCCTGCGCGGTCTATGGCTATTACGCAAAGCAGCTCTTTACATAATCGATCATCGCCGCCCCGAAAGGGTAATGTCACTTAGTTAGCAACCAAGCGGCGTTGAGACCTGCCAGCGACGACAGCACACAGCGATGCATAAGCGAGCTGTGTGCTGTTTTATACAAACTGAAGGGACCTTGAAATTCACGATTCTTGGGGTTGCACGGCAAGAGAAAAGCTTGTATAATGTCTTGCATATATGATACTGATATTCAATTAAAAAATTTAAATATTTCTATCAAGAAATAGTATGAGCAGCAGAGATTTACGAAGGGGGAGGGGGCATGACGCAGTACACTTATCAGCCGCAGCTACAGATTGCGGTTTGCGATGATGATCCTGTGATGTTGCAGCGGTTGGCAGCGTTAACCGTGGAAAGCTTGTCCGGTCGGTATTCTTGCCGTGTCCACACAGCCACCTCCGCCGACCGACTGTTGGCAATGGAACAGGCGTTTCATTTGGTAGTATTGGATATTGAATTGCCGGAGAGCAGCGGAATCGAGTTGGCGAAGGCAATCATGGAAAAATCCCCCCACTGTCGGGTGCTTTTTGTAAGCGGCTATGCTCGTTACGTCAGTGACGTATACGATGTTCCTCATGTCGGTATGATTTTAAAAGATCAACTGGAGCATCAGTTGCCCAAATTCCTGCTGCGTAATGCGGCTTTTGCCGCGGCTGAAGCCGGTGCCAATTTGGCACTGAAAGACGGGATTGTTCCTGTGGCAGATATCTGCTATATGGAGCGTCAGGGTCACTGGACGCATATTCATCTGCGTGATGGCTCCCAGCAACGCACACGGGAAAAGCTGAACGACCTGCTCCACCGCATTGGTAATCCTGCTTTTTGCCGTTGTCATATTAGCTATGTGGTTCACCTGCCTTATGTAAAAGCTATGACAACCGGACAGCTTACATTGCAAAACGAGCAAATATTGCCTGTGAGCCGACCAAATCAAATGGCGGTAAAGACTGCGTTTTTTCAGTACTTGTCAGAACATACATAAAATCAGCGGACAGCTTCGTCGGATCGAAGCTGTCCGCTGATTTTTTAGTGCTCCGGCAAGCTCAGGATCATAACGGTCTGAAATATGCCGTCATCTAATTGGGTCTGCAGGCTGCCGTTATACTCTTTGGCTAATTGGGATAGGATCTCCAATCCCAGTCCATGCTTGCGAAGGGGGGCACGGGAGACTTTCTTCTTTTGTGAATTGGAAGGATTGGAACAATGAATACTCAAATACCCGGCACGAATGGAGGCGCGCAGATCAATGTAGGGGTGTGCAGTGCCGCTTTCCTGTATCCCTTTGATGCTGTTATCCAGCAGATTGGCAAAGATGCTGCAAAGGTGGCTGCTGTTGATGGAAAGCTCTTTGGGAAGCTCTACTGCCGCATCCAGACGGATGCCCTGCTCCCGACAGATACGGGCTTTATCACTCAGAACCGCGTCCACCATCAGATTGGCACAGTAGCTGGGTCCTACTTTTTCACGCAGATTTTGCTGTAGATAATCCAGCTGTGTACGCATATGATCCGAATGGCCGTGTTCCAGAAGCTGGTAAGCGGCTTGCAGCTGATTGCTCAGGTCGTGACGGATATAATTGATCTGTTGGATGTTATCCTGCATCTGCCGGTAGTAGCTTTGCTGGAGCTGCAACTGCGCTTGCAGCAGATTCATGTGGTCTTGCATCTGTCGGCCCCGAAGATATCTGTAGATGCCGTAGATCATGACCACATCTGCGATGATACAACATACAGCACCCAAAAACAGCGAGGTTGTATAGCCGTGAAAATCCTCCGGCGCCGATATCAGCCGTATACACATGTTAAGCAGGGCGACCTGACTGGCGGGCACGGCCAGATTCATCAGCAGCCACGGAGAGATCCGAAACGGTCGGCTCCAACGCTTGCCCAGCTTTGCCGTCAAAGCCATGCAGGGCCAGCATAGCAGCGAGCAGATCAGCGACATTACGGCGTACCAATAAGAGCCCAGGTCTGTCATGGTTTCGGTGGGGATACCACAGGCATTTAATGCGGGTACAAGCAGAAATAGCATGAGAATCGTAGTAACATACTGCGACAGCACCATGCAGCAGTAGCATAGACCGGCACTGATCCAATAGGCACGGTCGATGAACACGGCAAGGACTATTATGCCAGAAACGAAATTTAGGATGTCAAAAGGGACTGAAGCATCATCTAAAATGTAATTATTAATGATCCAAAGGGTTTGCATGATGGCTGTGCTCAAGAGTGTAAAAAGCCAGGGCTTTTTTAAGGGGACAGCTTTGGACAAATAGTAATAGGTGAAAAGAGTACCTGGTAAAATAGCAAGAAAATTAATAACAGGATGCAGCATAAAATTCCTCCATCGTATACTCTTGTAAGTATACAACGAGCGACAGGAATTGCAAGTCCGAATCGCTGACAGGTGACATACTTTTCGCGGTTTTGAGCATACTTTGCGGTTCAGTAGAGAGAAAATGATGATATAATTAGTGCATTGGATGCGTTATTCGTCTGTTATTTTATTATTGACAGTTGCTGAAAAAACGTGTATATTATTTACATATTTAATAGGCACTTGTAAAAGTCCGTAAAAGCTTTGTGGCAGAAAGTTTAGAAAT
>CAZENN010000052.1:0-14306 GCA_964513605.1 uncultured Oscillospiraceae bacterium
AACAGCGGAGGCTTTACGACAGGTCTCCACACTGCCGCACCGTGAGTCAGACGGATATTATTTTCCTCCTTTTTTGATGAACTGCGACTATTGTTTGTGGAGTAGGCGCAACCCACCTGGATAACGATATGATACCACATTGAAAAGAATTGCGCAATGGTCTGTTCCTACAGTTTTCGCCCTCTTTTTTTGGATATTTTGCCACCATCGCCGTATGACCCGGAATTTTCTGCGCAAACTAGGGTCAACGAGGTGATAGTATGGGGCAATTTTCCTGCGAGACGCAAATCATGACCGGTTCGGCAGAAGCTGTCATGAGAGAACTGGATACAAAGCGGCTGCTGATCGTGGCAGACCCTTATTTTAAAGACGGCATCGCCCGGAAGCTGGGGGAGGCATCCGGGGCGGTGACGGCGTATTTCTTTGACGTAGAGCCGGACCCCACCGTGACCCTGGCGGCGAAGGGGGCGGCGGTGGTAAAGGACTTCCACCCAGATACGGTGGTGGCTTTGGGCGGCGGCAGTGCCATGGACTGTGCCAAGGCCATGGTGTATTTTTCCGGCTGTAACGCCGACCTGGTGGCAATTCCCACCACCTCCGGCTCCGGGTCCGAGGTAACGGACTTTGCCATTTTGACCCATGACGGGGTGAAGCATCCTTTGGTTGACCGGCGGCTGCGTCCAAAGACGGCGATTTTAGACCCGTCGCTGGTGAAAGCCCTTCCCAGATCCCTGATTGCGGAGGGGGGCTTTGATGCTCTGACCCATGCTTTGGAAGCCTACACCGCCACGGGAGCCGGTGCCATCACGGACGCGCTGGCAAAAGAGTCCTTCTGTCTGGTGCTATCGCAGCTGCGCCGGTCCTTCGAGGGCAATCAGGAGGCACGGGCGGTGATCCATCAGGCGGCATCCATGGCAGGGCTTGCCTTTACCCAAGCCGGGCTGGGGCTTTGCCATGGTCTGTCCCATGCACTGGGAGGACTGCTCCACCTGCCCCACGGACGGCTCAATGCCATCTTGCTTCCGGCGGTGATGGACTGCAACGCCCCGGCCTGCGGCAAAGGGTACGCCGCCCTTGCCCAAAGTGCCGGTCTGGAAGGACGGGCGCAGGCGGTGGGGGTGCGAAATCTGCGAAACGCCCTGATCCGGCTGCGCAAGGAGCTGGGTCTGCCTGCCACCCTTGCAGAAGCCGGGGTATCCCTCAGAGAGCTGGGACAGCACCGCCAGTCTCTGGTGGAGGCGGTTCTGGCAGACCCCTGCTGCAAGACCAATCCTCTGCCTGTCACGTCCCAGATGGTGCGGCAGGTGCTGGAGGCGGTCACCGGTCATGGCTGAGCGGCTTTGCAGTGTGGGGCTGGATGTGGGAACCACCACCACCCAGCTCATTGTGTCGGAGCTGACCATTGAGAACCGGGCAGGTGCCTTTGCGGTGCCGGAGCTTGCCATTACAGACCGTAAGATTCTCTATCAAAGCCCGGTGTTCTTCACTCCCTTATTGGATGCCCAGCGTGTGGATGCGCCTGCTTTGCGGCAGCTGGTGACAAGGGAATACGAAAACGCAGGCATTCGCCGGGAGGATGTGGACACCGGAGCCATCATCATCACCGGGGAGACCTCCCGGAAGGAGAATGCCCGACAGGTGCTCGATGCCCTGTCAGACCTTGCCGGAGACTTTGTGGTGGCAACGGCAGGCCCCCATTTGGAAAGTGTGCTGGCGGCAAAGGGGGCAGGGTCATTGGAGGAAAGCCAGGAAGGGTCGGTGCTTCACATGGACATCGGCGGCGGCACGTCCAATCTGGCACTTTTGGAAGATGGGAAGATCCTTCACACCGGCTGTTTGAATGTGGGCGGTCGGCTGCTGAAATTCGATGACGGCGGCACCGTGACCTACGTTTCACCGGTACTGCAAGGGCTGACGGAGCTGAAGCCGGGGGACCGGGCATCTGAGGCGCAGGTGGAGGCGGTGGCGTGGCTGCTGACGGAGGCTTTGGAAATGGCGGCAGGGCTTCGGGAGCCGGGGGAGCTGCTCGCACAGCTTAGTACCCGGGAGGCAGGGGCACCCTTCTGTCCTGCTCCGCCGGGGAGCCGGGTGATCTTCTCCGGCGGTGTGGCAGAGTGCATCCGGCAGGATCAGCCCTGGCTGACCTATGGCGATCTGGGACCGGTGCTGGGGCGGTGCATCCGGGAAAGCCGACTGGCAGGACACTACCGGTTGGGCAAGCAGACCATTCGGGCAACGGTCATCGGAGCCGGCTGCCACGCCGCCCAGCTATCGGGCAGTACCGTCTATGCCCAAGGGGTATCCCTTCCGAAAAAGAATCTGCCGGTGGTCACCTTTTCTCAGCAGGAACAGTGTTCCCCTTCCCTGCCCCGGCTGATCTCACAGCGGCTGCAAGCGCAGGACCGGTCACCGGTTTTGTATTTTCCGGGCTTTGAGGGGGCAAGCTACAAAGAGGTCACCCGGCTTGCCGATGCCATTGCCCAGACCCTCCAAGGGGAGGTCTGCATTGCCCTGACCCAAGACATGGCAAAGGCACTGGGGCAGGCGTTAAAGCTTCGGCTGCCGGAATATGGAGTCCTCTGTCTGGACGGTCTAAAGCTATCAGAAGGAGACTATCTGGACGTAGGAAACCCAGTAGGACCCACGTTTCCGGTGGTAATCAAAACCCTGGCAATTGCTTCGCAGATATAAGATATGAGATACAAGATATGGGATGGGAGATATGAGATATTCCAGAACGATGAACTGTTGTTTGTTTCCTGTGTGCGGCCAATGAATAATTTATCATGCAGATCACGATGGAAGATATCTTGTATCTTGTATCTTGTATCTTGTATCTTGTATCTTGTATCTTATATCTCAATATCTTCGTAAAATCTAAAAATTTTGAAAGGCTGAATGACAATGGATACTAATTCTTTAGGAATGATCGAAACCAAGGGGCTTGTTGGGGCGATTGAGGCGGCGGATGCTATGGTCAAATCTGCCAATGTCCAGCTGGTGGGCAAGGAGCAGGTGGGCGGCGGTCTGGTGACGGTGATGGTCCGGGGAGACGTGGGTGCTGTGAAAGCCGCCACCGATGCCGGTGCCGCCGCCGCCGAAAAGGTGGGTGAACTGATCAGCGTCCATGTGATCGCCCGTCCCCACACGGAGGTGGATGCCATTTTGCCCAAGGACCGCAAGCCCATGCCCGGTGGTAAGAGCTGATGCTCTACACCGAGGAAACGGTGAAAGCCAACCTGCGCAACCGGGAGGGAAAGCGGGTCTTCTATCTGGGACCCAAGGACCAGCTGACCCCCGGTGCCCGGGATTACCTTCGGGCGCATCGGGTGGAAGTGCTCAGTGGGGAGCAGGCAAAACCGGAGGAATACCGACTGCTCAGCGGCGGTATCCTCCGTGAAAAGCCGGAGCATATGACCCATCTGCATGGAAACGTTCTGGTGGACAAGACCCATCCCAGAATTGCTTTTCGGGGTGCCATCGACACCTTGGAGGCAGACATAATATTATGTCAACTATCCGTACCGGAGGAGACCGGGAAAAAGCTGGGGCAGATACTGGCTTTGGCACGGGAGCTGATCGCCTGTGAGGTGCTGGACAAGCCTGTTCAGTGGGAAACCCTTTGCGGCATGACGCAGCAGGAGCTTCGAAGCCGCAGTCACCGACCTCAAGACTATTACGGTCAGCCCCATTTTATGCCGGAGGCTTCCGACGGTGCCGCCATCGCCCATCTCAACCGCTGCCGCTGTGTCATCCGAGCCGCAGAGCTGGCAGCCGCAAAAGCCTTCCAAACCCCAGAGGGTGGCTGTACCAGAGAAGATATCTTAAAAGCCCTGAACCGCATGAGCAGCACGGTGTATCTGCTGATGATCGAGTTAAAGGCAAAGCGGCTGTAAATTGTTGTTTGAAGCCCAACGTAGGGACCGGCGACCCCGACGGTCCGCAACGATTTTGGGGTTCGATGCCCCAAAATCGTTCATTTAGAGCTACAGGATGCTTCGGACCAGCCTTTGAGCAAATGGGACGTGCGGTGCGGACCGTCCAGAGGCCGGTCCCTACGGCAAACGTGTAAACAACAATTTATCGGACAGCCGAGACCCGGAATATCTTGTATCTTGTATCTTGTATCTCATATCTTAGCAAGTGTGGTGATGTATTTTGGACAACAATGGTCTTATTGAAACGGTGTTGAGCAAGGTCTTTGTGCCCATTGAGGCCTCCGGGCGGCATGTGCATGTGACGGAGCGGCAGGCGCAGACTTTATTCGGGCACGATCTGACGGTGAAGCGTCCCCTTTCTCAGCCGGGGCAGTATCTTTCCGGGGAACGGGTGTCCATTCTGGGACCGAAGGGGGAGCTTTCCAATGTGGCGGTGCTGGGGCCTGCCCGGAAGGAGGCTCAGGTTGAAATTTCTTTGACCGATGGCAAGACCCTGGGCATTACGCCGCCCATTCGTCTTTCCGGCGATGTGAAGGAAACTCCCGGCGTGACGCTGGTGGGACCTGCCGGGCAGGTGCGGCTGGCTCAGGGTGTGCTGGCTGCCCGGCGGCATATCCACCTAAACCCGGAGCAGGCACAGCGGTTTCAGGTCAAGGACAAACAGGTGGTCCGGCTGCAAACCTTCACAGACCGCCCGGTGGTCTTTGAGGACGTGGTGGTTCGGGTCAGCCCTGAATTTGATGCGGCGGTGCATCTTGACTATGACGAAGCCAACGCCTGCGGACTGGGCAAGGGAGATTGGGGGCGCATTCTGCCATGAGCCGGGCACTGCTGGTGGGCATCCAGCCCCCCTTGGAGCTGGGCTGTGAATATGTAAAGGAGCCGCCCTATGAGCTGGTGGTCATTGGCTCTTTGACCCTGTCCCAGCTGCTATGCTTCCGGGAGGATGCCGTATTGGAGGCACTGGCACAGGGCAAAACCGTATACCTGTATACCCCTGGACTGCCTCAGGCTCCGAAAAACCGGGCATTATCCAGCACTCTTGCCACTGCCCAACGGGAGCTGAAAAACTGGGGCGTACTCTTCACCGACGGAGGGCGCAAACGGCTCATCACCGCCGAAGAAGCCCGGGCACTGCGTCAAAAAGGTCAACGCCCCGCCCCCGGCGCGGTGCTGACACCACTGGCAAGAGAAATCCTAGATAACTGACAGCCCCAAACAACCATTTGTAGAGCTGCCATCGTTGGAATATCTTGTATCTTGTATCTTGTATCTCATATCTCATACCTCGTATCTCATATCTTGTATCTCAATTTCTGGAGGGATCGTTTTGAAGATCGGAACCGTAACCGGCTCTGTATGGGCCACACGAAAAGCAAACTGTCTCATGGGTCAGACCTTTCTGTTGGTGGATACCGGCTGTGGAGAACTGGTAGCAGCGGATCAGGTAGGGGCAGGCAAGGGTGATCGGGTACTCCTCGCCACCGGCACCACCGCCTCCCGGTACTGCATGGACGCCCCCATTGACGCGGCAGTGGTGGCGATCCTGGACCCGGAGGGCAGCAGCCATGTCCGTCCATGAGATCATCATCTGGATCATGGCGGTGTTTGCGGTGCTGGGTGCTCTGGATCGGGTCTTCGGCAATCGCATCGGCATTGGCAAGGAGTTTGAAGAAGGCATCCTTGCCATGGGCTCCCTGGCCCTTGCCATGATCGGTGTCATCACCCTGGCCCCGGTGCTGGCGGCGGTGCTAAAGCCCGTCATTGTGCCGGTGTTCCGGTTTTTGGGAGCGGATCCTGCCATGTTCGCCGGGACCATTCTCGCCTGCGACATGGGCGGCGGTGCCCTTGCCATGGAGCTGACGGATAACTCCCAGGCGGCACTGTTAGGCGGCGTTCTCACCGGCTCCATGCTGGGTGCAACCGTTGTCTTTACCATTCCCGTTGCCATGGGCATCCTGCGCCCGGAGGACCGGGGTGCCATGGCAAGGGGCATCCTCTGCGGCATCGTCACCATCCCCGTGGGCGTGCTGGTGGGGGGACTGGTGGCAGGATTCCCGGTGTTGATGGTCCTTCGGAACCTGATTCCCATCGTCCTGATCGCGTTGCTGATTGCCCTGGGGCTGTGGAAATTTGAAAAGGGCATGATCCGTGGCTTCGGCATTTTCGGCAAGGGCATCATTGCGCTGATCACGCTGGGACTGGCGGCGGCGATCGTGGAAGCCCTGACAGGCTTTTCCATCATTCCCGGCATGAATCCCATTGAGGAAGGCTTTCAAACCGTGGGAGAGATCGCCATTGTGCTGGCAGGGGCGTTTCCGCTGGTATTCGTGCTGACCCGGCTGCTGAAAAAGCCCCTTTTGAAGCTGGGCTCATTGCTGGGCATCAACGACACTGCCGCCGGGGGACTGATCGCCAGCCTTGCCAACTCCATTGCCACCTTCGGACTTCTGAAGGACATGGATGAACGGGGCAAGGTGGTCAACGTGGCATTTGCGGTATCCGCCGCCTTTGTATTTGGAGACCATCTGGGCTTTACCGCCGGTTTTGCCCCGGAAATGCTCCCGGCGGTGATCATCGGCAAGCTCGTTGGCGGCATCAGTGCCGTTGCGGTGGCACTGGTTCTGACACGGAAGAAAACGGAGGACAGGGACTGAGATATAAGATACAAGATACGAGATACAAGATATCTTGTATGGGTAAGGAGTTAGTATGAAACTAAAAACCACTTTATTGGGTAAGACCTACACATTTCGTGATTTAAAGGATGTATTAGCCAAGGCAAACGAAGAGAAGACCGGGGACAAGCTGGCTGGGCTGGCGGCGGAGTCTGCGCAGGAGCGAGTGGCTGCCAAGGTGGTGCTGTCTGCCGTGACGCTGGAGCAGCTGAGAGAAAACCCGGCGGTGCCTTACGAAGAAGACGAGGTGACCCGGATCATTCAGGACGATGTGAATGAGCCGGTCTATCAGCGCATCAAGGGCTGGACCGTGTCGGAGCTGAGAGAGTGGATTCTCAGCGAGACCACCACCGGCTCGGACATCCGCAAGCTCAGCCGGGGGCTGACAGCGGAGATGGTGGCGGCGGTGTGCAAGCTCATGAGCAATCTGGATCTGATCTATGCCGCCAATAAGATCACTGTCACCGCCCACTGCAATACCACCATCGGGCTTCCCGGCACCCTGTCCTGCCGTCTCCAGCCCAACCACACCACCGACGATCCGGAGGGCATCACCGCCTCCACGCTGGAAGGTCTCAGCTTCGGTGCCGGTGACGCGGTGATCGGTCTGAACCCGGTAACAGACTCCCCGGAGCAGGCAGGGAAGATTCTCAGGCGGTTTCAGGAGATCAAGGAGCACTGGGAAATTCCCACCCAGATCTGCGTCCTTGCCCACGTCACCGCCCAGATCAAGGCGGTGCGGCAGGGTGCGCCCTGCGACCTGATCTTCCAGTCCATTGCAGGCAGTCAAAAGGGCAACGAGGCCTTTGGCTTTTCTGCCGCCACTTTGGAGGAGGCACGGGCACTGCTTTTGCAGGAGGGCACGGCAGAGGGTCCCAACGTCATGTACTTTGAGACGGGGCAGGGCTCCGAGCTGTCCTCCAACGCCCACCACGGCACCGATCAGGTGACCATGGAGGCTAGGTGCTATGGCTTTGCGAAGCGGTTCCAGCCCTTCCTGGTCAATACAGTGGTGGGCTTCATCGGGCCGGAGTATCTTTACGATGCCCGACAGGTGACCCGGGCAGGTCTGGAAGATCACTTCATGGGTAAGCTCACCGGAATCTCCATGGGCTGTGACTGCTGCTACACCAACCACATGAAGGCGGATCAAAATGACATTGAAAACCTGGCTTCCCTGCTGACGCTGGCAGGCTGCAATTATTTCATGGGCATTCCCCACGGGGATGACATCATGCTCAACTACCAGACCACCAGCTTCCGGGAGACCGCCACGCTGCGCCAGCTCACCGGAAAGACCGCCATCCCGGAATTTCAGGCATGGCTGGAAAAAATGGGCTTTTGGGAAAACGGCAAGCTGACCAAAAAGGCAGGAGACGGGTCGAGTTTGCTGTTCTGAATTTGGAAAGCACTGCGAAGATATGAGATATGAGATACAAGATATTCGTGTATTTAAGATCAATAATTGTCTAACGTAGGGACCGGCCTCCGGACGGTCCGTGCCGCACCCAACACCTGCTGCAATGTCGGCACGAAGGAACCATCCCGATGCCCGGAAAGAACGATTTCGGGGCATCGAACCCCGAAATCGTTCGGACCGTCGAGGACGCCGGTCCCTACCCAAACAACAATTTACAGGAGAATATTTTTATGAACAAAGAGCAGTTATGTGCTTTGGTGGCTGAGATTTTGGCGCAGCAGGAGCCTATGGTCAAGGGGAGCGATTATAAGCCCGCCGATCCCGGTCCTCAGTCCACCGATCAGGGCTATCAGGAAGGGGATTTTGTGCCGGATGTGACGTCGTTGGATCTGCGGCAGCTTTATCTGACGGAGAATCCCGAAAACAAGACGACCTTTGCAAAGATGAAGACCAAGACCCCGGCAAGGCTGGGAAGCGGTCGGGCAGGTCCTCGATACAAGACACTGACCATGCTTCGCTTCCGTGCGGATCATGCGGCGGCGCAGGACGCGGTCTTTTCTCAGGTCAGTGAGGACTTTGCCGCCCAGCATCACATGGTTCCCGTCCAGACCCGGTGCGTTGATAAGGATATGTACCTGACCCGTCCTGACTTAGGACGGTGCTTTGACGAAGAAACCCAGCAAAAGATCCGGTCCGCCCTCCCTCAATCTCCCCGGGTGCAGATCGTGGTGGGAGATGGGCTTAGCTCTGCCGCCATCTCCGCCAATGCCCCGGACTGTTTGGCAGCGTTGCTGGATGGGTTAAAGCTGCGTGGAATTGAAACCGGTGTTCCCCTGTTCGTCCGCTACTGCCGGGTGGGTGCCGGGGATGCGGTGGGAGATATTACGGGCTGTGAGCTGGTGTGCGTTCTGGTGGGAGAGCGTCCCGGACTGGTGACAGATAAGAGTATGTCCGCGTATATCACCTATCGCCCCCACACCGGGGTGTCCGAATCCAGCCGGACGGTGGTTTCCAACATCCATGCCCAAGGGACTCCGGCGGTGGAGGCCGGTGCCCATATTGCCCAGCTCATCGAGACCATTCTGAAACGGAAGGTCTCCGGGGTGGGGCTGCATTTGGAGGCGGCACAATGATTCCGGTGAACGTACTGGCACTGAAATACCTTGCCAACGCATCGCCGGAGCTTTGCAAGGGACTGGGCGCACCCCAAGCATATCCGGCACTGGGTCTGCTCACCACGGACTCCGACGACCCCACCTATATCGCTTTGGATGCGGCAACCAAGGCGGCGGAGGTGACGGTGTGCTATGCCCGGAGCTTTTACGCCGGGGCTTCCAACGCCTCCACCCCCCACGCCGGGGAGGTCATCGGCATTCTGGCAGGCCCCACACCGGGAGCGGTGCGCAGCGGCATGGAGGCGGCGCTGTCGGCACTGGAGGGCATTGGCTTTGAGGAAACCAACGGGGTCCCCTACCTTGCCCACACCGTCAGCAGCACCGGCAGCTTTTTAAGCAAAGAGGCAGGCATCCGGCAGGGAGAGCCGCTGGCCTATCTGATCGCACCGCCGCTGGAAGCCATGTACGCTCTGGACGCGGCGATCAAGGCAGCAGATGTGACCCTTGCCAAGCTCTATCCACCACCCACCGAAACCAATTTCGCCGGTGCCCTGCTAACAGGAACCAGAAGTGCCTGCACCGCCGCCTGCGCCGCATTTGTACAGGCAGTGGAGGAAGCAGGCCACGCAGATACAAGATATAAGCAAGATACAAGATACAGGATACAAGATACAAGATATTCTTAGATTTGAGATGCTGCAAAGATATAAGATCGATACAATTTCTATCAAAAAACGAGGTAAGATGTTCCCCTTTTCAGGGGTACGCCCCTATCTTGTATCTTGTATCTCATATCTATCTTACTGAATCGGGGGGTTATTTATGGATTTGGATAGAGACTTAGCTGCTCGTCAAGAAGCACGGGTGCTTTGTCGGGAGGCTTTTGCGGCGCAGAAGCGGCTTCGGGAATTTTCACAGTCTCAGCTCGATGCCATTACACAGGCGATGGCAGCGGCATTTGAAGCACGATCAGAGGATTTGGCTCAGCTTGCGGTGAAGGAAACGTGCTTTGGCAATGCGGCGGACAAAACTGTGAAAAACCGGTTTGCGTCACGGGATGTTTTGGATGCCATCCGGGATATGAAGACCGTGGGGGTGCTTCGGGAGCATCCAAAGGAAAAGCTGTGGGAGATCGGCGTGCCCATGGGCGTTATCTGTGCCATCGTCCCCAGCACCAATCCCACCTCCACCGTATGCTACAAGGCGTTGATCGCCCTGAAATCCGGCAACGCCATCGTCTTTTCTCCCCACCCCAAGGCGTTGCAGTGCACCCTTCGGGCGGCAAAAATTTTACAGGAGGCGGCAGAACGGGCAGGTGCCCCCAAGGGGTGCATTGGCTGTCTGAGCATCGGCTCCATGGCTGGCTGTCAGGAGCTGATGGCAGCCCCGGAGGTCAGCCTCATCCTCGCCACCGGCGGACCTGCCATGGTACGAGCCGCCTATTCCTCCGGCAAGCCTGCCATCGGTGTGGGTGCCGGAAACGGGCCTGCCTATATCCACCACAGTGCGGACATTTCCCACGCCATCGACTGCATTTTGAAATCGAAAAGCTTTGACAACGGCACGGTCTGCGCCTCGGAGCAGAGCATCATCGTCGAGAGCAGCATGGCAGACGAAGTCAAACGGGAGGCACAGCGCAGGGGCTTCTACTTTATGAACACCCAAGAGGCAGGGACCTTGGCGAAGCTGCTGTTTCGTCCCAACGGCAGCCTGAACCCGGAAATCGTCGGCAGAGCGGCTGAGGACCTTGCCCGGATGGCAGGCTTTTCCGTGCCGGAGGGTACCAAAATTCTGGTAGCACGGGAGCAGGAGGCAGGCCCCACCAGACCTTATTCCATGGAAAAGCTCTGCCCGGTGCTGGCGTTCTTCATTATGCCCAATGAGGAATCGGTGCTGGAAAAGGCAATCGAGGTACTCACCCACGAGGGAAGCGGTCACACCTTCGCCATCCACTGCACCGATGAGGCCGTCATTCGCCGGTTCGCCCTGAAAATCCCGGTGTCCCGTTTCCTGGTGAACACCCCGGCAGCTCTGGGGGGCATTGGAAAAACCACAGGGCTGTTCCCTGCCCTGACCTTAGGCTGCGGCGCGGTAGGCGGCAGCAGCTCCTCCAATAACATTTCGCCTCTGGATCTGATCAACATCAGAAGGGTGGCATGGGGAAAAAACAACGGCTCCACCCAACCCCGGCAAGACCCGGATCTGGTGGAGCAGCTGGCAGAAAAGATCCTGAAACGGCTCAATACCATGCAGTAACGGATCGATCCGGCGCAGGGGCACGGTGAGATATAAGATATTCCTAATATCCTCTGTCTTTCCGTAAGCCATGCCTGACCTAAAAAAATCGACCCCCATCGGGGTCGATTTTTTGGGATGGCGAAATGTTTTAAAATGTCTTAGGATCTTTTCACCAGGGCATAAGCTCTGGCGGTATCTCCGATGTCAATTTTACCGTCCCCGGTCAGGTCGGCACAGGTCAAGGCGTAGCCCTCCGGCTGGGTACCGTTCTTGATGCAGGCGTACAGCCTCGCCACATCGCCAATGTTTCGTATTCCGTCACCGTTGACATCTCCCAGCAGAAGAAGCTCCAAATCCTGGACGTTCTCACCGGCGGCAAGGGTCATGCTGTAGCTCCGACTGGCGTGACCGGTCTTGCACAGGGTCAGAACATACTCCACTGCCTTTAGGCCCTCGATCCGATAGCGTCCATCTGCCAGCTGACCGGTATAAACCGTCTCCCCTTGGAAGGTGACGGTCAGGGTAGTGGTTCCTTCGGCGTGGGTGGTCAGGGTTCCGGTGACGGCGGCGGCTTCGATCCAGTTAAAATGCATGGCTGCATTGAGCAACTCGTCGTTATGCTCGTAGATCACCACAGTGTCCCATTGCGCTTCCGTCCCTGTGTAGTACACATCCGTCAGGCTGCTGCAGCGGTGGAATGCAGAATCCCCAATGCTGGTGACGCTGTTAGGGATGGTGATGCTGGTCAGGCTGGTGCACCAAGAGAATATATTCTCCCCAATGCTGGTGACGCTGTTAGGGATGGTGATGCCGGTCAGGCTGGCGCAGTAAGCAAACGTATAATCCTCAATGCTTGTGACACCCTCCGGGATGGTGATGCCGGTCAGACTACTACATCCAGAGAACGCATGATCCCCGATTTTGGTGACGCTATCCGGGATGGTGATACTGATTAGGCTGTTGCAGGAGAAGAATGCAGAATTTCCAATGCGTGTGACACCCTCCGGGATGGTGATGCTGGTCAGACTGTCGCAACAGTAAAATGCCCACCCCCCGATGCTGGTGACCCCCTCCGGGATAGTGATGCCGGTCAGTCTGCTGCACCCAGAGAATGTCCAATTCCCGATGCTGGTGACACTGTTCGGGATGTTGATATCGGTCAAGCTGGTGCATTCAGAGAACGCAGAATCCCCAATACTGCTGACACTGTTCGGGATGATAATTCTGGTTAGATTGTCGCAATAAGCGAATGCATAATCCCTAATGCGTGTGACACCCTCCGGGATGGTGATGCTGGTCAGGCTGTTGCAGTCATAGAATGCCGCAGACCCAATAATGGTGACCGGATAACCCTCTATGGTAGCCGGAATTACCAATTCTCCTGCAGCAGAGTCGGCACAGTCAGTGATCGTGACTTCTCCATTGCTGATCTTGTAGCTCAGGACATCCGCTGCTGCTGCCTGGGCATTCAGCACCGGGATCAACGAAAACACCAGTGACAATGCCAGCAGAACGGACAATAAACGCTGAGATTGTTTCATGTAGACTCCCTCCGTGTAAAATATGGATTGCTTAATTTTAGTGCATTTTACACCGTTTGTCAACACAGGCTATGGTGTTTGCCTTCAGTGCTTGATACGGATATTCCACGAAAAGTTTGGATCGGCAGTTCCCCTGCTTTACTTTTGCTGAAAAACTGGGTATAATAGCCTCCAAAGCAGGTTTTTGGAGGACGGATTATGAGCCAGATCATCAAGGTACAAAGCGCACAATTTTGGACAGCCTACATGGTTATTCGCCACCGGGTATTCTGCGTGGAAAAGGATGTGCCGGAGGATATTCAGATCGATGAATATGATACGCTGGATGGGGTTGCCGAGCATTTTCTTATCTGCCGGGATGATGTGCCGATGGGTGCTTTTCGGTGCCGTCCGGAGGGGAATGTGATCCATTTACAGCGGTTTTGCGTGCTAAAACCCTACCGCAAACAGGGACTGGGCAGAGCCATGCTGGACTTTGCACGGGACTACTACCGGAAAAAGGGCTATGAAAAGATGGTCATGACCGCAAAATTCTCCGCACAGCCCTTTTATGAAAAATGCGGCTGCGTCACCGTGTCCGATGTGTTTATGGAGGTCGGGCTCCCCCATGTAAAAATGGAGATGCATTTTTCTGAAAAAGGTTGACAAAACAGCCACTTTTGGGTATAATGCCTGTATTATATTCCAATGGCTTTGATGGGAAGAGTAGGCATTGGGTACCATTCAGAGAGCCCCGGTTGGTGGAAAGGGGTATGGGAGAGGATGCCGAACATGGTCCCGGAGCCGGGATTGCGAGGTCGGATGGCTTAGCCTTCCCCGGGTATGCCCGTTACAGCTTTTGAGGCAGTCATCAGGCTGCGAACCAAGGTGGTACCGCGATGACAACCCCGTCGCCCTTGTGAAAACAAGGGCAACGGGGTTTTAAGTTATAAGTTATAGTGAATAGTGAATAAGTATGGTATCTGCTTCGCATATATATTTTCAAATCATCCACGAAGTGGATACCTCAACTCTTCACTTTTCATTCTTCACTATTCACTAATCTTTTTACGGAGGTTTCAATATGTGCAACAAATGTAAAGGTAATTACTACATCACCACCCCTATCTACTACCCCTCTGCCAAGCTGCACATCGGTCACAGCTACTGCACCGTAGCCACCGATGCCATGGCAAGATATAAGCGGCTGCAGGGCTACGATGTGGTATTTCTCACCGGCACCGACGAGCACGGTCAGAAGATCGAGGACAAGGCAAAGGAAGCCGGTGTTACCCCTCAGCAGTATGTGGATAACATCGTCATTGGCGAAGGCGGCGTTCTGGATCTGTGGAAGCTGATGAACATTTCCTACGACCGGTTCATCCGCACCACCGACG
>CAZENN010000053.1:0-14093 GCA_964513605.1 uncultured Oscillospiraceae bacterium
ACGGTGGTGATGCCGGTCTCCTTCTGGATGCGGCGGATCTCCTCACGGGTCTGCAGACGCAGACGGGCGTCCAGGTTGGACAGCGGCTCATCCAGCAGCAGGACTCTGGGCATCTTGACCAGCGCACGGGCGATGGCCACACGCTGCTGCTGACCGCCGGACAGCTCACTGGGCTTGCGGTCCATCAGCTCATCGATCTGCACCAGACAGGCAGCCTCATGGGCACGCTCCAGCATCTCGACCTTACTGAGCTTATCCTTGCCCTTCAGGTTTTGCAGGGGGAACAGGATGTTCTGCTTGACAGTCATATGGGGATACAGGGCGTAGTTCTGGAACACCAGACCAATGCCGCGGTTCTCCGTGGACAGATCGGTCACATCATCGTCACCAAAGAAGATCTTGCCGCTGGTGGGCTTTTGCAGACCGCTGATCATGTACAGTGTGGTACTCTTACCGCAGCCTGAGGGACCCAAAAGTCCGATGAGCTTACCATCGGGAATCTCAAAGGTGAAGTCATTGACGGCTACCACCTCTTTCCCTGCCTTTTTGTCTCTGCTGGGGAAGATTTTTGTCAGATTTTGCAATACAACTTTCATACGAATCCCTTCCTATATCTAAAAATTTTATTGCCTATTCCATGCCGGGGTCAATATTCCTGCCGGGATGCTTCCTCGGCGTGAAGTCTTTTAATATACGCGACCCGCTCATCCATGCTGTCAAAGATCATCTGGGTGGCCATATCCACTGCCACCGTGCCGGAAATGGAGTCGTGAATCAGGGAATTGGTTCTGGTGACGATCATGGAGATCACCTCTCCCAACAAAATTCCTGCCAGAATGAGGATCCCCACAATGCCAATGGAGTTGAAAAAGATCATCAAAATAATATACACCGGGATCATCAGCTCAATGGTGAACTTACCCAGCAGTGCCCGGATAAACAGCTGCACCGTGCTGACCTTCACCCCATCGGTGCGCATAAGGGCAACGGCAAAGATCTTCTTTCCCAGGGTCTGCCCGTTTTTCAGCAGCAGCGGAACAACAAATTCCAAAAGCAGGACGCTCAGCAGCAACCCAAAGGTGGTGATCAACAACGTCATATTCATCACCAGATTATAAAGGTAGACCACCTCTTGATCACCGGTGAAGGCTTCTTCCACCGCAATGCAGGCAGCATCGTAATTCTCACGCTGAGCCTGGGACATGGCATCGTATTCTTCCTGGGTGATCTGAAACTCAATGCCGTACATGCTTTCATACTCCTGCTCATAACGGGTGTAAGCATCCGTCAGCTTTTGATTTTGTTCGTTATAACCCAATGCCCAGGACAGAAGCCCTGCCACGCCCACCGCAACCACGGCGAGCATGATAAAATCGAAAAGACCGGCGGAGAACCGCTTCCACAGGCTTGCTTTTTGAAGATCTGTAACCATTAAAAAAACTCCTGAAATTTCTTCCATATATAGAGGGGACATCTTACCATCAAACATTATAGCACAGCTTTTGTGTAATTTCTATTCTTAATTTACTATTTTGTCGAAAATTTTTGATAATTTTTTTGGGCATAGTGCTGTGTTTTTCCATTTAGAGCGAAAAATCAAAGGGGAATATTACACAAAAGACCGTTTTTAAGACCAGGGAACGACCCCATTCTCTTCCTTATCTGGCTTTTTTTAATCTCTCACAAAATTCCATTGGCACCGCAAGGCTTCCCTTCCCTGTGCCCAATTGGATATCCGGCTTGTTGGCACCGTGGAAGTCACTGCCGCCGCTTTGCAAAAGTCCGTATTCCTGCGCCAGCTGCTGCGCCAGTGCGGTTTGCTCCGGGGTGTACAGGGGATACCGGGTCTCCATCCCCCTCAGACCTGCCCGGATCGCCTCCGGGAGGAAGGCTCGAATCTTCCCTTCCTCCTTTATATGCAGGAAGGGGTGCGCCCACACCGCCACCGCTCCGATGGAGCGGATAAAGGAGATCAGCCGGAAGGCATCGATCCGCTTCGGCGGCACATAATAGCCATGCTTGGGAGACAGCAGCCTTTGAAATGCCTCCTGATTGGAGGCGGTATAGCCTGCTCTGGTCAGCTCCGCCGCGATCAATGCCCGGTTAGGCTCTCCGGCAGGCATGGCGGCTTTGATCTTTTCATAGCTGATGGCATAACCGGCTTCGTTCAGAGCCTGCACCAGCGCAATGTTGCTTTTTCGCTTGTTTTCCTGCATTTCGGCGGCAATTTCCATGGCGGCGGCGTAATGCTCCGGCTGGATGTACAGTGCCAGAATGTGCAGTTCCTGCTGCTGATAGTCCACGGAAAATTCCACTCCGGGCACCGCCTCCACTTGTTTTCCCCGGGCTGCCTCTAAAAATTCCGGCAGACCCAGCACCGTATTATGATCCGTCAGAGCAACCGCCCCCAAGCCGATCTCCTCGGCATGTTCCACCAGCTGGGTGGGGGTCAGGGTCCCATCGGAGAAAACGGAGTGGGTATGAAGATCACATTTTTTCATAAGCTTCCTCTTTCTTTTAAAAGAAGGCTGTTGCGACGCAACAGCCTTTTGTTCAAATCGCATGGAGACTTTCCAGAATCTGCTGCGCCGCTTGGTCGCAGGTGGTCAGCTCCACCACATAGTCGCAGACCTGAGCGTTTCTGGTCTCGCCCTCGATGGACAGGAGCCGGTTCACCTTATCCTCCACCGAGGAATTTTTTCTCAAAATAGAGGTCAGCAGCGAGCGTTTATCCCGTTTAATATAAATGGTGATGACATTTTCAAAATGGGTCTTCAGTGCCATGGCACCGCAAATATCCATGACGGTGAGCACATGCTTTCCCTTCGCCAGAATTTCCTCCACATCGGATTTCCGGGAGCCGTAGGAATGGTGGGCGTAGGTGGTGGACTCAAAAAACTCGCCGCTGTCGCTCATTTTCCGGAATTTGGACACCGGTACATAGTGATACCAGCTGTCCTCCCCGGCGGCGGCGGCTTTTTCCGTGGTGTAGCTGACCAGCTTTTCAAAGCAGTCTGATTTTTCCAGCATGGCTCTTGCCACCGCGTTTTTCTCACTGCCGGAAGGTCCCACCAGCACCACCACACTGGGCTGGTTAAGGGTATACCGCTCCGGGTGGATGCTGTAGCTGTCGGCGATGATCTCCACCAGCTTCAAAAATTCATCATAGGTGTTCACCGCCAGAATGCCCGTTGCCTCCCGGTTCCACGGGCGGCGCATGAGGATGGGGTAGGCGGCGTTGGAGTTGATCACATTGTGCATTCCATCATCAAACAGGATGTCTACATCGATCTTATCCTTTCGGGAGCCGATCAAAATATGGTCCTCGGGAATCTCAGGAAATTCCTCCAAGATCCTCTGGAACCGGATGGTCATATACTGAGGCCAGACGGCGGTGGATACAAACACCTCCGTCATCTGCGTCAGCTTCTGAACAAACTCCCTCGCCCCCTTGATGGGAGGCTGGTTCCGGAAGAACTCCGGGTCATCCATAAATTCAAAGATCACATCTGCCCGGGTGCCCAGCTTGCCCCAGCGGTCCACCTCATGGATGGTCAGAGGGGGATCGAACTTGTATTTCTCATTGGCAAGGCGGATGGCGTAGGGAACGCACTCCAGCAGCAGGTCATCGATATCCAATGCGGTGGAAAGCCGAAATCTTCTGTCCACAGTGCTCCTCACTTTCTGTATCGCTTATCTTAATAACCGCTTCCGGCATCCTCCGCTTTCGCCAGCTTGACGATGCGGCTGGTGCCCAGACGGGACGCACCCAGACGGATAAATTCCTCCGCATCTGCCAGAGAGGAAATACCGCCGGCGGCCTTGATCTTCACATGGGGCTTTACATGAGCGGCAAACAGTGCCACGTCCGCAAAGGTGGCACCTGCCTTGGAAAAGCCGGTGGAGGTCTTGATATAGTCTGCCCCGGAATCGGAGACACAGCCGCACAGGGCGATTTTTTCCTCATCGGTGAGCAGGCAGGTCTCAATGATGACCTTCAGCAGCTTGCCATCACAGCTTTTCTTAATGGCGGCGATCTCCTTGGTGATCTCGTCCCACTTGCCCTCCTTCGCCCAGCCGATGTTGATGACCATATCCACTTCATCCGCACCGTTGGCAACGGCATCGGCGGCCATAAAGCACTTGCTGGCGGTGGTTGCATAGCCATTGGGGAAGCCGATGACGGTACAAATGGCCAGCTTGTCTCCCACATACTCCTTTGCCTGCTTGACAAAAGAGGCAGGGATGCACACAGAGGCGGTCTCGTACTTCATGCCATCATCGCAGATGGCCTTGATGTCCGCCCAGGTGGCGGTTTGGGTCAACAGGGTGTGGTCGCACTTGGCAAGAATTTCTTTCAGTTCCATATAAGTTTCCTCCTTAAATATAATCGTTATCCATGCAGGGTGATGACTTTGTTTTCCCGGATGCCCCGGATATAGCATCGGTGGCACATGGCAATATAGCTGTCGTTGCCGCCCAGCACCACCTGGGCACCCTCTGTGACGATGTGACCGGCAGAATCTACCCGGGCGTTGACCGTTGCCTTATTGCCGCAGTCACAGATGGTCTTGATCTCCTCAATGCTGTCCGCCACCTCCATCAGCCGCAGACTGCCGGGAAACAGACGGGTGAGAAAATCGGTACGCAGTCCGAAGCAGATGACAGGAATGTCCGTCTCGTCCACGATGCGGCGCAGCTGGTCGATCTGCTGAGCCGTCATAAATTGGCATTCATCCACAATGATGATGTCACAGCTCCGATCCTGAAACAGTGCCCACAGGTCTGCCTCCGAAGAAACCGGCTCCGCAGCGGCATAAAGCCCAATGCGGCTTCGGATGGTCTTTGCGCCATCCCGGGTGTCCGTGCTGGGCTTGATGAGCCAGACCCTCAGTCCGTTTTCCTCGTAATTATACTTGGTGATCAACGCCTGTGCGGTCTTACTGGACCCCATAGCTCCATACTTAAAATACAGCTTTCCCATTTCCCAGCCTCCGATCATAGTAAGCACATTATAACCAAATGCGACACAATTAGCAAGGAGAATTTTTAGCCCGTAGGGACCGGCCTCTGGACGGTCCCTACCGCACCCGCGATTCGCCGCAAAGCCGGATAAACGAAACCGTAACACCTCCGAAAATACCAACCCTCATGCAAACCATCACCTGGTAAGGGACCGTCCGGAGGCCGGTCCCTACGGTGGAGGAATATCTTGTATCTTGTATCTCATATCTCAATAAAGTGCCGCCGGAGAAACGGTTCGCTTCTCCGGCGGCAGGGATCATTTCAGATCCTTTTTATTGAATTTCAGAATGCTCCAGAGCAGAACTGCCCCGGTCCCCACCAGAGGGGTCAGGATGCAGCTCAGCAGCTCCTTTGTCTCATAGCCCGTGCCCTGCCCGATGTAGGTCTCCGAATAGAACACATTGATGGACTGGAAGAAGTCGATCACCTTTACCGCAGTGTCATTGCCGCCAATAAAGACCATCACCTCTTTGACTCCCACCAAAATTCCTGCCAGCAGTGTCATTACCATGACGATGGCCACATAGAGCACGATCACAAGCCCCACGTTCTTGCGAAGGGCACACAGCCAGCACACCAGAGCCGCAATCAGCATATACATCAAAAACTCCAGTCCCAGAGAACCCATAAAATACCCAAAAGAACTGAGCGTAACCGGAGAAGACTGGAAGGGGAAGAAGATCAGGCTGATGGCAAGGGTCAGCAGTCCATGAATGAGCATGACCCCAAAGAGTACCGCCAGACACACGATGTACATAGACAGGAAAATTCTGCTTCTTTGGTAGCCGCTGATGATCTTATTGCGGATGGTTCCGGCACTGAAATCCTTACACAGGATAATGGCGATCAGCACCGGCGCAATGATTCCTAAATTATTCCCGAAGGTAAAGGCATCAAAGAACTGACCCTGACCGGTCAGGGTCATGCCTGCCGCCTCCACCATCTGGAACGATTCCTCGTCCATGATACTTTGAATGCCGCCCATGAGCAAGGGGTTAATTGTGCTGAACACCAGAGCAAGGATGCACATGACCAAAAAGAGCTTATCCTTCAGCACTCTCTTGAAATCCACTTTCAACAGATTAGCCACGGCTTCCACCTCCCACCAGAGAAAGATAGTATTCTTCAAAGCCCGTTTCCGTGCAGTTGACGCTAAGCAGCCGCTGTCCACTGGCAAGGACCGTACCCAGCAGGGCGTTCAAGTCTACCTCGCCGGGGATACGGACACTGTCGCCCTCGACTGTCCCATGATAGCCTGCCTGCTGAAGCATTGAAAGCAGAGCGGCAGGGTCATCACTGCGAAGCACCGTTGCCTTACCGCAGATCTCATGGAGCTGCTGGGCAGTGATCTCCTTAATGATATGTCCCTTGGAGATGATGCCGTATTTATTCGCAACCAGTGCCAGCTCCGTCAGAATATGAGAGGAGATCAGGAAGGTAATGCCCCGCTCCCGGTTCAGCTTCAAGATCAGCTCCCGGACCTCCACAATGCCTGCCGGGTCCAGACCGTTCATAGGCTCGTCCAGAATCAGAAACTCCGGCTCGCCCAGCAGTGCCATGGCAATGCCCAGCCGCTGCCGCATTCCAAGGGAGAAATCCCCAGCCTGCTTTTTATCATGGTACAGCTCTCCCAGTCCCACCGCCTGAAGAGTGGGCAAAATCCGATCCTCCGGCTTTCCCAAAAGACCGCATTGCAGCTTCAGATTGTCATAGGCAGACATATTCTGGTAAAGAGACGGGGTCTCCACAATGGCTCCCAGCTTCCGCCGGGCACGACCGATATCCTTATGGGTATTGGGCACCCCAAACAGCTCAAAGCTCCCCTCCTGGGGATGAATCAGCCCCGTGATCAGACGGATAATGGTGGTCTTACCGGAACCATTCTCCCCCACAAAGCCGTAAATATCCCCACGGCAAATATTCATATTCGCCTGATTCACCGCAAAATGCCGCTTATATTTCTTTGTTAGCCCAAAGGTACGCAGCACATACTCCACGCACAGCACTCCCTTCATAAAATGGAATGATTGTGTATCGCAAAGCCCGAAAGCCCTGGAGACACAACTTTTTCATTGTATCATATTTATCCGACATAAGCAAGGGCGTTTGCTCCTTATTTCATACTGTTCACTCCAATATCTACAATGATTTTCATACAGAAAATAGGGCTGTCTCATTTGCGTTTCCTACTGGCATATTGCAAAAATAACCCGATCAATTATTGTTGAGCGTAGGGACCGGCCTCCGGACGGTCCCGTGATTTCGGAACGAAATCACATTGCCGCAGGCAATTAACCGGTATTTTCCTTCGGAAAATCCGAAAATGCATCGCATTTTCGGCGGACCGTCCGGAGGCCGGTCCCTACGTCGAGCAACAATTTATTAGGCAATTTGCACAGTAGGTCGCTTTAATGAGACAACCCCGATCTATTTCTTATGTTCTTATGAATTGAGCGCAATGCCGATTTTTTCGCCGATCTTTACCACGGTCTCAATGCCCTGACGGGAATTTTCCAGAATATCCGGATCCAGCCGTGCCGTGTCCTTTTTCAGCAGCAGTACCACGGTGGAGCCGCCGAACTGGAAGTAGCCCTTTTCCTGTCCTCTGGATATGTGTGCCTTGCCATGGTGATTGACGATCCTGCCCACCAGCAACGCCCCCACCTCCATCATCACCATATCGCCAAAGGCTTCGGTGTGGATGACGGAATATTCTCTGGAATTTTCCTTGTAAATGGGGTAATGATCGTTGGCAATGGGGTTGACCGTATGCAGCTTTCCCGGAATGCGGACATTTTCTTCCTTCTGCCCATCCGCTACATAGCAGTAGCGGTGGTAATCGTCCACAGTCAGCCGGAAGATCAGCCCGTAGCCACCCTGAAATTCCTCCGCCAGCTCCTTGCTTCGCAGCATGGACTCCAGGGTATAGGGGGTATTCTTCAAGGTAAAGCGGCTGTCGGGGGTAATGGGCAGGGCGGTGAGCTTACTGTCACAGGGACTGATCAGGTGCTTGGGGTCCCGGTCAATGGAACGGGCCTGAGGACGGATGCGGCGGCTGAAAAATTCATTGTAGCTGCCATAGAACACGTCCTCATACTCGGACATATTGATGTTATTTTTGCGAATAAAGGGGGCGATCAGGGGCTTGGACAGCCCTGTGGAGAGGAACGCGCCTGCCACCCGGGAGATCCACCGTGCCGTCAGCACCTTCAGGAAAGCTCTGCCGAACACATTGCCGTAAAGCCGGTGGAGCATCCGGTCCTGTCCATCGGTCCTTTCGGTGAGGACACCGTCACGGGTTATTTGTCGCATAAGCCTCCTCTACGATCCGCCCCAAATCCTCCTGGGGCTGCACCGCCGGTTCCTTTTTAAACCGGGAAAAAGCGAAGATGGCACCAACGGTTATCGTCACAACGGCGATCATGATCAGAATGCCTCTCAAGCCGGGCTTTGGCAGGGAGAAGTCAAAAACGAACAGGAAACCCACCAGTGCCGGAAGGACATACAGCAGTACATGGTATACAGGGTCGGGGATCAGGAATTGCAGCAGGAAAAACAGGGGCAGGATCACGGAAATGGAAGTGACCGGAAGTCCCCGATAGGTTTTGGCACAGCCGCCGTCCTCCTCCTGCTGGCGGCGAATCTCCAGCACATTGAAATATGCCAGCCGAATCACAGCGCACAGGCAGTAGAAGAACACAATGCCCAGACCCAGAGGTCCCTTTGCGCCCATGTAATAGCAAATCAGTGCCGGAAAAAGACCAAAGCACACCGCATCACACAGAGAATCCAGCTGGATACCAAAGTTCCGCTGGTCATTGGTGCGGTTCTTCTTCGCCCGTGCCACACGACCATCAAAGGCATCACAAAGACCGGAGATGGCAAGGCACACCACAGCGGTACGGAAATCGCCCTCAATGACCCGGGTGATTCCAAACACAGAGGAAATCAAGCTCAGATAGGTAAGGATCACCGTATAATCATAAAATCCGATAAATCGAAACATTATTCTCTACCTTTCTCTTTCTTTTCCCTGATTATAAAGGAGGAAACCAGGGTCATAATGCCGCTGATCAGGAGCTGGGTGTAGTAGCTGATACCCCGGCTGATCATCATGCCGGGCAAAACCAAGGTCTCGCCAAAGATGGGTTGGAAAATTTCAAGAAACAGGTTCTCACTGGCACCCATGCCGCCGGGAAGGGGGAGCATATCCGATGCCACCGCGATCATCGCCTGAAGGCTGACGATCACCGGCATACTTTCTCCGGACAGTCCAAAGGCACGGTAGGTCAGCCATGTGACAAAGAACAGGATGCACCGCTGCACCAGCGTGATCAGCAGCACATTGACCATCACGCCCTTGTGGGTACGGAAGAAATCAGAGGTGCCCTGATACTGCGACACTGCCCGCTCGATTCGCTTGGGCATCCGCTCCGGGTTTCGGATCAGGTGGAGCTTTTTCAGGATGCCGAACAGCCCGTATGCCAGCTTTCGCACCAGACCGGGATTAAAGATCAGCATCAGCAGACCAATAATGCAAATCACATTCAGGCTCAGCCCGACGTACATCCAAAACTCCACCGGCTCCAGATAGACCATCAGCGCAGCAGGGCGAATGGTCAAAATCAGCACGCCGAAGATCACCAGTACCATTTTAAAGCTGAGAGTCACGATGGCAAGCACCACCGTGGACACCGCCACCGGAATCCGATCCTTCCGCATGGCAAGGACCTGCATGGGCTGACCGCCGCCGGCACTGGGGGTAATGCAGCTGTAGAAAAATCCGATGAAGGAGAACAGGCAGCAATGGGAAAAGGACACTTTCGTATGTAGAGCGCGCATCAGATAATGTATGATGACGGACTCACCCAAAATGTACAGCAGGACGCAAAGAACGCCGACAAGGATATAGCGCAAATCGGCGCTTTTCATATATCCCATAACCTGCCGCAGATCCACACCGTTGAACACGGACCAGATGGTCAGTCCGAACACCAACACCAAAAACAGCAGGTTTAATATTTTTTTCCATTGTATCTTCTTCAAATAAACAAACCCCTCTTGGATCAAGCCTCAGAGATTCTGAAGCAAAACATTCTATAAATCCTCATAATACCCATACAGTATATCATCAACCAGAGAACCTGTAAAGTAAGAATCTAAGAATTTTCTAAATTTGTTGACAAGTATTTCTATTTTTCTCCGTTTTTAGTGGAAAATATCGGACGCAAGACACCAGCAACAGGATCGCGGCTTGTGCTTCGAGGGGGTTTGTGATAAAATGGTGGGATGATATCGACGTGAGGTGACCGATATGGAGCTAAGGTGTCTGGCGCAGCGGTGTGGGCGGCTGTCCTCCTTTTTGAAGGGGGAGCTGAATATGTCCGCAGGCTTGATGAATAAACTGAAATGGGGAGACGGCATCCGGGTCAACGGTCTGCCCCGGCATACGGATTTCTCTGTTTCCCCCGGGGATGTGATCACCGTCCGGTTAGACGAGCCGCCTGTTCAATATCCGGCGGAGGATGGCGCGCTGGACATTCTGTATGAGGATGACCATATCCTGCTGGTGGACAAGCCGGCCGGGATGCTGATTCACCCCTCCCGTTCCCAAAATACCGGCACCCTTGCCAATCGGGTGGCCGGGTACTACCGCCGCACCGGACAGTGCTGTGCCTTTCATCCCGTGACCCGGCTGGACCGGGACACCTTCGGGGTGGTTTTGCTTGCCAAGCATTCCCACGCTCACAGTCTCCTCCAGTCCGGGGAGCTGAGCAAAACCTACCACGCTCTGACCCTCGGCGGTCCACAGACGGACAGCGGCATCATCGACGCGCCCATCGCCCGGTGTCCCCTGCCCAGCCTGCTGCGCTGTATCCACCCCGAGGGAAAACCCTCAATAACACAGTACCGGGTGCTGGAACGTTCCGAAAAGTTATGTAAACTAGCCCTTCATCCCATCACCGGCAGAACTCATCAGCTGCGGCTCCACTGCCATCATATGGGCTTTCCCATTTTGGGAGATCCTCAGTACACCACGGACGCCGCCGCTGCCCTTTCCCGGAAATTAGGGCTGAGACACCAGCTTCTATGCGCCAAATGCCTGGACTTTCCCCACCCCATCACCAACGAATGGATGCATATTGAAAGCAAGCTGGAGGTGGATGGCTATTTCACACCCCCAGCGTAAGGATCGGCATCCCGGACGCTCCGTAACGATTTTGGGGTTCGATACCCCAAAATCGTTCATTTTGAGCCGCAGAATACTTCGGACCAGCCTTTGCGTAAATGGGAAGCGCGAATGATATCACCTCTGTTTTTCTTGGTATCAATTCAGCACAGCTTCAAAGGTCTTTTTTACCTGCTGGATGCGTCCTTCCTCAAAGGGGCTTTCCAGCTGTGCTTCTTCCAGATATGCCATGAAGCTTTCCTGCTCGGTCGCCAGTGTGTCGATAAAGACCTGCAAGCCGGCACCGGTTTGTTCCGCCTCCAGCTGATACAGCTGGAGCGCCGCATCGTTACTGACCACATAGCTGATGACATACAGCGGCTGGACATAGAAATGCGCCACCGCCACATACATCCTGCTGTCAAAGCCCCAGCTGTCGAAGCCGAAGGCATCTCCCGTCCGCTGGAACAGGGCACGGACATTCTCCACATTCACATCCTCAGGCGCGAGCCCGTAAACCTGCTGTTCAAAGCAGGCATAGGCCGCCTGCTCCACATAGGTGGCAAGGCTGTCTGCCATTTTCAGCTTCTCCAGCTCCTGAGAGCCATCGGTATAGAAAAGGCTCAGATATTCCAGTCCCTGACTGAACACCTCCGCCACGTCAATACCTGCCACACTGCCCTGACTGGCATAGTCATTGCAGAAATGCCCAAATTCATGGGCGAAGCTCAGATGATCCCGCACCGTCTGGGTAGGACCTACGAAAACATACGGCTCCATATAGCTATACAGGTAGGTCTCAAAGGAACCGGTGTACTTATTCTCTCCCCAGGAGATGTGGTACAGGTCATTGTCCGTCATAAACTCAAAGGCTTCCTGAACCTGACCGCCCATTTCCCCTGCCATTTCCCGGACATAGCGCAGAGTCTGCGCCTCGGTGGTACCGGAAATGCCCTCAGACCAGTATCCGGACTGTGCCAGCTCCCGGTAAATGGGCACCAGCTCCTGCCGGATGTCATTGCAATAGGACACTGCCTGCCGGTCCGTAAAGTCCCGACCGTAATAATAGTCATAGGCAAATTCCGAATAGGAGTCATAGCCTGCCTCCCAGGCGATCTGCTGGCGCAGTGCCACCAGCCGGACATAAAGCTCTTCCATTTGGACGCCGTAGACACTGTAAAATTCCTCGCTGTAGGCATCCACCGACATAGCCTCGGAGGACAGCTCATAATACCTTGACTCCAGCTCCGATTCCTTCTCGATCAGAGTCTGAAATTCCTCGGTCCAGATGCTCTCTCCCTCATAGTCCTCATACCAGCCCTCGCCGAAGTATTCCTCTGCCGCCAGTTCTTCACGCAGGTCGCATTGCGCAAGCGTATGCATCAGCTGATCCCTTGCCGACTCCACCTGTGCGGTCCGTTCCTCGCAATAGGAATACTCCTTCTCCCAGTAGCTGTCCGTCATGTCCTGACAGTAACGGATGTAAGCGATCATATATTGGGTATAAAAATCCGTGTATTTCTCGGTAAATCCCGAAATACTCGTGACCAAAGTATCAATATTTCGCTCCGTCCCGGAAAGCTCGGCGCATTCCCGGGCGGCGGTCTCCAAAGCCGTCACATCCGGACGCTGATACTCCATCTGGGAAAAGGTGGTTTCCGGATAGTAGCCATATATAAGGTAATTCCACGCATCCACAAACCCACAGCCGCTGAAAAGAACGCATACTGTCACCAACAGGGCGATCAGCTTCAGAAGTTTCCCTTTCATATCCATTCCTCCTAGTTCTTTATCTTTCCCAGCATATCATAAAAGCCGGCATTTTGCAAGAGGACGCAAAATGCCGGCTTTTATTATGATCTTATTTTATGGTACAGCCTGACCGTCAGCTTGCGCAGAGGGACAAACAGTGCCGCCGCCAGGACGAAATTTCCCACCCCGTGGGCAACATCAAAGGGAATGCCGGAAAGCCATTTGCTCACGGCGTAGCCCATACCGCCAATGGCAAGATCCACCGGCGAGCACAGGGCACCGAACAGCAGACCGTATACACCGGAAACGACCGCCCAAAGCAGAGGGTGCTGAAACCGCCTCAGTCCCCAGCCCAGAAGCACCGGGATGAGCCAGATATACAGGTAATTGATGTTCCAAAGTCCCAGCCCGTAGAACAGAATCTCCGCCGCCACATAAGCATAGACGATGAAAATGCCCCGCCATCCAAAAACAGCACCGAAGACCAGCAAAAACAGTGTCACCGGCTCGATGTTGGGCAGATAGCTCATGGCGACCTTCGCCCCGAAGGTCATAGCCGCCAGCACCCCAAAAAGGGCGATCTGACCGACGCTCAGTCTTTTCTTATCCAATGGTGTACACCAGCGAGTAGGAGCTGCCATCGTAAATGGGGGTCTGGTCAATGCCGGTGGTGCCGTATTCCTCTCCCACATACAATGCCCAGTAGCTCTGATCCGTATTCCAGTCGGCTTTTTCTCCATCCACGGTATGGATCATCAGACCATAGGGCCCCTCATCCCCCTGGACCAGTCCGGCACCCGTCACAACGGTGCCCAGATATTCTTCATCGGTATCATACTCAAATACCTTTTCGGTGCCGTCCTTGTGGACCACGGTGACGGTAATATGCTTGTCCCCGGCGGCAGTCTCCGGGCGGGTCACCCAGTACAGCCCCAGCATACCCGCCGCCAGTGCCAGCACCACTGCCACCGCCACAATGATCCATATGGTTTGTTTCTTTTTCATATTGCCCTCCTGAAAACAAAAAATAAGACCGTGGCACCACTAAAGATGCCACGGCCGGTTTTCCGTGTCAAATCACCCCGTAACGCGCAGGGTGCAATACGCCAATACTTCGTAGGTCTTCTGACTTATGCTTATGGGGATG
>CAZENN010000054.1:0-14071 GCA_964513605.1 uncultured Oscillospiraceae bacterium
TTCCGAGCGGATTCGGGGGCTGCTTGCCCAAAGCGGCTACACCATCGTACAGGAGGCGGAGAACGCTGACGTGGTGGTCATGAATACCTGCGCCATCCGGGAGCATGCCGAGCAGCGAGTTTTCGGCAATCTGGGTGCGCTGGTACACACCAAGCGGCGGCATCCTGCACAGAAGATTTTTCTGTGCGGCTGCATGGCAGGACAAACCATTGTCTCTGACCGAATCAAAAAAAGCTACCACCATGTGGACGGTGTATTCTCCACCCATCATCTTTGGCAATTCCCGGAGATTTTATATCGCACCCTGTCCACCGGAAAGCGTGTATTTTATATTGAAGATGAAGCAGGCTCCATCGCTGAGGGACTGCCCCAGCTTCGGGATAACCGGCTGAAGGCTTGGGTCTCCATTATGTATGGCTGCAACAATTTCTGTACCTACTGCATCGTGCCCTACGTCCGTGGCAGAGAGCGAAGCCGCAAGCCCGAAGACATTTTAAGGGAATGTCGGGAGCTGATCGCCGGTGGCTGTAAGGAGATCACCCTGCTGGGTCAAAATGTAAATTCCTATGGCAAGGATTTAGATTGCGGCGTGGATTTTTCCGATCTGCTGGCACAAATTGCCCAGCTGGAGGGAGATTTTCTCATTCGCTTTATGACCAGCCATCCCAGAGACGCAGGCCGGAAGCTCTTTGACACCATGGCAAAATATGACAAGATCGCCAAGCAGCTTCACCTTCCCTTCCAGTCCGGTTCCAGCCGGGTCTTGAAGGCCATGAACCGCCACTATGACCGGGAAAAGTATCTGGCGGCGGTGAATTATGCCAAATCCGTCATGCCCCAGCTGGTGCTGACCTCGGACGTGATCGTGGGCTTCCCCGGAGAGACCAATGAAGAATTTGAAGAAACTCTGTCCCTGATCGAGCAGGTTCGCTACGATGCGCTGTTTACCTTCATTTTCTCCCCCCGTCATGGTACACCGGCGGCCTCCATGGAAGATCCTACCCCCAGGGAGGAAAAGAATCGCCGTTTTGACCGGCTTTGCGAGGCGCAGAACCGCATCTCCGAGGAACTGCATCAGGCATACATTGGTAAGACTCTTCGCTGTCTGGTAGATGGACAGGATGGGGATCGGCTCACCGCAAGAACGGAGGGTGGGCGTTTGGTTCGCTTCCCGGGAGATCCTTCCCTGATCGGCAGCTATCAAAATATCAGCATTACAGGCTCAACTACCTGGAGCCTCATTGGAGAATTATCATAGCTCCCAGCGAAACAATTTTGCCCATCGAGGTCAAAATTGTTTCGGACCGTCGGGGACGCCGGTCCCTACTTCGGACCGTCGGGACGCCGGTCCCTACTATTATAGAAAGAGGTCACAGCCATGGCCAAGGCAAATAATGAGTTGACACCCATGAAGCGGCAGTATGTACAAATCAAAGAACAAAATCAGGATTGCATCCTCTTTTTCCGTCTGGGCGACTTCTACGAAATGTTTGATGACGATGCCAAGGTTGCAGCCCGGGAGCTGGATCTGACTCTGACCACCCGGGACCGGGGCAAGCCCAAGGAGGAACAGACTCCCATGTGCGGCGTTCCCTATCATAGTGTGGATGCCTATATTGCCCGGCTGGTTCAGAAGGGCTACAAGGTTGCCGTCTGTGAGCAGATGCAGGATCCAGCCACCACCAAGGGTCTGGTGGAACGGGACATTACCCGTATCGTCACCCCCGGTACCGTCACCGAAAGCTGTATGCTGGATGAGAACAAAAATAACTACATCGCCTGCATTTATGGCGAAGACGGCAAATTCGGTCTTGCCTTCTGCGATGTTTCCACCGGTGCGTTTTATGTCACCAGCTGCTCCGATCACAATACCGCCATCTCCGAGCTGGGGCGGTTCTCCCCCGCGGAGGTCATTCGGGGCGGCACCGGTGTTCAGGACCCTGCCATGGAGGAAACCCTGTTTCGCCGCCTGAATTGCTGTGTGGACGAGGGTAAGCCCTCCCAATTCAATTTAGGAGATGCCCAAGCCCTGCTGGAACGGCATTTTTCCGCTCCTTTGGGACAGCTGGGTCTGACAGGACTGCCTGCCGCCATCATCGCCGCCGGTGCCCTGCTGCAAACTCTGCTGAACCTGCAAAAGAACGATCTTTCCCACATCCGCCAACTGCAATACTACACCACCGGGCGGTTCATGGAGCTGGATCTGGATGCCCGGAGAAATCTGGAACTGACGGAGACCATGCGCTCCAAGGAGAAAAAGGGCACTTTGCTGTGGGTGCTGGACAAGACCAACACCGCCATGGGCGGTAGAATGCTGCGCAGCTGGCTGGAAAAGCCTCTGCTGGATGCGGTGCAGATTCAGCGTCGTCAAACTGCCGTAGAGGAGCTGGTCAATTCCCCTATTCTTCGTGGGGAGCTTTCTGAAGCTCTGAAAAATGTGACGGATCTGGAGCGAGTCATGACCAGAGTGGTCACCGGCACCGTCAACTGTCGGGATCTTCTGGGGCTGGCCCGTGGACTGCAGGCACTGCCCGTAGTAAAAGCCCAGCTTGCCGCCGCACAATCGCCTCTACTTAGAAAGCTGAATCAGTCCATTGATGTTTTAGACGACTGTGCCCAGAGAATCCTGCGGACCATTGTGGACGATCCTCCCCTGACCGTTCGGGAGGGCGGCATCATCCGTAAGGGTGCCGATCCGGAAGCGGATCGGCTTCGGGACATTATGGAGGGCGGCTCCGGAACCATTCTTGCCATCGAAGCGGCAGAACGGGAAAAGACCGGCATTCGCACCTTAAAGGTCAGCTTCAACCGGGTTTTCGGCTACTATATCGAAGTATCCAAGTCCTTTATGAACCAAGTGCCTGCCCACTATGTCCGCAAGCAGACCCTTGCCAACTGTGAACGCTACATCACGCAGGAGCTGAAGGAGCTGGAGGATCAGGTACTGACCGCCAAGGATCGGCTCACCGCTCTGGAATATCAGATTTTTACCGAGCTGAGAGAGCATCTTTCCCGGCAGGCGGCAAGAATCCAGACCAGTGCCAGTGCTGTTGCCGCCACCGATGCCCTTTGCTCCCTTGCCGCCGTTGCGGTCCAGCGTGGTTACTGCCGTCCTGAGATCTCCCTGGACAATGAGATCATCATCAACGATGGCCGCCATCCTGTGGTGGAGGTCATGCTTAAGGACAGCCTGTTCGTTCCCAACGATACCCAGCTGGGAAGTCCGGAAAATCAGGTTTCCATCATCACCGGTCCCAATATGGCCGGTAAATCCACCTATATGCGTCAGGTGGCATTGATCGTACTGATGGCACAGATGGGTTCCTTCGTTCCTGCCAAGTCCGCTAAGATCGGGCTGGTGGATCGGGTCTTTACCCGAATCGGTGCCAGCGACGATCTGGCCTCCGGTCAATCCACCTTTATGGTGGAGATGTCCGAGGTAGCATCCATTTTAAAATACGCCACCTCCCGGAGCCTGCTGATTTTGGATGAGATCGGTCGTGGTACCTCGACTTACGATGGCATGGCCATTGCCCGGGCGGTGCTGGAACACGCCGCCAATCCCCGGAAGCTGGGTGCCAAGACCCTCTTTGCCACCCACTACCATGAGCTTTCCACCATTGAGCAGGAGCTGCCCAATGTGAAAAATTACAATATTGCCGTAAAGAAGCGTGGGGATCAGATGATTTTCCTGCGCAAGATCGTCCCCGGTGCCGCTGATGACAGCTATGGTGTGGAGGTTGCCAAGCTGGCAGGTCTTCCGGGCAGTGTCATCACCCGGGCACGGGAAATTTTACGGGAGCTGGAGGAAGAAAACGGAGTTCGCCCCAGTACACCTTCCGCTCAGGAGCCTCAGGATCAGATGAATATGCTGGATCTGCGTGGGCAGCAGGTGTCGACAGCCCTGCGCGCCATCAACGTAGAGACTCTGACCCCCATTGAGGCTATGAACGAGCTTTACAAGCTTAAGAAAATGTTGGAGTAACGAGCCATTCTTTGAGGTGATGCTATGCCTAAAATTATTCAGCTATCCCCCCATATTGCCAATCTGATCGCCGCCGGTGAGGTGGTGGAGCGTCCTGCCAGCGTGGTCAAGGAGCTGCTGGAAAATGCCGTGGATGCCGGTGCCTCCAAAATCACCGTAGAGATTCGGGACGGGGGCATGACCTTTCTTCGGGTCTCCGACAACGGCTGTGGCATGGCGGCAGAGGATGCCAGGACTGCCTTTTTGCGCCACGCCACCAGCAAGCTGCGGCTGGCAGAGGATCTGAGTGCCATCAGCACCATGGGCTTTCGTGGAGAGGCACTGGCTGCCATTGCTTCTGTCAGCCGTATCGATCTGCTGACCAAGACTCCCGGCAGTCTGGTGGGTACTTCCCTGCATCTGGAAGGAGGCACCATCACCGAGGAAAGCGAGGCAGGCTGTCCCGATGGTACCACCATCATCATCCGGGATCTGTTTTTCAACACCCCTGCCAGAATGAAATTTATGAAATCCGACTCCGTGGAGGGCAGTCGGGTCACCGGTGCGGTACAGCTGCAGGCCCTTGCCCATCCGGAGGTCTCCTTTACCTTTATCCGGGACGGAAAGCAAATTCTCTCTACCCCGGGCACCGGCGGTCTGGAGGCGGCGGTCTACTGCGTCTATGGCAGAGAGTGTGCCAAAATGATCAAGGTAGAAAGCCGCTGGGACAGCTACAGCCTCCACGGCTATGTAAGCAAGCCCACGGACTCCCGTCCCAGCCGCAATTTGCAAACCTTTTTCGTCAATGACCGCCCGGTGCGCTCCAAGCTGCTGGTAGCGGCTTTGGAGGAGGCCTACCGCAATCAGATCATGGTAGGAAAATTCCCTGCCTGTGTACTGCATCTGCGGCTGCCGGCTTCCGCGGTGGATGTGAATGTGCATCCTGCCAAGACGGAGGTGAAGTTCCTTTCCGAAAAGGCGGTGTTTGACTGCATCCACTATGGGGTACTGGGGGCACTGAATAAGACGCCGGACCGTCCCCAGGTGCAGCTGCCTAAGTCCCCTGCCCCTCCGGTCTCCACGCCCCCAGTTTCCGCCCCGGTCGCTGCCAAGCCTCCGGCGAAGCAGGAAGGTTTCTTTCGGACCATGACACCAAAGGAGTACCAGAGCTTTACCGCCGCCATACAGAATGCCCCCCAGCCAAAGACGGAGGCTGCCATTGCCACCGCCGCTAAGCTGGAGCAGTCTGAGTCCCTTATTCTCCGGGAGTCCGTTCTTTACCCTAAGCCAGCGTCTATGATGCCACCCATTATACCGCCGGAACCGCCGAAGCCGGAGAAAATTCCGGAACCAGTACAGGAGACGATTCAGGAGCCGGAGCAGACCTCCCTTCCCATGCCATCTCAAATTTCTTGGCGGATGGTGGGCGAGCTTTACAACTCCTACATCATCGTGGAGGAAGGAAACAACGCCTTTCTCATTGATAAACACGCCGCCCATGAGCGGATTCTCTTTGATAAGCTGAAAGCCAATCAGGAGGCAATTTCCTCCCAGGCACTGCTAACTCCTGTTCCGGTGCGGCTCACCCCGGAAGGGGCATCAGAGCTGCTGGCAAACCGGGAGCTGCTGCTGGAGCTGGGCTTTGAAATCGATGAATTTGGGGAGAATACCCTTCTGCTGCGGCAGATTCCCATGGATCTGTCCCCGGATGCCGCTGCTGATGCAGTGGAGACGATTGCCGCCGATCTGCTGAGCGGTCGCCGGGAAAGCCGGGATACGGTTCGGGACGAGGTGCTGCATACCGTCGCCTGCAAAGCCGCCATCAAAGCCGGCTGGGTCAGTGACGGGCAGGAGCTGCTGGCACTGGTGAAGCAGGTTATGGAAAGAGAAGACCTGAAATACTGCCCCCACGGCAGACCCATCTGCATCACCTTAAGCAAAAAGCAACTGGAAAAACAATTTAAGCGCAGCTGAATATCTTGTATCTTGTATCTTGTATCTTGTATCTACCTTGGGGGGGTGAAGAATTGCACAACATCATCTGCCTTGCCGGTCCTACCGCCTCCGGCAAAACTGCGCTGGCGGTGGAGCTGGCAAAGGAATTGAACGGTGAAGTGGTCTCCTGCGACTCCATGCAGGTCTACCAATATATGGACATCGGCACCGCTAAGCCTACGAAAGAGGAAATGCAGGGCATTGTCCATCACATGATCGATGTGGCACAGCCTCAGGAGGATTTTTCCGTCAGCCGGTACTGCGCCATGGCATCGCCCATTGTGGATGACATTGTCCGCCGGGGCAAAACCGCCATCATCGCCGGAGGCACCGGGCTTTACATGGACTCGTTGATCAAAGGCAACGACTTTGCCCCCTACCCTGCCACCGGTCGTCGGGAGGAATTGGAGGCAAGGGCGGATCGGGAAGGCATCGAAGCACTCATGGAGCAGCTCCGGGAAATCGACCCGGACACCGCCGCACGGCTGCACCTTTCTGATCGGAAGCGGATCATTCGTGCTCTGGAAATTTATCTGGAAACCGGCGAGACCATGACCGCCCATAATTTAAAAACTCAGGCCATCCCACCCCGGTACAGTCCTTTATGGCTGGGGCTGGATTTTGCCGATCGCAAGCAGCTGTATAAACGCATCGACCTGCGCGTGGGGCTGATGCTGGAAATGGGGCTGGTGCAGGAAATTCAAGGGCTTCTGGAACGGGGCATTCCATCCAAATGTACTGCCATGCAGGCCATTGGGTATAAAGAGTTTGTATCCGCATTGGAAGGGCATGGCACCATCGAGGAGGCTGCGGATCTGGTTCGACAGTCCTCCCGGCGGTATGCCAAGCGTCAGCTGACCTGGTTCCGACGAAATACTGCCATGCACTGGCTGACCCGGAACGAAGAACGGGGCAGCGAAGAAATTCTTGAAGAAGCACGACGCATTATTCAGGAAACCGACAAGTGAATAATGCTAAGATATATGTGTCATCTCAAAGAAAGAAGGTTATACATATGTCTGAAGCAATCAATCTACAGGACGCCATTCTCAGTGAGGTACGCCGGGACCGGGTTCCGGTGACCCTGTTTCTGATGAATGGCTTCCAGCTCCGGGGAATCGTCACAGGCTTTGACAGCTTCGTGGTGGTGCTGGTCACGGATGGGAAGCAGCAAATGATCTACAAGCATGCCATCTCCACTCTGGCACCCATGAAACAGCTAAAATCTGCGGCATCCGCATAAGCGACCACCAAAAAAAGAACGATGTCAGTCTTATGACCGGCATCGTTTTTTTATTGCATTGACCGTTAAATAGTTGTTTGATATTCGTACTCACCGTTTCTTGATTTATTGCTGTCCGTTACCAAACAAGCTATCAATTGAGACTTGAAACACCTGAGCAAAGCCATACAGTTCAATATCACTTACAGTACGTTGCTTATCTTCAATTCGAGATATAGAACCACGGCAAACATAAATAGCCATCATCTCCAGTTTGTTGGAAAGAGTCTGCTGACTCCAGCGTTTTTTAATTCGGAGTTGACGTATCTGTTCTCCAACCATATTCATTTCACTGCCGTCAATAATTCGTGCCACCACCAATCACTCCTTTCAAAATGTCTTGACACAGGACAATTAGTAGTGTATACTAATGTCACCTTAAAGTTGTCCTGTGACAGGACAACTTTAGAAAAATAGAAAAGAGGGATATCAATGAAAAACAAAATAATATCAACAGTTTTACTTGCCATGTGTGTATCAATCTTTTCCGGTTGCCACTCCCATCAATTTCTAGATGCTACTTGTACATCTCCGCAAATCTGTGTGCAGTGCGGCGAAACGCAGGGAGAAGCGATTGGGCATCAATATATGCCTGCAACCTATGACGCACCTTCCACCTGTAAGTGGTGCGGTGATACTGTAGGCGAAAAGTTAGTTCCTGTATCTGAATGGGGATTCAATAATCTCACTTCAATCGGAAATTCCCTTATTGAGATTGATGAATATAATTGCATGGAGGGAAAGGATAGCTACGTTGTATTCAATGGCTCAGCGGTCAAATTCGAGAATGGCTATCGGTATCATCAGGAGATTCAGACCAGATATGGCAGGTGTGAATTTGTTAACGATGGCGTTCCATCCGACTACAATATTGTTGACAACGACAATATGAAGTACGAATCTAATTATTGTTATTATAGTATTAAGGAACGCAAAACCGTCCCCAACCGGGATAATTTTGTTGTGCTCGTCACAAAAGAAAGCCGAGTTAGCCGCAGTTATGAGCGTTGGTTCGTCCCTTATTCCCTCATTGATTGGGACCGAGGCGTTGATACAATCACAGAAGATGGAATTACAAAGAATATCTTATATCTTGTTGCCCCATAGATACAACCAGCTTCTGCACATATAATATTTCCATTGCAATAGTATAATCCCACAGATTAGATGCATAAGCCTTTAATCTGTGGGGTTGTCTTATATACAAAAAAACAAAAACAAGAAAGTCAATTACAGAAAAAACATTGCTTTTCCCTTATTCCTATAGTATAATTCCCTGTTAGAAATGGACACATTTACAAACAAGGAGAACAACCATGATCAGACATATTTGCATGTTTAAGCTGCTGGAAGAAAACAAGCAGGAAAATCTGAAGGAGCTGCTGCAGCGGGTCCAGTCCCTCAATACCATTGAGCAGGTCAAGCATTTTGAGGTTCGCTGCAATGGCCAGGATCTGCCCGAAGACAACTACGAGGTTGCTTTGATTTTTGACTTTAAAAACAAAGAGGACCTGAAAATTTATCAGGAGCATCCTGCCCACCGTACCTTTGGTGCTTTCGTAAAGCAGATTCGTCAGGCAAGAGCCTGCATTGACTACTATTTTGATGAATAAGGAGCACACCATGTCCATTGCGGAAAATGTAAAGCTGGTACGAGCGGATCTCGAACGGGCCGCCATTGCCTGCGGACGGAATCCAAAGGAGATCCTGCTGTGTGCCGCCACGAAAATGAATGATGCCGATGCCGTCCGTCAGGCCATTGCCGCCGGGGTGGATTGCTGCGGAGAAAACCGTGTCCAGGAGCTGACCCAGAAGCTGTCCGAGAATGCCTATGAAGGGGCACCGGTCCATTTCATCGGTCATTTGCAGACCAACAAGGTCCGGCAGGTGGTGGGAAAGGTGGATCTGATTCAGAGTGTGGATCGACTGAAGCTGCTGCAATGCATCAACGAGGAAGCCGCCAGACAGGGCATCTGTCAGGACATTCTGCTGGAGATCAACATTGGCGAGGAGGAATCAAAAAGTGGCTTTGCTCTTTCGGACATCCTCCCTCTTTTGGAAAATATTGGCGATTTTCCCCATGTTCGGGTCCGCGGATTGATGGCCATCCCCCCAATTTGCGAAAAAAGCGGCGGCAACGACAAATTTTTTCAAGAAATTTGCAAGCTTTCTGTTGACATAACGGGAAAAAAATACGATAATGTATCTATGGACTTTCTGTCCATGGGTATGTCCGGCGATTATGCCGATGCCATTGCCTGCGGAAGTACCATGATCCGTGTGGGTACCGCAATCTTTGGCCCCAGGGACTACACCAAATCGCATCAAAATTGATGTATCATACAGGAGGAAATAAAGAAATGAGTTTTTGGGATAATGTGAAGAAGTTTACACAGCCCTATGGTGACGACGAGTACGATGATTATGACGATGAGATGGATGGCTACGAAGAAGAAGCCCCCCGTCGCAGCCGCAGCAATGCCGCTGAGTCTGATACATCTTCCTTTAGCTCTGAGAGCAGTGCTTCCACTTCCAGAACCACCGGTTTCAGCGGTCAGGTTTTGAATATCAATTCCAACAAGCAGGAAGTTGTCCTGTTCCACCCTGCCGCCTTCAACGACTGCACCAAGGCAGCCGATGATCTTCGGGACAAGAAGGCCATCATTGTCAATCTTGAGAATGTGGATAAGGCACTGGCTCGCCGTGTGGTAGACTTCCTCTCCGGCTGTGCCTATGCGCTGGACGGCAAGGTCAACAAGATCGCCCAATCCACTTATCTGTTCTGCCCCCACAATATGGATGTGGTGGGGAACTTGGAAAATATTCAGGCCGAAGTAGAGAGCTACATCTAATTACAGACAGGAAGGAAGCAATATGTTTACACCGCAGCAAATAGAACAGATCTCTTTCAGCCGCGCTACCTTTGGCGGCTATGATATGCAGGCTGTGGATGAATTTCTGGAGCCGCTGACCGAGGACTATGTTACCCTTTACAAGGAAAATGCCCTGCTCAAAAGCAAGATGCGTGTGCTCGTTAGCAAGCTGGAGGAATACCGTGCCAATGAAGCAAGCATGAAGGATGCCATTGTCAATGCGCAGAAGACCTGCGACAAGATGGTAAAGGAAGCCGAAAGCAAGTGTACCCAGATGCTTTCCGAGACCAATGTAGCAGCCGCTGAAAAGCAGCAGAGCATTGATGCGCTTGTCGCCGCTGAGACTCAGCGTGTGGAGGATGCCAAGAAGGAAGCCGCCGCCAGAATTGAAACCATCGAGAAGCAGCTGCAGCAGTGCATCGCCGCACTGGGCAAGATTCGGGAGGAGAACCGTCCTGCCGCCGCTGATGCGTCCCAAAAGGCAGCCCAGGAGCTGGATGTGGCAGAGCAGATCTCTCAAAATCTTCAGGCTCTTGTGGGCACCACCGAGGATCATGCCCCCAAGGCTGAGCCACGCCATCCCAAGTCTGACACCACCGGTAAATTCGCCAATCTGAAGTTTGGCCGCAATTACGATCAGCCGGGTCGGAAATAATTCCATACGTTTATCGCTTCGATGAGGACAGGTGAAGTACGAATCTCATTTTCAGAGAACTGCCGGTGGGTGCAAGGCAGTAATGAGCCGACTTCATATCCCCTCTGAGCGGCACACCCAACGCTTTTGCAAGTAGGCTGTGCCGGGTGCGCCCGTTACAGCGTACACAAGTGCTGACCAACAGTCAGAATAAGAGTGGTACCGCAGAGGTCATTTCACGCCTTTGTCTCTTTCTATGGGACAAGGGCGTGCTTACTTTTTACCAATTTTTTACGGAGGCAATTATTCAATGGATTATAAAAATACCATCATTACCCCGAAGACCGACTTCCCCATGAAGGCCGGTCTTCCCAACCGGGAGCCGGCAATGCTGGAGCGTTGGAACCAGAGCGACCTTTATAACGCTCTGCTGGAAAAGAACAAGGATCTGCCCCCCTTCGTGCTCCACGACGGCCCTCCCTTCTCCAACGGCGACATTCACATGGGTCACGCTCTGAATAAGACCCTGAAGGACTTCATCGTCCGCAGCCGTGCCATGATGGGCTACTACACCCCCTTCACCCCCGGCTGGGACAATCATGGTATGCCCATCGAGTCCGCCATCATCAAGAAGAACAAGCTCAACCACAAGGCCATGCCCATCCCCGAATTCCGCACCGCCTGTGAAGAATTTGCTGAAAGTTATATCCAGCGGCAGATGGCAGGCTTCCAGCGTCTGGGAATCGTGGGTGACTGGGCACACCCCTACCGTACCATGGATCGCCATTTTGAGGCCGAAGAAGTCAAGATCTTTGGTGCCATGTACAAGAAGGGCTATATCTACAAGGGGTTGAAGCCGGTATACTGGTGCCCCAAGGACGAGACCGCTTTGGCAGAGGCTGAGATCGAGTACAAGGACGATCCGTGTACCTCTGTGTATGTCAAGTTCCCCATGAAGGACGATTTGGGCAAGCTGTCAGAGTTTGATCTGAGCAAGACCTTCTTTGTGATCTGGACTACCACCATCTGGACCCTCCCCGGCAATATGGGTATCTGCCTGCATCCCCGGGACAGCTATGTGCTGGTGAAGGCTGATAACGGCGAGACCTATATCATGGCTGAGGCTCTGATGGAGAAGGTCATGGGTATCGGCGGCTTTGAAAGCTACGAGGTCCTTGCTACCTACCCCGGTCAGTTCTTTGAGAATATGCTGGCTCAGCATCCCTTCCTGGACAAGACCAGCCGCCTGGTCAACGCCGAGTATGTCACCATGGACTCCGGTACCGGCTGTGTCCACACCGCCCCCGGCTTCGGTGCTGACGACTATCAGACCTGTATGCGCTATGGCATGGATCTGGTGGTGCCCGTGGATGATCGTGGTCGTCACACGGACTATGCCGGTAAGTACGCCGGACTGAAGACCGACGAATCCAACCCCATTATTCTCGCTGACATGAAGGAAAGCGGTATGCTCTTCGCATCCGAGGAGATCATGCACTCCTATCCCCACTGCTGGCGTTGCAAGAACCCCATCATCTTCCGTGCCACTCCCCAGTGGTTCTGCTCCGTGGATTCCTTTAAGGACGAAGCCGCCGCTGCCTGTGAGGGTGTCAAGTGGCTGCCTGCCTGGGGCGGCGAGCGGATGGTGAGCATGATCCAGGAGCGTGCCGACTGGTGTATCTCCCGTCAGCGTCGCTGGGGTCTGCCCATTCCCGTGTTCTACTGTGCCGACTGCGGCAAGCCCGTGTGCACGGATGAGACCATTGCCCATATCTCCAAGCTCTTTGACGAGCACGGCTCCAATATCTGGTTTGAAAAGGAAGCCGCCGACCTGATCCCCAAGGGTCTGACCTGCCCCCACTGCGGCGGTAATCATGGCTTCGAGAAGGAAACCGACACCTTAGACGGCTGGTTTGACTCCGGCTCCACCCACTATGCATCCCTGATGCACGATACCCCTGAGCTTTGGCCTGCGGACGTGTATCTGGAGGGTGCGGATCAGTACCGTGGCTGGTTCCAGTCCTCCCTGCTGACCTCCGTTGGCGCATTGGGCAACGGCGCACCCTTCAAGGAAGTGCTGACCCACGGCTGGGTGGTGGACGGTCAGGGACGTGCCATGCACAAGAGTCTGGGCAACGGCGTAGACCCTGCGGATCTGATCAAAGAATTTGGAGCGGACATTGTGCGCCTCTGGTCCGGTTCTGCCGATTACCATGCGGATGTGCGCTGCTCCAAGGAGATCTTCAAGCAGCTGAGCCAGAACTATCTGAAATTCCGCAACACCGCCCGTTACTGTCTGGGCAACCTGAATGGCTTTGATCCCAACCAGCTGGTATCCGCTGAGGAACTGCTGGAGTTGGACCGCTGGGCATTGACCAAGCTGGGCAAGCTGATTGAGGTCTGCCGCAACGCCTATATGAACTATGAGTTCCATGTGGTGGCTCATGCCATTAACGATTTCTGCGTGGTAGAGCTGTCCAGCTTCTATCTGGACATCATCAAGGACCGGCTGTACTGTGACGAGCCTCAGGGTCTGCGCCGCCGCTCCGCTCTGACCGCTCTGTATCTCATTGTGGATGCAATGGCAAAGCTCTTTGCCCCCATTCTGGCATACACCTGTGACGAGATCTGGCAGTCCATGCCCCATCGTGAGGGTGACGATCAGCGTAACATCCTGCTCAACCAGATGCCCACGGATATGGACGCTTACGTTCTCTCCGAGGACACGATGGCAAAGTGGGACACCGTTATGAAGCTGCGTCAGGACGTGAATAGCGTGCTGGAAAAGGCCCGTGCGGACAAGCGGATCGGTAAGGCTCTGGAAGCCCATGTATCCTTGCAGACCGATGACGAGGCTCTGAAAGCTGCCTGTGACAGCATGAACCTGGCCGAGATCTTCATCGTCTCCTCCTGCGCCTGGGAGACCGTTCCCGAGGGTGCCGAAGCTGCCCAGGGTGTAAACCTGCCCCAGCTCACCGTAGGTGTCAGCGAGGCAAAGGGCACCAAATGCCCCAGATGCTGGATGCACTCTGAAAAGGCAGACGAAAACGGTCTGTGCCCCCGATGCGCCGCCGTCATCTCCAAGCTGGAGCTGGATATCTGATCTCAAATTGTTTCGTTTTCCCCCATTCCCCTGCCGATTTCAAAGAATCGGCAGGGGTTTTACCGGCGAGAAAAAACTTTCGAATTTTCTGAAAAAAATGCTTGACAAATGGCGTTTCCGTGGTATAATAAGCGTGTTCTGTTTGAGCCGCCGGTATAGCTCAGCTGGTAGAGCAACTGATTTGTAATCAGTAGGTCGGGGGTTCGAGTCCGTCTACCGG
>CAZENN010000055.1:0-5812 GCA_964513605.1 uncultured Oscillospiraceae bacterium
CCCACCTCGCCGAAGATCTCCACACCCAGACCGGTGAAGATCTTCACCAGCTCGGTCATGGTCATTTCCACGCCCTTTTTATAGGCGGCATCCTCTGTGGGCTGGTTCAGTGCCCGTTCCAGATTGTCATAGACCGGCAGGAGCTTCGCCACCGCATCGGCTTTTCCGTTGCCGTAGGAGGCTTCCTTTTCCTTCACGGTGCGCTTGCGGAAGTTGTCATAGTCCGCCGCCAGCCGCAGATAGCTGTCGTGCTCAGCGTTGTATTTTTCCTCCCAGTTGACTTCGGGAGCAGCCGGTTCCTCCACCGCCGTCTCCTGAACCTCAGGAGTGGTCTCCTCTACGGGAGTCTCGGCTTCCTTCTTTTTATCCTTTTTCGCCACAGTGGTTCCTCCTTACTTATTGTCCTCGGTGGTCTTTTCCGGCAGCTGGGGGGCTTCCGGCTTAGCAAACATTTTGCTCAGGCTTTCCGCAAAATAGCTCAGCCTTGCGGTGACCTTGGCATAATCCATTCTGGTGGGACCCACCACGCCGATCATGCCCTGCATCCCGTCGCCAATGTCAAATTTCGTCATGACCACAGAGGTATCCTTCAGCTCGCTGGCCACATTCTCAGGACCAACCAGCACTTTTGTACCATTTTCATTCTGCATCACCGAGGGCAGGTTGCTCAGCGCGTCCTCATCAATGGAGGCAAGGACCTTCTGGGCTTTGTCCACATCCCGGTATTCCGGAAGTCCCAGCAGACGGGACTGACCGGCGATGACCATATTGGTGCTGCCCTGACGGCGCAGGGTATCTGCGGTGAAGTCCATCACCACCGGAACCAGCGGTGCGGCGGCTCCTGCGGAGGTCATCAGCTTTTCCAGCAGTGCCCCGGTCAGCTCCTCAGCGGTCAGACCGGCAGCGGCGGCATTGAGCACGGCGGCCAGGAGCTTTAAGTCCGTCTCCGTCACCTGCACCGGCAGCTTGATGAGCTTATTCACCACTTCCTCGGTGGAGAGCATCATCACCAGGATCACACTGCTCGCCCCTGCCAAAATCAAATCATACCGCTTCACCGTGGCACCGCCCTGACGGGAGGCAACAGAGATGGCAGGCAGCTGGGTGGCTTGGGACACCAGACGTGCCACCTTTTCCACCATCTTATCCACCTGCTGCATCTTTTCCTCGATGGCAGTGTTGATGGATTTGGTTTCATCGATGCTTAAACGATAGTCGGCCATCAGTTCATCCACATACAGCCGATAGCCTGCCGCCGAAGGGACACGGCCTGCACTGGTATGAGGCTGCTCCAGATAGCCCATGGCAGTCAGATCCGCCATTTCGTTACGGATGGTGGCAGAGGAATACTTCATATCCGGCAGTTCGGTGATGGCTTTACTGCCCACAGGCTCAGCGGTACGGATATACAGATCCACCACAGAGCGCAGCACCTTCTTTTTCCGCTCGGTCAATTCCACAGCATCACATCCTTTCGTTAGCACTCAGAACCTTTGAGTGCTAAGCACACTATACACCAGAGTGCTAAAAAAGTCAAGAGGAAGATTTGGAAAGAATTTATGAACAGCATAAACAGCCGATTGCAATTGGGCGGAGAATGGGGTAAGATACAAGATACAAGATACGAGATACAAGATACAAGATACAAGATATGAGATATGAGATATGAGATACGAGATATGAGATATTTCTTCTCTGATACCCACAGCGTGTCATCCTGAGCGGAGCGAAGCGGAGTCGAAGGATCTGCGCACCGTTCAAACCGCTGTCATCCTGAGCGGAGTCGAAGGATCTATTTGCTCCGTTTCCAGCCTGTACACTAAAGATCCTTCGACTCCGTTCCGCTTCGCTCCACTGCGCTCTGGATGACACGCTGGGGGGTATCGGGAAGGAATATCTCATATCTCCTATCTCCCATCTCCTATCTCCACACACCCCCGACACGAAATATCTTGTATCTTGTATCTTGTATCTTATATCTAACCTTGGGGGATTTCTATGAACTATTCTGACCTTATTTTTGATCTTTACGGAACTCTTGTGGACATTCACACTGAGGAAAGCCCCTTGGTGTGGGAAAAGACCGCTCTTTATTTTGGCTATTATGGTGTCCATTATACCGGTGAGCAGCTCCATAATGCCTTTGAAGCAGAACTGAAAAAACGGGAAGCCAAAGCCGGGCAAAGCTATGAGTGCTTCCCGGATATCCCCTTTGAGCCGATCATGGCGAACCTGTTTCGCCGGGCAGGGGTGGAGGAAAACGCCGACGCATTGGGCATCAACGCCGCCCAGCTGTTTCGCATCTGCTCCACCGATTATATTAAATTGTATCCCGGTGCCTTGGAGGCACTGGCAAGGCTGCGTAAAAAGGGGAAGCGGCTGTGGCTTTTGAGCAATGCCCAGCGGGTCTTCACCGCCTTTGAGCTGCGGCATCTGGGCGTCTCGGACCAGCTGGACGGAATCTTCATCTCCTCCGACTACGGCTGCCGGAAGCCGGATGCCCGGTTTTATCAAGCTCTCATGGATGAGCAGGGGCTGGATGTCAAAAACTGCCTGATGATCGGCAACGACCGTCAAACGGACATTGCAGGTGCCAAAGCCCTAGGCATGGCAACGCTGTATATGCACACCGCCCTGACACCCCCGGACCAAACCGCCGCCGACCCAGCCCTGCACCCCAATTGCTCTCAGGGACCCCACTATGAGTACGAAGGGGACGACTGGACGCAGATCGTAGGGCTGCTGGAAAGGATGTAACGAGAGGACACTCCCCATTCTCGGAAGTTTTGTGAAATCTCATCGGAATATCGCCGGAATTTTGTGAAATCAAGCGTTTCCTGAGAGAGAAAGACGGCAGATAGAAGAGATGCCTTCTTCTTCCATTTGTTGTGCATTTTGAACAATCCCATAAGGATTTCCATGGGGCAGGTTTTTGTTGCAAAACCGATGGAAATTGGGTATGATATGGTTGTAAGCTTATGGCTTACCAGCATTACCATGAAATCCAAGGAGGCATCGTGTGAACAGAACCGAAGCCATTGATGAATACCGCAAGGCCCTGAAAGCAGGGCAGCGTGAATATAAAGAATTACTCGCCGCCGGGAAGGAGCCTTATCCGGCGGTCTTAGACGAGCTGCTTCCCGGCAACGCAGTGGAAGCAACCCAATATGTAGGTCTGGTGGAGATCCCCACGGAGCTGATCGTGGGAACCAAATCCGCCGGGCGCATTTCCGCCTTCACCGCAAGCTTCACCCCTCTGCTGGAGGAGACCACGGAGTTTGGCTCCAAGTGGGTCAGCCTGTGTGTGGCGAACCTTTCCGATGAGGGCATCCGGGACCCCATTTCCTGTTTTGAATACTTAGGAAAATTTTATGTCCAGGAGGGCAACAAGCGGGTCAGCGTGCTGCGGCATTTCGGCGCGCCCCGGATCAGTGCCATCGTCACCCGAATCCTGCCGGAAAACGACGGCAGCCCCCGGTACAAAGCCTATCAGGAATTTCTGGACTTTTACAAAACCACCGGACTGTACACCGTCCAGTTCCAGCGTCCCGGGGACTATGGCAAGCTGCTGGGTGCCATGGGCAAGGAGCCGGGAGAAGCCTGGACCGACCGGGAGAAGCTGACCTTCAACGCCGGTCTGGAATATTTCAAACACGCCTTCGAAGGTCTGAACGGTCAGCTGCTTCCCCTGTCCGTGGAAGAAGCACTGCTGATCTGGCTTCAGGTCTACTCCTATCAGGAGCTGACGGAGCTGACTCCCGACGCTCTGAAAAAGAGCCTGTCCGCCATCTGGGAGGATGTTACCGCCGCCGCCCAGCCGGAGCCGGTGAAGGTGGAGACGGAGCCGCCCAAGGCAAAGAGCAGCTTCCTGAACCGAATCATCTCCGCGGGACTGCATCTGAACGTGGCGTTCATCCACCAGCTGGATACAGAGCACAGCGGCTGGGCAAAGTCCCACGAAGAAGGACGGCTGTATCTGGAGCAGGTCATGGAGGGAGCCGTCACCACCGTCAGCTACTTTGGTGCCGATACCCCGGAGCAGGTGGAAGCCGCTTTGGAAACTGCCATCGCGGAGGGTGCCCAGGTGGTCTTCACCACAACGCCCCAGCAGGGCAGAGCCACGTTGAAAGCCGCCGTCAAGTATCCCAAGGTGCGGTTTCTCAACTGCGCCGTCAACGTCCCTTATTCCAGCGTCCGCAGCTACTACTGCCGGATGTATGAGGGAAAATTCATCACCGGAGCCATTGCCGGTGCCATTGCCGCCAATGATGAGATCGGCTACATTGCCTCTTATCCCATTTACGGAGAGATCGCTTCCATCAATGCCTTTGCGCTGGGTGCCCAGCTGACCAACCCCAGAGCCAGAATCCACCTGCGCTGGTCCTGTCTGGAAAGGGCCGCCGCCGGGGAATTTATTAAAGAGGGCATCCGGGTCATTTCCAACCGGGAGGTCCCCAGCCAGAATGAGACCTACCTGAATTTCTGCAACTACGGCACCTATCAGGTGGGTGAGGATGCGGTCTTGACCCCTCTGGGTGCGCCCAGCTGGAACTGGGGCAAGCTGTATGAGCATGTGATCCGTTCCATTTTGTCCGGTGCCTGGGATGCGGATAAGGACAGCCCTCAGGCGGTGAACTACTGGTGGGGCATGGACAACGGCGTGGTAGACATCCACCTGTCGGACCAGCTGCCGGAGGGTGTAAAGACCATGGCGCAGATTCTCATCCAGCAGCTGAAAAGCGGAGAGCTGGACCCCTTCGCCCGGGAGATCATCACCCAGGATGGAACGATCATCAACGACGGCAGCCGCAGCCTCACCGCCGATGAGATTCTGCGGATGGATTACCTGTGCCGCAACGTAAAGGGCAGCATCCCCGGCTTTGACGAGCTTCTTCCCATGGCAAAGCCCATGGTAAGGGAGCTGGGTATTTACAAAGAAGAAATCCCTGTAGAAAAGGAGATCAGTGTGTGAAAATACTTGCCGTGTCTGACGAGGAGTGTGCCGCGCTGTGGGATCACTATGTCCCCGGGCGGCTGAAGGATTATGATTTGATCATCTCCTGCGGCGACCTGAAAGCGGATTATCTGTCCTTTCTGGTCACCATGGGCAGAGCACCGGTGCTCTACGTCCACGGCAATCACGACACCGGCTATGACGAATATCCCCCGGAAGGATGCGACTGCATCGACGATCAGATTCTGGTCTATAACGGCATCCGTATTTTAGGACTGGGCGGCTGCCGCAGATACCATCCGGGGAAATACCAGTACACCGATGCCCAGATGCGCCGCCGGATCGCAAAGCTGCGCTACCGGCTATGGCGGATGGGCGGCGTGGATATCGTTGTGACCCACGCCCCTCCCAGCGGTGTAGGAGACGGAGAAGACCCTGCCCACTGGGGCTTTCAGGCACTGGTGGAGCTGCTGGAGCAGTACCGTCCCAAATATTTGCTCCACGGTCATGTCCACCTGCGCTACGGCAGCGACAACACCCGTCAGCGGCAATATCAGGACACCCAGGTCATCAACGTCACCGAGCGGTATGTCCTGGAGATCCCAGATGTAGAAGTCCCCCAAAAGCAAAAGGGACAACTGATCTGGAAAACAAAAGGAAACCGAGAAAAGTAGGGACCGGCCTCCGGACGGTCCTACCGCACCCACGATTCGCCGCAATGCCGGATGCATGGAGCCGCCTGCGATTACCGTCAAAACCGTAACATCTCCGAACATACCACCACTCATGCAAACCGTCACCTGGTAGGGACCGGCCTCCGGACGGTCCTACCGCACCCACGATTCGCCGCAATGCCGG
>CAZENN010000055.1:5912-13589 GCA_964513605.1 uncultured Oscillospiraceae bacterium
ATGCATGGAGCCGTCTGCGATTACCGTCAAAACCGTAACATCTCCGAACATACCACCACTCATGCGAATCGTTGCCTGGTAGGGACCGGCCTCCGGACGGTCCTACCGCACCCACGAAAGCCGCAAGGCCGGTTCAACGGAATCATGCGGGATTAAACCGCAACACCTCCGAAATTACCAACCCTCATGCAAACCGTCACCCGGTAGGGACCGTCGAGGACGCCGGTCCCTACGTCACGGAATATCTTGTATCTCGAAGAAAGGATGTGGTCTTGTGTTTCAGGGCTTCACCCCGGAAACGGTGGATTTCCTCTGGGGCATTCGGCTCAACAATAACCGGGAATGGTTTTTAGAGCACAAGCAGCAGTATGTGGATACCCTGTATGAGCCTATGAAGGCACTGGGGCGGCATCTGCTTCCCCTTTTTGCGGACAAGCCCGGTACGCTGGTGAAGGTCAGCCGTATTTACCGGGATGCCCGGCTTCACCATCCCCTGCCCTACAAGGAAAGCCTTTGGATCTGCATTCGGCAGGATGTGCAGTGGTGGGCGGAAAATCCCTGCCTGTATTTCGAGATCAACCCGGAGGGGGTCCATTACGGCTTCTTCTACTACAAGCCCGGTACTGTGGGTATGGAGCAATTTCGCAAGACCATCGCCGCCCGTCCGGAGGAATTTTTGCGGCTGATGGCAAATACCGAGGCAGCCCTGGGGCAGAAGGTGGAGGCGGTGTGCTACAAGCGTCCCAAGCCCTGCGAGGATCCCCGGCTTGCCCCCTTCTTTAGCTGGAAGGAGCAGATCGGCTGTGTGCGCTCCGAGCCCTTTACCCAGGACACCTTCGGACCCCAGCTGGGAGACCGGGTAGCAGACTTTTTGGAAAAGCTGATTCCATTATATGACTATTTCCTTTCCCTTCGCAGTCGGGAAGATTAGGAGAAAGCCACCGGAAATATGACACAAGTTGTCCAGTTGCCGGCAGAGGCACTGTTCAGCGAGGTCAGCCCCATCCCTGTCAAGACCGGGGCAGCAACCACGGGCTTTGGGGGAGGAATACTTGAGAATGCCCCTGACACCCATGGAGGATGTCAATCGGGAAAAACTATATAAAGAAATGAGAAAGTTGGGTGTGAACGTATGAAAGTAGTATTATGCGGTGCCAATGGTGCCATGGGTAAGCTGATCGATGAGATTCTGGGCGACGAGTGCGTGGGCAGGGTCAGCATCGACGGAGAAAACAATGTCCCCAAGACCTTTGAGGAGCTGGGGGTTGTGGATGCGGATGTGGTCATCGACTTCTCCCATCACAGTGCCATTGCCGATGTGATGGCATACAGCAAAAAGATCAACGCCGCCGTGGTGGTGGGCACCACAGGACACACGGAGGAAGAAAAGACCATCATCCAGGATGCCGCCAAAGAGCTGCCGGTGTTCTTTACAGGAAATGTCAGCATGGGTATTGCGGTACTGTGCCGTCTGGCAAAGCAGGCCGCGGCGTTCTTCCCGGATGCGGACATTGAGATCGTAGAGACCCATCACACCCGGAAGGTGGACGCTCCCAGCGGAACGGCACTGATGCTGTACAATGCCATCAAGGAAGTCCGCCCCAACGCCACCGCCAACTGCGGACGCTCCGGCGAGGGCAAGCGTACCCGGGACGAGATCGGCATCCACGCCCTGCGGCTGGGCAACGTGGTGGGCATCCATGAGGTCCACATCCACACCGGCAACCAGTCCCTGACCCTGAAGCACGAATCCGGCTCCCGTGCCATGCTGGCAGACGGTGCCGTAGCCGCAGCAAAATTCATGGCAGGCAAGGAGAAGGGGCTGTATGATATGGAAGACATCCTGAACGAGATATGAGATAGGAGATACAAGATACAAGATACAAGATACAAGATATTTCGTTCTCCGATAAACCCATGTAGCGACCGGCCTCTGGACGGTCCTCTCCCATGTAGCGACCGGCCTCTGGACGGTCCTCTCCGCACCCACGATTCGCCGCAAGGCAAGCGTTTCCACCGCACCAAGTAGCGACCGGCCTCTGGACGGTCCGAAACAATTTTGACCTCGATGGGCAAAATTGTTTTTGTTGATACACACAACCGGCGTTGCAGCTCACCACGGGTGCGGCAAAGGACCGTCGAGGACGCCGGTCCCTACACGGATTATACCCCCCGGTACATCCTGCCACACAGGATGCACCGGGGGGTTCATATTCAGTTTTCCATCTGTTTTCCCAAAAAGCCTGCCACGGTCTGTGCCAGCTTCTGGTCTGCTTCCTGCATGGGGGTACGATCCTCTCCCATAAGCAGCATGACGCAGCCCATCAGATCACCCTGAGACAAAATCGGTGCCGCCACCCCAAGATGATACTTGTCCGACCCCTCCGCCGCCTTCAAAAGCGGATCGCCGGCAGTATAGCGGTAGTTCCTGCGCTGCTCCATCAGCTTATCCAGCTCCTGAGAATTGGGCTTATCCACCAGCTCCCGTTTCGGGGCACCGGCAAGAGCAATAATACTGTCCCGATCCGACACAGCAGCGATCCGCCCGGTGTTGGAGCCAATAGACTCACAAATCTGCGCCGCAAAATCCTGCAGATCCCCCATAGGAGAATACTTCCTGAAAATCACACCGCCGTCCTTCTCCGTATAAATCTCCAAGGGGTCACCCTCACGGATACGCAAGGTGCGGCGAATTTCTTTTGGGATGACAATACGTCCAAGGTCATCCACTCGGCGAACGATTCCAGTTGCTTTCATATATATCTGTCTCCTTGTTTTACAAATTACGCAGTTAGTATCTGTAAACTAACGGAGATTATACCGCCCAAAGGAAAAACTCCTCTGTGCGCAGAGGAGTTTCATCTTATTGAATTACCCGCATTTTATTGCGGATGCTTTGCGGTACTTTATACTATAACCAAATTATAAACGCAATAATGTTTCAAAAGTGGGACATGCAAACGGAGAGGTGAACTTCACATCTCCGCTCGTTTATCAAAAGTAAAGTTCCGCATACAAAACACAAAAAAGCTCCAATTAAGCAAAAAATAACACCTTCCATTTTAACCTCCCCGCACAGGTGATTTTGCAAAACTACCTATTGCCCTCAAAGCAAAGTGTCTGTAATCTTCACATCTCACCATAGTTATGCGTTTACTCGATCAAAAGCCCCCTGCCGTGATTGACAGGAGGCTGAATGTTACCCTCTCGATACATAGCCGGGTATGTTTTCTATTCGTCTGACCAGATTTTCGCCGCCGTCTTACTACAGGTTTCGCCTCACAGCTATAAATTCCGCTCACTGCGCCACACTTGTACGGACTTTTTGCCACATCCTCAGCTATTTCGCATAACTAACAAAGTGATGCTAGGTATGCGATTATTGAATGCTTACTGCCAAACAGCAAGTTCCGGGACTTCACCGAGAGGTTCTGGGGCTCTTGCTATAGTGAATTAAACCAGACTATAAAGTAAGGCGACGAATAATGTAAGAATGTAAAATGGTAGCATTGATAGAACAGCGATTAAATACTGCTTGGCAAACTGCTCGGATCTCTTCCCAAGGAGAACGACCGTCACGATACGAACCAACTCGTAGAACAAGAAGCTGGTGCTCACAGCCCAAAATGTACATCTTAAAAGGACCGTGATAAGAAACATTCCTATAAGAACGGTCAACTCCAGTAGTAATGGAAACACCGGAATTTGTATTCCGCAATTCTTACACTTGCCTTTGCAGACAATGTAAGAAGTTATCGGTAACTGAAGGCGCGGAGGAATTGAAGCTCCACAGTTATCACAATAACACTTTGACGCTAAAATAGGTGTCGTGCTTCCTGCAGTCAACCGGATAATATTTGTCGTAGCTAATCCGCTTATGTGGAAGTAAACAAAGAATAACGATATTATAATTATAGCTTGACTCGTCATAATTACATTACACAGTTATTGTTTGTATATCTGTCGCAACTTAAGGCAGTATCTGTCTTAACCATTATCTTGAGAATGTTCATTCTTGTAAGCTTGGGTTATGGCTTCAATAAAGACCTTTCGCTCCGGATTATTATAACCGATAAAGACTACATCGTTTATATCTGCATGGTTAAACAAAAAATTGTGTTTGTTACTAAGGAATCCTTCCGGATAAACAACGCCGATATAATCGTAAACTTCATTCGGTTTCTCAGCAGCAACCGGTTTAATTCCAATAATCATTAATTTTTTTGTCCCCCCCTGGAGCAGAACAACACTTCCAATCGGCAATAACTCATCAAACATATTTATCAGTCCTTTCATAAATTGTGTTATCTAAATCCACCACCGCCGCCACCGGCAGCATATCCTCCACCAGTAGTAAAGCTTCCGCCCATGCCCTGTCCCGCATTGGCTTGTAGATCGTTGAGCGTGGCTATGTCATCTGCAATGCTTCCGGTGAACCAACTTCCAACAGCTTGGAAACCATTAGAAATACCATCTACAACATTCTCTCCCAAAATATATACGGCAGAACCAATTGAGACGCCAAACCTGTAAACAATATTTTTATCCTTATTTCTGATATATTGAGCAGCCCAGCTATCGCCTCTAACAAATTCATCTGCATCTGCCTCTAAGTCATCAGCGACTTTTTCGGCATCAAAGTCAACAATTCCAAATGTAAGTGAGCTTACCATCGAGTCCAATCCGCTAAGGCCAAAATTCAGGCCTACAGATCCAGCATCTCCCATATCAAAGGTGCCGTCGGCGGTAACCTCACCATATTGCTTTACACCAGATGATATACCAGATATAACCGCACTTCCAATTGTTACACCGGCATTAATATTTTTTATCTTCGTTGCGGCAGCCTTTGATGTTGTATATTTGAGCGCAGGCTGGTCAAGGATTTGATTGACAACCTTTCCCGATTTGGTTGTCGTACTAACAAACTGCAAGGTTTTTGTGCCTACATTGGATGCAATGTATATATCGCTGCCCAACCGTAAAGCTGGATCAGCAATTTTTATGGTCTCAGCAGCCCTATCATAAGCTGTACTATCAGGATCGTTATATGCCTCGTATGCCTTTAGTACTGCTTTTGCCGTACCTGCAACATCTGATGCCAGTTTCACACCAGTCATAGCTTTTCCAAACTTTGCGTCAAGTTTGGCCGCCTCATAAGGATGAAGGGTTTTCTCATAATAGTCAAAAATCCCCTTTTCAACACTTGCAGACGACTTAAACAATGATAACAAACTTGATGCTACATCAACTCCAGTGTTGTTCTTTGAAGTAAAAACATCATGTAGAGTGCCAAGATAACTTAAGAAAGAGGAAGAAAGTGTCATTTTATCGCTTTTCGTGTACTTACCAACACCTTTTACCACCTTAGCGAGATAGTTTAGTCCGGACGCCATAGTATTAGAAGTTCTAAACTGTGAAGCCCAATTGCTTGCAACACCACTTGATGTACATGCACCTACTGCATTTTTAATTTCTCCGCGCCATGACTCAACAGTATCATCAGTAGATCGGTACAGATTTGCGCCCGCCTGAACCATTGATCGTATCTTTCCAATCTGGGAGTCAATGCTCGACAATTGATTATGAACTGTCGCAAGACGATTTCTAATATCGGACCTGTTCTGGATTTTCCCGTCGATGCTATTCTTCGTTTGGGAGAATGAGCTTTTGGAAGAACTAACAGACGACTTTGCGGAATTGATCTGACTATCAGCATCAATCACCGCTCCGACATTGATTGTTGTCCTACTCATCCAATATCACCTCCTATGAACACTTGTAATTATCTTCTTGTACCACACTGTGGGCAGTATACCTCAGATGCATCGAATTGGGTAGCACAATGCTTACAGAAGACTACGCTTCCTGCCTGCTGCTGATACTGAGGCTGGTAAGGAGCCTGATACTGTTGTTGCTGACACTGCTGTCCATAATAAGCATCATTGCTCTGCTGGGGCACATTGTACGAATTGTTCTTGCCGACACCATTCTTCAAAAGCTTAATTAAGAAGAACAATACTGCGCCTAACATTAAAATCACAATTGCCAGCATAACATAAATGGCTATAAATTCTGGATACATACCCTCATCTCCTAATCAATATAGATTAAAAATAAAGTTTTCGTTTGCCAGTTTTATGCTAATTCCATCACCGAGTTCAATATCCATATACGGGTATATTACTCTGTCGCTAACATATGTCTTATTCGTGGAATTCAAGTCGTTAATAAACCATTTACCATTCACAGACTTTATCACAGCATGGCATCGACTTACGGCGGAATTATCTCTCACGCAGTACTCACAGCTATACGGATCCTTACCAATACGGAACTGCTCAGACGAGACCTGTATCTGTTCTCCGGTCTTGCACCGTGTAAGGCACGCATTATTCGGCACATGCTGTTGTGATGCTAAAACGCTACGGGAAAGCGTTTCAGAATACCGCTTTGGAGTTACTTCAGGAACCGCATTCATCACAGCTTCTCGCGGCTGCTGCGCCTGGGGAGGCTGTTGTACTTGCTGCGGTTGTTTTGCCTGCGGAGGTTGATGTTGCTGCGGTCTTGCGACAACCCTTGCCGGATCATAAACCCCGTGAGTATTTTCCACTTTTATTCCGGATACCTTCATGCCGCAAGAAGAGCAAAAGTTTACATTAGGCTGGATCAGAGAACCGCAACGGGAACACTTTTTAGCTTGCTCATTACTCTGTTCATTCAGCTTCAAATTTTTAATATACTCTTCAAGGTCAAATACAGAGAAATTGATGCCAGCATTCAGAATTCTAATGTATTCCCGCACATAGTCTGTATTTTCGCCAGGAGTAAAGGAGCAGCACTGAATAATGCTGAGCAAAAATTCCTTTAGGTTCGTTCCGCTTTCGTAGAATGTGATAGGAACATAAACAAAGCTTACCTGCTGCGTAGAGGGATTAACCATCGCCGCATTCATATCCATTAAAATGAACTGATAGTTATAGTAGGCTCTCTGTAAAGCTTTCAGATTGTTGAGAATATTGTTCAGCAGTCTTGCGAAAGATTGCTTGTTCAGTGGATTAACCAAGAACTCTCTCAATGAAATATATCCAGAGATATTGTAAACCAACTTAAAGGTGCTGCCTTTCCGGCTTAGCTCCGCTCGCAAGAGACCAGGAATTTGACCGGTACTGATGGCATAATATTCTCGCTCACTGATCTGCTGTCCTTTTTGACCTTGAATGACAAGAAAGTTCTGACTGGCACTATGCTCAATCTTGAATTTACTCATAGTGATCCCTTCGCCGCCCTTAATGCGTTGTAGGTACTCTGAACCTTGCTTTCTGCGTTTTGAATCGTCTTATTCAACTCTTGAATTTCACTATAGAGACGAGTTCTATCGCGGAGAGAAGCCTTGCTGTACTTTGCCAGAAGCTTTTCCCTGGCTTCTAGCAAATCATCCAGTTCATTACGAGCAGCATCATAGGCGCTTTGCGCCACACGGATCTGCTGTTCCTTTGCTGCCTTCGCACGAGCAGCAGCCGCAGCCGCGTCTTCTTCTCGCTTGATCTGTGCCGCAACACTCTTAATATCTCCACTTAAGGAATCCAAATTTCTTATTGCACTATCAATATCTCCGATAACGCGATCAATAGCGGTCAGAATATATGTAACTTCCTTGCCTTGCCAGTTGTTGGA
>CAZENN010000056.1:0-13505 GCA_964513605.1 uncultured Oscillospiraceae bacterium
TCATCAACGAGGGCGACAAGATCCAGATCGACACCCGTACCGGTGAGTACCTGGGTCGCTCCAAGGCTTGATTACCTGAAATAAGGAGAGTATTATCATGACGATTTCTGAAAAGGCTGCCTACCTCAAGGGCCTGATGGATGGCCTGAACCTGGATACCGAGAAGTCCGAGGGCAAGATGATTGCCGCCATTGTGGATCTGCTGGGGGATGTGACCAAGCGTCTGACCGATGTGGAGGAGACCACCATTGCCATCTCCGACGAGCTGGACGAGATCGAAGAGGATCTGGATGCCATCGAGGACTTCATCATGGATGAGGACGAGGATTACGATTTCGATGAGGACTTCGATTTTGCCGATGAAGATGACTTCGATGAGGAAGGCTTCGACTTCGGTGACGAGGACAGCACCATCTACGAGGTGGAGTGTACCTGTGGCAACATCATCAACTTCGATGAGGAAACTCTGGAAGCCGGCAGCATGATCTGTGACAACTGCGGCGAGACCTTGGAGTTCACCTTCGATGATGAGGACGAGGAGTAATCCCTGATATCCAAATACAAAAAGCTGCTTCCGTGTGGAGGCAGCTTTTTTGCGGATGATAGCAGTGATCCTATTACATCCCTTTACGGGTGAGAGAACAGCGTTGCCATTGCATTACAATTTCAAACTTCAAAGTGATAAATAATTTTGTAAGGTTTTCCTATCTAAGAGGTCATATAAGTGAAAGGGGGTGGCAGAGCAATGGATTTTGAGCAAATTTATGAGACATATTTTAATGATGTGTATTTGTATATCCGGCGTCTTTCTGGTGATGAACAGGTTGCAGAGGAAATTACAAGCGAGACATTCTTTAAGGCAATTCATTCTATTGGCAATTTCCGTGGCGATTGTGATTTGCGGGTTTGGCTATGTCAAATTGCAAAGAATTGTTTTTACACCTACCAAAAGAAAAAGGCCCGATATACAAGCATTGAAGATGCGGAGTTGGAAACCACCATTGATCCAGAATCTTTCATAGGCGAAAAAATAGCTACCCAGGAGCAGATAAGACAAATTCAAAAAAAACTACATACTCTGCCAGAACCATACAAAGAGGTATTTATGTGGAGGGCCTTTGCTGAATTGAGCTTTAAGCAGATTGGTCAACTATTTGGTAAGTCGGATAACTGGGCCTGTGTGACCTATCACAGAGCCAGAACTATGCTAAAAAGTAGACTGGAGGAGAGCAACCGTGAAAAATGAATGTAGTATTGTTCGTGATATTCTACCATTGTATTTAGAGGGAATGGTCAGCGCGAATACGGCAGAATTTGTTGCGGAGCATATGAGTCACTGTGCGGAATGTAAAAGCGAATATGAAGCACTACAGCAGTCCGGCATATTAGGCCATCCAGAACCGGAGAAAGCGGAACAGAGAAAGGAATCTGCCATTGCGCTGATAGTTATAAAAAAGAAACTTAAAGCAAGATCAATTATAACGATAGCTGTTACCGTGGTGTGCCTATTGGCTATTCTTTTGATACTACACAGTTTCCCGGTCTATCGGATCGCAAAGGTATGGAGTCCATCTTATTATGACACCGGAGAAATTTCTATGCTTGCCTATATCGGAAGTTCCAGTGATCGAAGTATTGGAAACTCTGTATTACGACAAGCCGAAGCAGCCTTTTCAGACATTAGCCATTCAAGAGAGGAAAATGAGGAAGCATACGGAGTATTAAGCAGATATGCAACTTCCTCTGAACGGGGTGCAGTTGAAGAAAAACACTCTTTGGAATTGTGGTCAGCACATTTTGATGCTTCCTCCGGATATATGTGGGTTTATTACTCTGCGGAAACTTACGATGCCGAGGGGGATTGTGTATCCCGGAGTATCAATATTCCGTCCTTATGGAGTGTGGCAAAGAACGAGGATGGTAAGTGGGTAGTTGTTGCAATTAAGGAACATCCATGAAAAATGATGAAGGACAAGTATGTGACATTTTATGTTTCGTTATCAAAGAGAAAAGGAGTCATCTATGAGTGATTTTATTCGGTATGTTTTATATGAACTAAACAACATTTTAGTCCTTGTGATACTCGCAGGACTATTAGCTGCTGTTGTGATAGGGGTTACTTATCTTGTTTTCAAGAAGAAGCACAAAGGTGAAAAGAAGTTCCCGTGGGGGAAGATCATGATGTATCTGCTGCTTGTGGGATATCTTTTTATCGTTCTGTCTGCGACTATTCTTCGGAAACAGGGGGGATTCCGCAGAGAATACAACCTGCATCTATTCAGAGCATGGCTAGAAGCTTGGAATAACTTCTCGGCTAAAAATTGGGCGAATGTACTTCTAAATGTTGCAATGTTTGCCCCCTTGGGCGTTCTGTTACCCTTACTTTGGAAAAAATGTAGAACGTGGTATATAACCATACCGATTGGATTTGCGACATCCTTTGTTATCGAACTTGTTCAGCTGGCGATAAGTCGAGGTATATGTGATGTAGACGACTTGTTTGCAAATACGCTTGGTGCAGCAATTGGATTCCTTTGCATTATGGCTGTCTTATCCCTGTTTAATGAAAAGGGACATAAGTTGAAGCCTTGCTTGCTGTACAGCGGTATTGCACTGATTCCCATTCTGGCAATTTGCAGCATCTTTATTTCGTATAATGTCAAAGAGTATGGAAATCTTGCTAACGCCCCTGCTTATACTAATAACACCAAGAATGTTTCATGGGCACTGGATTGTCAGTTGCCATCGGTAGAAAATACCATTGCCGCTTACAGAACACAGACACGAAGCACATCTCAGTGTGATGTATTTGCGAAAGAAATGGCTGAAAATGTTGGTTTGACTGTTGACTTGGCAAGTTATTATCAAGAATATGCATATTATAATCTACGCCCCGGTGGAATTCTCCTTGTCTATTATTATGACGGCAGCTATGAATTTAGATCTGACGCGCACTGGAACGACACGAAATGGATTGAAACCGATCGGTACACAATTGAAAAAGCACTTGAGGTTTACCCTGTAGATATTCCGGTGCAGGCCGAATTCTACTACGATGGTGACGGTTGGCATAACCTTACAGTCGATCGGCACATTGACGGTACTTTGATGTATGATGGAACACTCCGAGCCAGATATGCAGATACCGGAAAAGTGGAAGAGGTTGAAAACCTTTTGTGTACCTATTCATACTACGAGGAAGTTGAAATCATTTCCCCGGAAGAGGCGTTTGATCGTCTTAAAGCAGGTCGGTTTAACGATGGCGGATACTTTGAATACGCAGCTCCTAAAGAGGTTACTGTTACAGAATGTGTTCTGGATTATCAGGTGGACACCAAGGGGTTCTATCAGCCGGTCTATATCTTTACTATGCAGTCAACAGACGGATCTTACGGCTGCAATGTTATGATCCCGGCAATGAAGTAAAACAACAAAATGCGTCCCAGGTCGGGGCGCATTTTGCCATTTAGCGCGCCCGGTGAGCGTGTATTCTATAGGGGAAAAGTTCCGAATTTGCCCGGTAGTGGTCAGGGTTAGCCAAAGGCAGGGTCAGATGTGAAGTGGAATCTGAAGTTGGAAGTTGCAAGTCTCCTGATGGGCAGCCTCCTACCCAATTAGCAGTGCTTGTTCCCATTCAGCTTCTTTAAAACCGAGTAATACAAATTCATCGGCAACCAGCAGCGGTCTTTTAACGAGCATACCGTCTGTGGAAAGAAGTTCCAGCATCTGGTCATCTGTCATGGCAGGCAGCTTTGTTTTCAGCTCCAAAGACTTATAAAGCAGCCCACTGGTATTAAAAAACCGTTTTAGGGGCAAGCCGCTTCTCTGATACCAATCGGTCAACTCAGCGACAGAGGGCTGGTTGAGCTTGATATCCCGAAGTTCATAATGGATGTTGTTATGATCCAACCACTTTTTTGCCTTTTGGCAGGTGGTGCACTTGGGGTAACAAATGAATGTCAACATGGTCGTATCCTCCTGGGGGATGTGATAATGAATACGGTTAACCGTGTGCAGGCATAGGACGTTTTTTGGCGGTAAAATCGCTGACGTGGATCTTGATAACCGTCACCACAGAAGCCATTTTGTCGTTAAATTCAAAATCCTTTCCTGTTTGGGTCTTCATCAGAATAGAAAGGCCACTCTTTTTCCCTTCCGCATCCTCTACGATCTCGGCAACCCCTTCACCCATAATGGACGAGTAGCAGATACCGTAATGACAAGCCGTTTTCCCTTCAAAAGGAAGGATATCCGTGTCGATCTCAATAAATACCTTAGGGTTCGCACGAAGGACATCCAGCTTTCTTCCGGCTTTCGCTCCGTGTAAATAAAGCGTCAACTTGCTGTTTTCCAATGTGTAGCCGTAATTCATCGGCACTACATAAGGTACATCGCCGTTGATCATTCCAACGTGTACCACCTTTGCCCGGTCCAAAATACCGATGATCTCATTTGTATCGGTAACTTCCTGTTCTCTGCGTGTAATTCCTTTTTTCATAGCTGTCCTTTCTGGGATTTATTCACGATAACTTCTAACGTCTAAAAAACGACGCTGAGATTTGGTGAAGTTATAAAAGGGTGTATATTCTTATTCGTCATCATTGCTAAAAAGAATGCGCAGATAATCCTGTCTTCCATCGATGATTCGGGCCACGGAGATAACATCACCGTCAATGCGATAAAAAGAGATGTGTTTTTCACAGATTAGGTAATACAGGTCAGTCGCTTTACCGGTCTTTGCTTCTAAGGACATTCCCAATTGGGGATGCTGTTTCAGCTTTGCGCAGGTGTCCAAAATTGCTTTTGATATTCTTGCCGCCGCCCTTGGATTACGCAACGTTTTAGCGATATATTGGCGCATCTCCTGTAAATCCCGAATGGCTTCCGGCGTGTAGCGGATCGTCATGCATCTGCCTCCAACAGCTTATAGGCATCTTCCTCAGATACCCAGTCACTTACGGACTTTACGGAATCCCAGCCGCTTTGAATTTCTGCCATCAGTCGCTGAAGGGATTTGGCTTTCATGTATTCTGCGTTCTCAGGAGAGAGAAGAAAAGGGAGTCCCTTTGCGTTAAGAGATTGTTGAATGAAGATATTGACTGCATCTGTCAGAGAGAGTCCATAGGTTGCGAAAATAGCTTCTGCTTGAGATTTGACCTCGGGGTTGATGCGCATTTGAAAACTTCCGGTTTTGGGTGCGGTAACGGTATTCATATTTTGTGTGCTCATAAAAACATCCTCCTTTACAGTTAGTATACCCGACATAACGCATAATGTCAATACAATGTCACTACAAATTGTTTCGCTCATATGTCACCGTAGCGACCGGCCTCCGGACGGTCCTAGCCGCACCCACGGAAGCCGCAAGGTCGGATAAACGAAACAGTTACATTTCCAAATGAACCAACCCTCATGCAAACCGGCACCTGGTAAGACCGTCCGGAGGCCGGTCGCTACGCAGGTGGGACATCCGGGAACTCACAGTTCAGTACCTGACGGATGGCTTCCAGCTCTGCCTCTCCCAGCTCTCCGCTGGCTCCGTAGGGGATGGGGGGACCCCGAAATCTGTTCGTTCCCCGTGGTTCATGCCAGCCCTCCTCATAGCAGCGGCACAGAACCAAATACCAATCCTTCCAGCGGTTTCGGTTGTCTGTGGACTGGGCAGACCGGTCTATGTAGCGAATGCATGCGCCAAGGGTCTGCTCTCCCATCCGCGCGAGAAGCTGTCCATACTGATGCTCCGTCAGCTTGACCCAGCCATATTCTCCATACGCTCTTTTCTTCAAAGAGATACCGGCTTCAGCACGATATGAAGTTTTGCGATAAAGTTGGCTTTTCCGTGGGCATAAAATGCTTTACGAATGTTTGCGCCAACACCGGTGCCGGAAAGCACAAGCTGGTTTGTCAGAACAGATTCTCGTTTAGTTGTCTTTACTTCATTACATAATCGAATAACTTCCAACGCAAAAGCCTTTGAAAGATGCTGTTACTCATCAGAAACCTCTTTTCAATCCATCGGCGTAGCCGACACCTTACTTATTCACTATTCATTATAACTTATAACTTTCCAAAAATCGCCCCTTAAATCTAGTGGAGAATGAATAAGAAAAATCGACATCCTTCTGTCGAAGAATGTCGATTTTTGGTGGACTTGAGGAGATTCGAACTCCCGACCCCCACAATGCGAATGTGGTGCGCTCCCAGCTGCGCTACAAGCCCATGTACCCATCATTATATTCTGCTTTACTACATTTGTCAAGAAAAACCTTGTAAAAATTACGGAGGTAAGTTTTAAGATTTTTATTTATGTGCAGTGGCTTTTTGGTTTGTTCTGCGTTATAATGTCTGCAAAGGATGTGATCAGCAATGTACTACTCTCCCATGGTGTCCGGGCGGTTTTTGAAGCGTCCGAACCGCTTTATTGCGCATGTTGAAATTGATGGGCAGATACAGGTCTGCCATGTGAAAAACACCGGGCGGTGCAAAGAACTGCTGCAGCCCGGGTCAGTGGTTTGGTGTCAGGTATGCGATCATCCCAACCGGAAGACCAAATACGACCTGATCACAGTCCAAAAGGGTCAGCGGTTGATCAATATGGATTCTCAAGCTCCCAATGCCGCTGTCCGGGAGTGGCTGGAGGCAGGAGGGCTGGGCTGCATCGAACAGCTTCGCCCGGAAACCGTTCACGGTGACTCCCGGTATGACTTTTCCTTTCAAAAGGATGGGAAGCTGTGCTTTCTGGAGGTCAAAGGGGTGACACTGGAGCATGATGGAGTCTGTGCCTTCCCTGATGCGCCCACAGAGCGTGGAGTAAAGCATCTGAAGGGGCTGGCACAGGCGGCGCAAGAGGGCTTTGGTGCTTATGTCCTTTTCGTGATTCAGATGGAACATGTCAAGTATCTGCATCCCAATGACATGACTGACCCGGCTTTTGGCACCGCCCTGCGTGAGGCTGCCGCTGCCGGTGTGCAGGTTTTGGCGGTGGACTGCACCGTCACGGCAGATACCATGGTGATCCGGCATCCGGTGGATGTTCAGCTGTAAAGAGTTCGCTGAAATTCATGTCCTCTATCGGTTTTCCTTGCAAAAAGGAAAATCTTATGGTATAGTATCCCTAATCATCCCCTAAGGAGGACGTTTCATGGCTTTACACGAATCCGCAGAGATGTATCTGGAAACCATTTTTGTGCTCTCCCAAAGCAGTGCCCATGTCCGCAGTATCGATATTGCTGAGCATATGGGTTACTCCAAACCCAGCATCAGCCGTGCTATGGGGCTTCTAAAGCAGGGCGGCTATGTGGTGATGGACTCTGACGGCTTTATTACCCTGACGGAAAGTGGTCTCGTGGTGGCTCACAAAATTTTTGAGCGGCATACGGTGCTGTCCCAGCTATTGACCCGTCTGGGTGTTCAGGAGAAAACCGCAGCCGAGGATGCCTGTAAGATCGAGCATGTGATCAGTGACGAAACTTTTGAAGCGATCAAGAGGTACCTGGAAGCATAATATCAATCAACGCTCTGATGGTGCTGGGCAAAACGCACCATCGGAGCGTTTATTTTTTCAGCAAATCACAGCAGATTTCACATTCCACCACTGGACAAGCACCTTTATCTTTGATATAATCTCCCATAGGAAAAATAAAAATTAAGGAGGCTTTTCCATGAAACTTTCCCTGTCCAAACCCCTCTGCCGGATGCTGATGCTGCTGCTTGTGGCCGCACTGCTGATGGTCCAGCTGCCGGTGTATGCCGCTCCTCAGGAGACCACTGACATCTCCGCTCAGGAAGGCGTTACCCTTCACTGCTGGAACTGGTCCTTTAAGAACATCGAAGAAAAGCTGGATGTGATCGCAAGCCTTGGCTATACCTCCATCCAGACCTCTCCTATCCAGCTGTCGAAGCAGGCTACTGATGGCTTCCCCACCAACGACTGGTGGGTATACTATCAGCCCGCCGCCTTCGAAATCGATGACTCCGGTGAAAGCGCACTGGGCACCAAGGCAGATTTTGAAAGCATGTGTAAGGCTGCCCACGAAAAGGGCATCAAGGTCATCGTGGACGTAGTCGCCAACCACATGGCCAACACCGAGACCGGTACCAACGGTTTTGCAGCGTCCGTCATTGACGATCTGAAGGAAGATCCGGACTGCTGGCATGACATCACCAAGAATACCAACGACTACAACAGCCGTCTGGAAGTGACCCAGTACTGCATGACCGGTCTGCCGGATCTGAACACTGCCAACGAGAAGGTTCAGAACTATGTGCTGAACTATCTGAAGGAGTGCATCGATGCCGGTGCCGATGGCTTCCGCTTTGACGCCGTGAAGCACATTGAGACTCCCGACGACGGAGACCTTGCAAGCGATTTCTGGCCCACGGTCATTGACGGTGCCAAGGAGTACGCCAAGAGCAGCCGGGGCATTGAGCTGTACTGCTACGGTGAGCTGCTGGACAGCCCCGGCGGCGGTCTCAGCGCAAGCTCCTACACCAAGTACATGAGCATTACCGACAACGGCTGGAGCTCCAACCTGCTCAATAACGTGGTACAGCAGGGGAATGCCAATGTTTTCTCCGCAAGTTACAATAAGGGTGATGCTTCTCAGATGGTGGTCTGGGCAGAGTCCCACGACAACTATGCCGATGGCTCCACCTCCGATGTCTCTGAGGAGAACATCAACAAGGCATGGGCTTTGATCGCCGCCCGTTCTGAGGCCATGGGTCTGTATTTCGCACGTCCTGCCAACTTCTCCCAGCTTCTGGGTGCCGCATCCAACACCGCATGGTCCTTCCCCGAGGTTGCGGAAGTGAACAAGTTCCACAACGCCTTCGTTGGCACGGCTGAGTATGTTGCCAGTGAAAGCGGCATTGCTTATGTAGAACGCGGCGACAGCGGTGTGGTTCTGGTCAACTGCAAGGGCACCGCTGCCGATGTGAGTGTGACTGCTAATATCATCGCTGACGGCACCTACACCGATCAGCTCACCGGCAACAGCTTCACTGTGGCTGACGGCAAGATCAGCGGCACCATTGGCGACACCGGCATTGCGGTTGTCTACACCGCTACTCCCTGTGATCATGCTGAGCACGACGCTGACGGCTTCTGCACCAGCTGTTCTGCCAACGTAGGACACGAATATGACGAAAACCGTACCTGTGCCTGCGGAGATGTAAAGGTCACTGAGCGGACCGTCTACTTCAACAGCCCCGGTATCTGGGGTGCCGTCAACTTCTACTGCTGGTACGATGATATCAACATCGTTTCCGACACCTGGCCCGGCAATGCCATGACCAAGGTTGAGGGCGATCTGTATTCCTGCACCATCCCCTCCGATGCTCCCAACATCATCTTCAACAATGGTGACGGCGTCCAGACCGAGGATCTGAGCATCCCTGCCGAGGAAGAGGGTCTGAATATGTACGATTACAACACCAGCAAGTGGACCACCTACGACGCTTCCGGTGCTTCCTCTGAGGATGAGACCGCTCCCTCCGAAGAGACCGCTCCCTCCGAAGAAACCACACCCTCTGAGGAAACCACGCCTTCCGGTGAAGCCACTGAAGCAACGGTTCCCTCCGAAACAACCGACGGCGGCAATGACTCCGGCAGTTCTTCCGGTCTGTGGATTGCTATCGTTGCGATCGCTGTTGTGGCAGTTGCCGTGATCGTGGCATTGGTCATCAAGAAAAAGCAGTAATATTCCTTCCGGGAGAAATGTAGAAATAATCCCTGAAATATTCTGTCTTTCCTATTAAATCCCGCAGCAGCGGTAAATAAAAAGCGAAGGGATTGTCTCAAACTTTGAGACAATCCCTTCGCTTTATGTGCATAAAACAGTTTGACGAAGTGGAATTTGCAAGTGGAGTATTGGTTTCGATCATACCACCCGGCGAGCCACGACCACAAGACGGCCATCATCAATGGTCTTATCACAGGTGGAAAGGGTCAGCAGCTTTTCGCCGTAGACAGGCGTTACACCGGTCTCATACAAGTCCATATTCTTGCAGGTGGAAACATACTTATTAAAGTCTGCTTCCGTCTCGAAGGTATCGTAGATATGGTATGTAAAGCCCTTTGTCAGGTCTGCGGTAGTAACAAAAATTGCGAAAATTTCATAGGTACGGTACTCTGTCAGTGTATCGAAGTAAATATAGCGGTTATCTTCCCAGAAGCTCTTATCCTTATACTTATGAAGATCCGCAAACATGGTGCCGTTTCTCATGTTATGACCGTAAAGCGTCACATTATCAGACGGCAGGTTTACATCGCAAGCTTCTCTGGCATAGATGGTACCACAGGTGGCACTCTCCTTGTAGAAGTTACGCCGCAGGTAGAAATTAGGACTATCCGGAGTCTGAACCACCGGATAATCGATTTCAGTACCTTCAATCTGAATCCATCCAACCATATCGTTGTTCAGTTCATACAGTGCCTGGTACTCCAGCAGTACACTGTTATCCAACACCGGTGGCTCCGTGGTCTCAGAGGGCTCAGTCTCCAACGGCTCTGTAGCTTCTGTAGAAGACGGAATAGGAGGACGGGTAACCGGTGATTCTGCAGCTCCCGCATCCCTTATACCCCTAAAATCTTCATTATCACCCTTATCCATGGCATCGGTGATCAGCTTATACCCAATCATAACGGCACATCCAATGATAACCAAAATAAGGAATGAAACCGTAACCCAGTACAGAACCCGCGCTTTTTTTCGGCTTTGTTCTGCCGATTTATGCTTTTTCTCCATATGACATCCTCCTGATGTTATGTTCCGTCCCATCATACCCGATTTTAAGGCAAAAGTAAAGCCCCTTTCGGTAATGTGTCTATGAAATAAATGTAAACCTTTTTAAGCTGACCGTCAGAATATTTCTACCCGGACATCCGGGGCTGCATCCTGAAGCTGATCCATGATCTCCGGCGCGCCGATCCGGCGGCGGGTAATCAGCACCAGCATGAAGCATCGGCGGCCATCCTCTGGGTTTCGGTTTGGCTCCATCTGAATATCCTCAATGGCAATCCCCTTTGCCCGAATGGCATCCAGGAACATCCCCAAACTCACTTTCGGCTCCAGCTCCACATAGACCTCAAAGCAACGGGTCTTCTTGTGCATCCGGCTATCCAGGCGGCTAAGCACCGTCAGCGTCAGAACGATGGTCAGTGTACCCATTATGGCTGCTTCATAAAAACCAATGCCGGTGGCAAGTCCCACAGCAGCCGTTGCCCACAGTCCTGCCGCCGTGGTCAAGCCTCTGATCTGGCTGTGCTTGGTCACCACGATGGTTCCGGCACCTAAAAAGCCGATGCCACTGACCACCTGAGCACCCATACGAACCGGGTCTCCGGAACCGAACACCTGATAAATATACTGATTGGTCAGCATGATCATACAGGAACCCACGCACACCAGCATATGGGTCCTGAGTCCCGCTGGTCGCTGCTTCAAGCCTCTCTCTAATCCCAGCACGCCGCCCATAATAAAGGCCGCCGCAATTCGCAGTATCACCGCCAAATAAGTCACTTCTCGCAGTTGCATCATTCTCCTCCTTCTATTTATCTTATGCTGAATGTCTCATTCGGTTCTATTGTGCCTTCAAATAATCCCGGATGGCTTCGGTAAATGCCTCGCCGTACCAGGAGGCTTTCAGCTCGCCAACGCCGGAGATCCGGCGAAATTCCGAAAGGGTCTGGGGCTTCTTTGCCGCCATGTCCGTCAGAGTGGCATTGGAGAACACCACAAACGCCGGAATATTGGCTTTCTCTGCCAACTGACTCCGCAGCGAACGCAATACATCGTAAAGCTCTCTGTCCTCCTCCGCAAGATGCACCACAGACTGAGCGGCGGCAGAAGAGGTCGCGCCCCTGGTCGGCTCTTCCTGCTCCTTGCGCCGTTTCATGGTCACGGTCTGTCTCCGGTACAAGATCTCAGATGCCTTCGCAGTCAGGCGCAGGGTCTGATGCTCCGGCTCTGTCTGGATATAGCCTTCTGCCTCCAGATGATCGGCGATCTTCTTGATCTCCGTCATGCCGGTATCCTTCATCAGACCGTAGGTTGTCAGCGTATCCAGCCCCAGATCCTGAAGCCGCTTATCTTTTCTTCCCATGAGGACTTTTGCTACCATCGTAGAGCCGACCCAATAGCCCAGACGATCCGAGATCCGCACCATGCAGGAAAGAAGCATCTGCGCTTTGACGGTAATATCCACCTCTTCAAACTCACCCTTACAGCTGCCGCAATTTCCACAGACCTCAGAATGCTTCTGTCCGAAATATTCCAGAATGTACCCTCGCAGGCAAGCACCGGTTTTACAATAGCCTACCATGGCATTGAGCCGCTCCAAGTCCTGCTTGCGAATCTGCTCCCGTTGAGCCTCGTCCAGCTCTTCATTTTCGGAGTTTTGATTGATCAGAAACTTGGCAGTGGTGACATCGGCTCCGTTATATAACAGAATGCATTCTGCCTCAGCCCCATCCCGACCGGCTCTGCCTGCTTCCTGATAGTAGGCTTCGATACTCTTAGGCATATTGTAATGGATCACATAGCTGACATTGGACTTATCAATGCCCATTCCGAAGGCGTTGGTTGCCACCATGACGGTGGCACGGTCGTGAAGAAAATCCTCCTGGTTGTCGCTGCGCTCCTGCTCGGAAAGTCCGGCGTGATACCGGGCAGCAGCGAAGCCCCGTTCCCGTAAAAGCTCACAAACGCTTTCCACCTTCTTTCGGGTAGAGCAGTAAACAATGCCGCTTTTGCTTCGCCGGGAGGAAAGCTGGTATAGCAGCTCTGTCTCCTTCTGCTTGGGGTGTATCACCTCAAAATACAGATTGGGACGGTCAAAGCCGGTGATGGTACGCACCGGGTCTTTCAGCTTCAGGATCCGCTCCACATCCTCCCGGACCTGCCGGGTGGCGGTGGCGGTAAAAGCTCCCACCACCGGACGATTGGGCAATCCATCAATGAAATTCACGATTCTCAGATAACTGGGGCGGAAATCCTGCCCCCACTGGGAGATACAGTGGGCTTCATCCACGGCAACGAAGCGAATGGGAAGCTTCTGTGCTAAAGAGCCGAAGCCGCCGTAATCCAGCCGTTCCGGTGCCACATAGACGATCTTATACTTTCCTGCCAGCAAATTGCGAAAGACTGCCTGATGCTGGGCGGCGGTAAGGGTGCTGTTGATATACGCCGCCGGTACACCCACCGCCTTTAAAGCCAAAACCTGATCACGCATCAGCGAGATCAGGGGAGAAACCACCAGCGTGATACCGTCCAAAAGCAGTGCCGGTATCTGATAGCACATACTCTTACCGCCGCCGGTGGGCATGATACCGAAAACATCCGACCCGGACAAGACGCCATCAATCAGCTCCTCCTGCCCCGGACGAAAACCGGAGTAACCGAAGCAACGCTCCAAAATAGTAAATTTATCCATGCTTGTTTCTATTTTCCCTCGTTTGTTTGGATATATTATCTCATAGTTTTCATTAAAAAGCAACCACTATCTTG
>CAZENN010000057.1:0-13392 GCA_964513605.1 uncultured Oscillospiraceae bacterium
TACAGAAAAGTTACGTTTGTCTGTATATGTGCCTATTGCAAAGATGCTACATGAATGCTATAATGTTAAATGTGAAATGCTATACCTATTGAGCAACTTTGCAAGGAGGCATCCTACTATGAGTTTCAGTGCAAATATTAAGAAAATCCGTCTTGATGCGCTCATGAGCCAGCAAGACTTTGCTAAGGCGCTTGGCGTGTCTTACAGCACCGTGAATCGTTGGGAAAACGACAAGGGTCTTCCCACGTTCAAGGCAATGAAGGCGATTGACGCCTTTTGCCAGGAACGGGGCATCGACTTTGATATTAAGAAAATCCGGGAGGCGTAACTATGGCGCTGAAGAACACCGCAGCGCTTAGGGATGCCAGTCCCTACAATGCTGCTATGACAAGAGAACAGTTCTTGTTCTATGAGATGCGCACCACTGCAAGACTTGTGGTGGAAGGTCTGAGCGACGCAGAGGTCACAGAGCGCATCGTAACAGAGAACCTGTTTCAATACCCTACAGAGAAATCCATCCGTAAGATGGCTTCTGCTTGCATCCGCCGGCTTCGTGCAATGGAGGACGATTCTCTGATTACTGCCATCGCAACGCAGCCTTCAGATGTTGCAAAACAGATTTGTCTGTATGCCATGATGAAGCAGTACCGCCTGGTGTGGGACTTCATGGTAACGGTCGTGGGTGAAAAGTACCGTTTATTGGACACTACTTTTGGTAAGGTAGACTTGAACACCTTTTTCCTTCGTCTGCAGGAGCAGGATGATTGGGTTGCCACCTGGAGTGACAGTACCATCACGAAGGTAAAGCAGGTTCTCAATAAAATGTTGGTGGAAAACGAATATCTGGACAACCTCAACGCGGACCGCTTGAACCCGGTCTGGCTGAACCCTGTCCTGGAAAATGCCATCCGCAGCAACGGTGATGAAGTTGCGCTGCCGGCATTTAACAGCTTTTCTTAAAGGAGGCGCAGTATGGCTGATATTAAAGAACGCTTGGATAACCTGCGCATCCACATTCAGGAACCGGAGTTTCTGGAGGGCAAGGGTCTGAGCAACGAGGTTAACATCCGTATCTTCTGCTACGATGCCGAGGATGAAATGACCGTCCGGCAGTTCGTAGAGCAGATTACAACTGACCAGTCCATCGCTTGCCGTCTTGTGGAATGCAATCTGTATGAAACCTTCCTCTCCCTGTGCGGCGACATCGATATCACCGACGCCATCCCTGAGATGGAGGAAGCAGATGGAAAGGACTTCCTTCTGGAACAGCTGCATTCCGCAATTGGCGAGGGCGAGTTTATTGAGAAGATTCAGTACAGCCCCCATAGGAAGGGCGATGTTCTGATGCTGACCGGTGTGGGCGATGTGTTCCCGTTTATGCGAGTCCACTCGCTGCTGGAAGCGCTGCAGCCGCACTTCAGCGATATTCCCATTCTGGTAATGTATCCGGGAACCTTCGACGGCAGCTATGTCCGTCTGTTTGATAAGCTTACCCCCAATCCCTACTATAGGGCTTTCAATGAAATCTAAGGAGGGCACCCATGAGAATACAACATATGTTCCATGATGACATTAACCGTCAAATCAACGGTGTCATCAAGGTCGACCAGGATGCGCATGACGTAATCGAGCAGGAAGTAAAGGAATACGTCATTACCAAAGAACTGAGAAAGCACTTCTCCGCTTTCTTTAACTACTATAGTGATTCTTTTGATGTGCCCACGGCAGATGTCGGCGTATGGATTTCCGGCTTCTTTGGAAGCGGTAAATCTCACTTCCTGAAAATGCTGTCTTACATTCTGGAGAATAAAGCTGTGGCCGGTACGACCACTGTCGAGATGTTCCGCCAGAAGTTCGAGGATGACCCGGCAACCTTCATGCAGATTGACCGTGCTACCCGGGGCAAGACTGAGACCATCCTTTTCAACATTGATATTGAGAGCTCCATCAATAAGGATAAGACTGCTGTGTTGCGTGTCTTTGCCAAGATGTTCTATAACCACCTGGGCTTCTACGGTGAGAACCTCAAGGTGGCAATGCTGGAATACTACATTGAGCAGTGCGGCAAGACCGAAGAGTTCCGCCGCGTCTTCGAACAGAAGAAGGGCAAGCCCTGGCTGGAGATGCGCCGCGCATTTGCCTTCAATGGCAAGTTTATCGTCCCCACTCTGATGGAAGTCCTGGACATGAGCGAGGACGACGCCAAGAAGTGGTTTAATGACAAAACCGCAACCGAGCTGTCCATTGCACAGCTGGTTCGTGACATCAAGGAGTATGTGGACTCCAAGCCCAAGAACTTCCGCCTGCTGTTTATGATTGACGAAGTTGGCCAGTATGTGGGCACTGACACGGATATGCTGCTGAACCTGCAGTCTCTGACCGAGAAAATCGGCAGTGAGTGTGCCGGCAAGGTTTGGGTTGTCTGCACCGGCCAGGAAGCCATTGATGAAATCATCAAGGTCCGTGCCGATGAATTCTCCCGTATCCAGGCCCGTTTTAAGACCAGACTGTCCCTGTCTTCCTCCTCCGTTGACGAGGTTATCCAGAAGCGTATCCTGAAAAAGAATGCCGAGTCCGAGCGTGTTCTGGCCTACGTCTATGAGCAGAACGACTCTGTCATGCGTAACCTGTTCACCTTCAACGGCGCACAGCTGGACATCAAGGGCTATCTGACTCCCTTTGACTTTACCACAAACTTCCCCTTTGTACCTTACCAGTTCATCATCATGCAGAAGGTCTTTGCCGAAATCCGTAAGCACGGTAATTCCGGCAAGCACCTGTCCGGTGGTGAGCGTTCCATGCTGTCCGGTTTCCAGGAGGCTGCGCAGAAGGTACAGGACAAAGATGAATTTGCCCTGGTGCCTTTCTTCCGGTTCTATGATACTGTGCACAGCTTCCTTGACGGCTCCATCCGTCGCGTTATCGAGCGCTGCGCCCGCGCTGCTGATGCCGGTGACGGTATCAAAGCCTACGATGTGGATGTGCTGAAGCTTCTGTACCTCATTCGTTACATTGATAACGATGTTCCTGCCAATCTGGATAACATCGTAATTCTGATGGCTGACGACATTCGTGTGGACAAGATTACCCTGCGTGAGACCGTTCGGGAATCCCTGAACCGCCTGCTGGGTCAGAACTACATCGGCAGAACCGGCGAGACTTACAACTTCCTTACTGACGAGGAGCAGGACATCCAGAGAGCCATCAGAAATGAAACCTCTGTGGATACCGCTGCCATTGTGGAGCGCATTGCGCAGATGATTTTCGCTGATATCTATACCACCAAGAAGTATCGCTACGGCAAGTATGACTTCGCCTTCGACCAGATGGTGGACGGCATTTCCGTAGGTGCCATCACCGGCGGCATGCGGCTGAAATTCCTGACCGTGGCAAGCGATGTGGCTCAGAAGTCTGCGCTGCATCTGATGACCGAGTCCGTTGGACAGGCCATCGCCGTGCTGGCTGAAACCGATTATTATGATTCTTTGCGGCAGGCAATGAAGATTCGCAAGTATGTGAAGCAACGTAATGTGGCACAGCTGCCCAAGTCTGTCCAGGATATCATCCGTGACCAGCAGGACGAGGCTACCCGCCTGGAAACTGCTGCTATGGACGAGCTGAAAAAGGCTATCGTTGCCGCAGAGTTCTATGTTGCCGGTGAGCATCTGGAAATCAAGGCCGGTGATGCCAAGTCCAAGATTGACCAGGCTCTGGAATACCTGGTTGCCCATGTCTACAGTGAGCTGGACCTGATTGGCGTGAACGTCGAATCCGACGCGGACATCACAGCCATCCTTTTGGGTACCGAGCAGTCCATTGCCGGTATGGAACCCAACCGGGATGCAGCAGCCAAGATGGAAGAATACCTGGAAGTGCAGCACAGAAAGAACCTGCCTACCTCCATGGCAGATGTGCAGAGCCGTTATCAGGCCATTCCCTATGGCTGGCGTGAAATCGATATTGCTGCCGTTGCAGCACGCCTGATTGCCGAGCAGAAGGTTACCATCAAGTATGCAGGTACCACTATCCAACCCAACAATCCCAGACTACCCGAAATGCTCCGTAAGAAGAGCGAAATAGGCAGAACCAGCATTTCCAAGCGTCAGGTAGTCTCCATTTCCAAGATGAAGGAAGTCAAAGAGTTCCTGCGGGAGTACTTTGACGTCATGGATGTGCCGGATGATGAAGACGGTCTGATTGCCTTCATCATCGACCGTTTCACCCAGCAGAGGACCCATTACGAGGCTCTTTATGCCCGCTATGACAGCAACAGCCGGTATCCGGACCGTGACCTTGTGCACAAGGCCATCACTCTGACAACCGACGTCCTGTCTCAGCAGAAGGACAACATCGCCCTAATTGACCGCGTTATTAAGAAACAGGATGACCTGTTCGATAACAAAGAGCAGATGCAGCGTGTTGAGAGTTTCTTCAAGAACCAGGTTACTGTGTTTGATGCCGCTGCTAAGATGGAATTGGACCTACGTAACGAGCTGGACTACCTGTCCCATGAGCCGGAAGCCAACAATGCACTGAACCAGATTCGTATGGTGGTCTTTGTTTCCGGTGGCTTTGATTACAAGAAGATTCCGATGCTGAACGGCTGGATGGCTACTGTCCGCGAGGGCCATGAGCGTCTGCTGAAGGCTAAGCGCGAGGAGCTGATGGGCTACTGCCAGCAGTGTATGGGTGCTATCCACCAGGCTGCCAACGGTCATCACGATGCCCGGGATATCATTTCCAAGGCAGATATCTTCTTCAAGCAGAAGATGGATACCATCGCAACTCTGAACAGTTTGGCACTGCTGGACGGTCTGCTGCCGCCTATGCTGCAGTACAAGGATGCCACCGTGGCACGCATCGAGAATGTTATCCGTCCTCCGGAGCCGCCCAAGCCTGTGACGCCTCCCAAGCCCGGTCCTGTTGCTCCGGCGCCCAAGAAGATTATCAAGGCTTATAACCGTAGCATCGTGTTCCCGGCAAAGCAGCTGGAAACCGAGGCTGATGTGGATGCCTATGTCGAGCAAATTCGTGCACAACTTAAGCAGCTTATTAAGGGCTGCGACGGTATCAAGCTGAACTAAAAATGCAGAATGAGGGGGTTGGTTGAAATGATTGCTCTTTTGGAAAAGGCTATAGATATTATTGTTGATAAGCTTTCATCCAAGCCAAGGTTGCAGTTTGCGATTACCGGCACCCGCCCCAGTGAGCTGGACGATAAGGAGCTCAGAACGAAATACAGTAATTCTGATTACAGTATCGAGATTTACAATCTTGGGCCAACCCCGTTCATTTTGGACCGCTTTACCCTTGTGCACAAAAAGGGAATGCTCATAGAGTGCCCCGTGTCCGAGGAGGACAAAACCATTTCTCAGCAAAAGAATATGGTGTATATCCTTCAAGAGCAGGATGCAGACACTCTGCGATGGTTCTGCAAAAGGGACCGCTTTAATAAATGTGAAATTTGGGCCTATGACATCACCGGCAAACGCATCAAGACGAAGCTGGATGTTTCCGGCATCACTTTTCAGGCACAAATATCTGCCGAAGATAAACACATCGTTGTTGAATAGAGAAAGGACAACTCATGCAAGAAGATAGAATTCCGAAGATTTTTATATCCTACTCATGGAGCTGTGATGCCTTGGTGTTACCGTTGGCTCAACGACTGGTGAATCACGGCGTAGATGTTGTCCTTGATAAGTGGGACCTCAAAGAGGGTCAAGACAAATACGCCTTTATGGAACAATGTGTTACTGACCCGGAGATATCGAAAGTGCTTATCATATGCGACAAGGCGTATATGGAAAAAGCCAATGCCCGCAAAGGTGGGGTCGGCGACGAAACAGTTATTATATCTGGAGAAGTATATGGAAGGATGAAGCAGGAAAAATTCATTCCTATCATTGCTGAACGTGATGAGAATGGCAATCCGTATGTCCCGGCATATATAAAGACTCGGATATATATCGACCTTTCCAGAGAAGAAGCATATGAGGACGAATACGAGAAATTGCTTCGTAACATCTATGAGAAACCCCAGTACAGCAAACCGAAGCTTGGAAAACGGCCGGAATGGTTAGATGAAGAAACAACGAATCTGTTCCCACTGCATGACTTAATTCGTCAGATTAAAGGTGCAACTTTGCTCTCAAAGCAGCAAAGCTGTGTTACACGATTCATTGAAGCATATTTGACCACTCTAAAAACCTACTATATGGCCAACCCGACTGCTGCGCAGGTATATTCCCGTTTTGTTGAGACAAAGCCTGTAAGGGATGTGTTTTTAGACTTTATTCCTGCATTGGCAGAAACTGAGTTGCCTTTTTCTGATACTATGTGTGGTATTTTTGAAAAGTTCTATAACACATTATTGAACCGAAAATGGCTACTATCAGAATCATATTCAGCCAGAGATTACGACCTTGAAGTCTACAAAATCCTCATTTGGGAACTGTTTGTCTGCACAATTGCCTATCTCCGCCATGTAGAGGACTACAGGTCTATTAACGGTATTGTTGCAAACACTTATTTTCTCAATTCTCCTTCGAGCTGGGAAAAAGCAATGCCCAGGAATTATTGTCAATTCAGGCATCATAGTGGTGCTATAGAGGATGATTACAAACCTCAGACTGAGCAGAAGAACAAGTTTACATTATTGGGTCATACCGTTTGCACTGAACGGGAGAAACTGCCAATCTTCTCAGGGGAGGCTATAGCCGAAGCAGATGTTTTCTTGTATCAAGTCAGGAATGCTTTTGACCTGGTGGAGGATAAAGAACGTTGGCAAGGGCTATATTGGTTCCCTAACTGTTACGTTTATTGCAATGCGGGTCCTACAGAATGGAAGAAGATGAGGTCTCGTAAATTCTGTCAAAAGATGTTTGTGCTCTTTGGTGTATCGACTATCGAGGAGCTGAAAACCGCAATTTCAAAATGTCATAGCGATAGAGAGATGCGCTATAATGGAAGTTTTGATTCAGCCGCATCGATTCTTTCCTGTATTAAATTGGAGGAAATTGGCGAATTAATTTGATTATAGTGCAGCCAAAAAGGAAGGGGCTACTATGGATAAGAATGCTATCAAGAAATATGCAGTATGGGCACGGCGGGAGCTGATTTCCCGTGTGTCCCAGAAGGCTCTGCAATACGGCATTTCCGGGAAGGAAAATGTGCCGGCATCTGCTGCCACTGTGAACGGTGTCGTACTGTCCGCTGAGGAAATCAAGCAGCGCAAGGCTCTGATTGACCAAATCAATGCCAAGGGCTACGAGCAGGTCATGGAAGAGGTTGCCTACACCTGGTTCAACCGTTTTATTGCTCTGCGCTTTATGGAAGTCAACGGCTACCTGCCCTCCCATGTCCGTGTGTTCACCGACGAGGATAATGCCTTCAAGCCCCAAATTATCACCGAAGCTATCAATCTGGAACTGGATGGTCTGGACATGGACAAGGTCTATGCCTGGAAGGATGCCAACGACAACGATTCTCTTTTCAAGTATCTGATTATTACCCAGTGTAATGCCCTCAGCCCCATTCTGCCCCGGATGTTCCAGCGGATTGCAGATTATACCGAGCTGTTGTTCCCGGATAACCTTCTGCGAGAGGGCAGCGCTATTCAGCAGATGATTGAGTTGATTCCCGAGGATGACTGGAAGGATGCCGTCCAGATTATCGGTTGGCTGTACCAGTTCTACAATATTGAGCCCAAGGCAGAAGTGTTTGCCAAGAACGGAAAGATTTCCAAGGAAGAAATCCCTGCTGCAACACAGCTGTTTACCCCGGATTGGATTGTCCGCTATATGGTGGAGAATTCTCTGGGTCGACTGTGGTTAGAGCACCTGGCTGCGTCTGGGGAAGAATACCATTATTGTTACGATGAGAATGGAAATAACATTGCCTCCAGTGTAGTTACGCCTGCAAGTGTGCAGAAACTGAAATCCAACTGGAAATATTATTTGGACGAAGCTGAGCAGGAACCGGATGTGCAGGCGCAGCTTGCTGCTATTCGCAAGGAATATGCCTCCATGTCCCCGGAGCAGATTAAGTGCATCGACCCTTGCGCAGGTAGTGGCCATATCTTGGTCTATATGTTTGATGTGCTGGTACAGATTTACGAGGATTACGGTTATTCTGCCCGCGAAGCTGTCCGTGGCATCGTAGAGAACAACCTTTATGGTTTGGATATTGACGAGCGTGCTGCACAGTTGGCATACTTTGCTGTGATGATGAAGGCTCGCCAGTATGACCGTCGCTTCTTTACTCGCAAGGATGAAAACGGCAATCCTGATGTTCCTCAGCCCCACGTCTACGCTATAGTAGAAAGTAACGGCGTTGACCGTTATGCGCTGGACTATTTTATCAACGGTGATGTTACACTTAAAAAGGCAATGGATAGCATTTTCAAGGAAATGCGGGATGCCAAGGAATACGGCTCTATCATAAACATTACCCCTGTAGACTTCGAGACACTGTACGCTCGTTTTGCCGAGGTGCGTGATGACATCAGTATATGCCGAGAAACTGTACTTAATGACATTTTTCCATTGGTACAGGTGGCCCAGGTGATGGCACAAACATATGATGTTGCTATAACAAATCCTCCATATATGGGAAATATGCCACCAGCTATGGCAGACTTTGCACTAAAGAATTATTCAGCATATAAGTATGATTCATATGCGCTTTTTGTCGCAAAGATGAAAAAAATGCTGACACCGTCTGGTGTTATGGCGTTGGTAACAGGCGATAGCTGGCTGACCTTATCAAGCTTTGATGAGATGCGCGAGGATTTGCTTAGAAAAATGACAATATCTAATTTAGCAAGCTTTGGCTCTAATGCTTTTGAAGCTGGGTTTGGTACAGTAGCTTTTGTGATGGAGAAAAAAATCCCTGGATATAGAGGGTGTTATATTGACTTGACAGAGGATGTTAACAAAGCGGAAATACTCCAATCCTCCGAAGAGAGAAAACAAAAAATGTATTTCCACGATGCTGATGTTTTTTGCTACACTCCGGATAAAGAAATTCTCTATAATGCATCAGACAAAGAACTCAGACTGTTTGCAAAAGAGAAACTTTCAACAGCACTTGTGCCCAAAGCTGGAATTGTTGCAGGAAACAATGATTTGTACTTGCGATTATGGCACGAAGTTAGTCTGGGTAGGATTACTTTTGATGCTAAGTGTGGTTCAGATGTATCTAACATACATTGGGTTCCACTCCACAAAGGTGGAGGGTATCGGAAACATTATGGAATACATGAATATGTTATTCGACTTCAGCAAATGTTAACTGACCGTAGCATCAATAAATCAATTAGAACCGGCGATTCGACATTCTATTTCAGGGAAGGCATTACCTGGTCCACATTATCAAACAAGTTTGGTGTAAGAAATAGTCCTGAGGGATTCGTATATAACACCAAAGGGTCGATGTGTTTTGCTAAGAAACCTGAATGTCTTAAATATATTATTGGCTACCTAAATTCTACCGTTGCGGTCAGGTTGATGAAAGTGATAGCTCCTAATCTGGACTTCAACAGTGGAACGGTTGTAAAGATTCCATATATCTATCAACCAAATGAGTCGATTGATTACTTGGTGGATGAAAACATAGAACTTGCTAAGAGAGACTGGGACAGTTATGAAACATCATGGGAATATAAAGAACATCCCATGATTCGTCTCAGCAAAGAACTGTGGGATGCTACTGCAATTGGTGCATCTATGCATTATTACTACGGCTGCCATCCTAAGGTTAGCGGCCCTCTGGAATTGTGCTATATGCTGTGGCAGGGTGAATGCCAAGAGCGATTTAAGCAATTGAAGGAAAACGAGGAAGAGCTGAACCGCATTTTCATTGACATTTACGGCCTACAAGACGAGCTAACTCCCGATGTCGAAGATAAGGATGTTACTGTCCGGCTGGCAGACAAGAAGCGGGATATCAAGAGCCTGATTTCCTATGCTGTTGGTTGTATGTTCGGCCGTTACTCTCTGGATGTGCCCGGTTTGGCTTACGCTGGCGGAGAATGGGATGACAGCAAGTACACTACCTTTAAGGCAGACAAGGACAGCATCATTCCCATCTGCGATGACGAGTATTTTGCTGATGATATCGTTGGCCGTTTTATCCGGTTTGTTGAGGTTGTGTATGGCAAGGATACCCTTCAGGAAAACCTACGTTTCATCGCCGATGCTCTCGGCGGTAGCGGCCAGCCCAAGGAGGTCATCCGGAACTACTTCCTGAACGACTTCTATGCTGACCATTTGAAGGTCTATCAGAAACTCCCCATTTACTGGCTCTTCGATTCCGGCAAGAAGAATGGCTTTAAGGCCCTTGTGTACATGCACCGCTACGCTCCTGACACCATTGCCAGAATGCGTACCGACTACGTACACGAGCAGCAGGCTCGCTACCGTACTGCCATCGCAGACCTGGAGCAGCGTATTGCCTCCGCATCCACCGCTGAGCGCGTGAAGCTGAGCAAGCGGCTGAAGACCATTCAGGAGCAGGCTGCTGAAATCCAGAGCTATGAAGAAAAAATCCACCACCTGGCCGACCAGTACATTGCTATCGACCTGGATGATGGCGTCAAGAAAAACTATGCAATCTTCGGAGATGTGCTTGCGAAGATAAAGTAAGGAGTCAACACCATGGTAGATGTGAATGTTGCGATTAACGGTGTAATTCTATATTGTGACGAGAGCGTCTTAGGCATCCAAATCGGGAGAGGCTATTCTATTGTCAAGACATACATAGATGACCTGCCGTTCAAGGATAAAATCACAGACGGCAGAGGCCAAATTAACATATCCTATTTCGGCTCGGTGCTATCTGATGAAAACGGGAAATATCTGATGTGCCTTAAAAAGGACGATGTGTACCAAATTGAAAATCCTCTGAAGGGACCAGGCGTATATACAGACAAGAATTTGCGCTGTGAAAATCAGCTGGAAGCCTATAATCAGAGTGAGACAGACTACTTGCATATGGTCTTTTCCCTGATGCGATTATTCAGAGTGGGTAACATCGGAACAAAAGAACTTTTCCTTAACCATAGCTATTCTCTGGGCATTCTCAAAAACAATTTTAACCATATCAGCGATATTGTCACAAGGAACATTACGGATACCCGTTTTTTCTCACTAAATGGCGCAGAAGTGCAAGCATGTAACCAATTTCTTACGGATTATAGCGGTGCTGCATATATGCTCATGAAGGACAACATTGACGAATTCGTATGGGGACAAGCACAGGTGGATATGGCAACCGGTTTTGAGCAGTTTACCACAGCATTGGAAATGACACTGCTGGCTCCTGGTCAGCAAGGAAAGAAAGAAGTCCTTTCTAAGAGGGTTGCAGTTCTGTTGGAAAGCACGTCTGCTGATATGGCTACCTTGTACACAAAGATGAAAGCGTTCTACCGGTATCGTTCCGAATCACTGCATGAGGGCGACAACCAGAACATCACAGATACAGAATTGCTGGAGATGGAAGAAATTGTACGTCGTGTGCTCTGCAAGTGTCTGGAAAGGTGTAAAGCCGAGCTGGCACAGAATGCATCTATTACCTGGGACCAAATTAAAACTCAGCTAATTAACGATTTAATGACCAAGGTCGCCGCAGAGAATGCAGCGGGAACCTTTTGAAGTTAGGAGTGGGAGACATGCGCCACAATATTTTTGATGATGCCAGGGAACCTGCAGTTGTGAACAAAAACAATGTATTCGCCAAGTTTTTGCAAGAAAGTGGCTTATATGAAGAAATCGAAATCTCAAAAGATAATATTGGAGCTTTAATAGAACTGGTTAGAGGCAGTGTCAAAATTAACTCTTACTGTCCTTCCTGCGGTGAGATGCGCGTATTTTCTGTAACTCCCATTTCTTATATCACTGAAGACGAAATGAGAGGAGACTATTATAAAAAGAGTCTCGCCGATGTGTTAGAGTCCTCACAAAAAGCAGGCTTAACGATAACAATTAAACACGAGGACGGTTCACAAGAAAAAAGCTGGGCATGGAAATGCTGGGAGTGTAGGGACTCTGCTCGATTGATGGTGTTTACCTTCACTTGTGCTATGTATGAGAGCCATAAAATAGACTATATTGTGCTCACAGACGAACACAGCATGAAGAAGATTGGCCAGTTCCCTTCTGTGGCAGACTTATCCTTCCCAGAACTGAAGGGGTACAAAAAGGTTCTGACTAAGGAAGATATGAGCGAGCTGCGCCGTGCCATTGGACTTTATGCACAAGGTATTGGTGTTGGTTCCTATGTATATTTGCGTCGGATTTTTGAGCGTATCATCGATACTGCAAAGAATACAGCAATAACAGAAGGAAAAGTTGCAGAGGAGGAGTACGCAAAGGCTCATGTAGATGAGCGCATCAAGCTACTGAAGGATTATCTACCGGAAATGCTGGTTGAGAATCCTGTGTTCTATTCCATTGTTAGCAAGGGAATCCATGAATTAGACGAGGACACCTGCATAGAGTATTTCCCCGTTTTGCAGGAAGTGATTTTTATGATTCTGCGTCAGTGGGAACAGATACGTCAGGAGAAAGAAGCTAAGGCTCGGCTGGCTGCTTCGATGTCTAAAATTGCTTCTAACATTAAGTAAGGAGGTGGCAGCATGCCAAGTATGGATTTACAGAAAATTTCACAAGACTTGAACCGGCGCTTTGCTGCGCCTCTGCCTGAGTTCTATAAGCGTCGTATCATCTTTTGGTACGACGAGGACCGGGAATTCGAGGACAAGGTAGAGGAACTGGTGCTGGATAATGCCAGCATTCTGGTTCTGACCGGCACCAATACCTTTACAGCCAAAAAGCTGTTGGCAGCGGATGACACCACCAGCAACTACCTTGTGTACAGCCCTCTGCGCCATGAAAAGCCGGAGGACAACTGGCTCATTAACATTGAGCTTTACAGCGAGGAGTTCCGTGCGGACCTCAACTCCATCTGGATGGACGAGATGGGGCTGCCTAACAATGCCACCGTGCGCCGGATGGTGAAGGGCTATCATAAGTTCTTTAACAGCATGGAGCGCCGCAAGAGCGTTGCTGCCATGGCGAAGAGTATCAATACAGCATCCCAGCTGCATCTGGCGGTCATGGCTTCCCTTTGCGGCATTCAGGATGCGCAGCCGGCCGGTGTTATCCGCGCCGTTCTGTGTGAATCCCTGGAGATGGAGCAGAACTCCATTTATCAGGACTTCGTAAAATTCGGTGCCAGCAATCCATTCTGGGTCATGGTGGCACAGGCTACCGGTTATTCTGAGGGCGAGGATTCTGACCTTGGTCGTTTGGCTACCCATATTATGTTAACTGCAGCGACCCGGACGATGCGCTCCGAGTTCCTGGCTGGTCTGGATAGCTTTATCTCCGT
>CAZENN010000058.1:0-13137 GCA_964513605.1 uncultured Oscillospiraceae bacterium
CGGTATGCGGATGGTCATTGAGCTGAAAAAGGATGCCAATCCCCAGGTGGTGCTGAATAATCTGTTCAAGCAGACCGCCCTGCAATCCAGCTTTGGTATCATCATGCTGGCATTGGTGGATGACCAGAAGCAGCCGAAGATTTTGTCTCTGCGGCAGATCTTGGACGAATATCTGGCATTCCAGATGGAGGTTTTGACCCGCCGGACCCAGTATGACCTGAGAAAGGCAAAGGAGCGTGCCCACCTGTTGGAGGGTCTGCTCATTGCTCAGGACAATATCGATGAGGTCATCCGCATCATTCGCTCCGCCTATGACGATGCCAAGGAACGGCTGTGTCAGCGGTTCGGTCTGGATGAAATTCAGGCTCAGGCGATTTTGGATATGCGTCTGAAAGCCCTGCAGGGTCTGGATCGTGAAAAGCTGCAAAATGAATTTGACGAGCTGCAAAAGAAGATCGCCTACTATCTGGAGCTGCTGGCTGATGAAGCCAAGCTCAAAGGCGTCCTCCGGGAGGAGCTGATCGCCATTCGGGATAAGTTTGGCGACAGCAGAAAGACGGAAATTCAGGATGTGGAGGATGAGATCGACATTGAAGACCTCATCGAGGAGGAGACCTGCTGCTTCACCATCTCCAATCAGGGCTATATCAAGCGGATGCCCGTGGATACCTACCGGACCCAGAGCCGGGGCGGCAGAGGTGTCAATGCCCAGAACCTGAAGGAAGAGGACTATGTAAAGACCCTGAATGTGGCATCTACCCATGACCATATGCTGTTCTTTACAGATCTTGGAAGAGTCCACCATCGAAAGGGCTATCAAATCCCCGAGGCCGGACGAACGGCAAGAGGCACGGCGTTGGTCAATGTGCTGCCTCTGGAGCCCGGTGAGACGGTGACGGCCATGGTGGTGACCAGAGAGTTCCATGAGGACGAGTATCTGATGATGTGTACCCAGAAGGGCACCGTCAAGAGAATCCCCTTTATCGACCTGAAAACCAACCGAAAGGGCGGCATCCGTGCCATTACCTTGGATGAAAATGATCATCTGATCAACGTCATCCGTACCGATGGAAATGATAACATCATCCTTGCCACCCGTCAGGGTATGGCGATCTGCTTCAGCGAGCAGGATGTGCGACCCATGGGACGAACTGCCGCCGGTGTCCGAGGTATTATGTTAACCGGTGAGGATTATGTGGTAGGCGCGGAAAAGGCAGAGGAAGGAAAGACCCTGCTGACCGTCACCGAAAATGGCTTCGGTAAGCGCACCGAACTGTCGGAGTACCTCAGAGGCGGCAATACCCAGAGCAGAGGCGGCAAGGGCTTGAAGAACTACAACATTACTCCCAAGACCGGCTGCGTGGCAGGCTGCCGTGTGGTCAGTGAGGATGATGATGTGATGCTCATTGAGTCCGGCGGTGTGATTATCCGTGTTCCGGCTTCGGATATCAATGTGTATAAGCGAGATGTACAGGGCGTTATCGTCATGCGCATCGAGGAAGGCAACACGCTGGTGTCCATGGAGCGCATCGAGTCCGTGGAGGAAGAAACGCAGGAGACGGCTGAATGAAGACCGTGACCTTGTATACCGACGGTGCCTGCTCCGGCAATCCCGGTCCCGGGGGCTGGGGGGCAATTCTGGAATATAACGGTCATGAGCTGGAGCTGTCCGGCGGCGAAAAAAATACCACCAACAACCGGATGGAGCTGACGGCGGTGATCATGGGGCTGTCCCGGCTGAAGGAGCCTTGCATCGTAGAGCTGTATTCCGACTCCAAGTACGTCATCGATGCCTTGGAAAAGGGCTGGGCATGGGGCTGGAAGAAACGGGGCTGGATCAAGTCCGATAAAAAGCCTGCCCTGAACCCGGACTTATGGGAGCAGCTGCTACAGCTGACCCAGCGGCATGAGCTGCGCTATCACTGGGTCAAGGGTCACGCCGACAATCCGAAAAACAACCGCTGTGACCAGATGGCAGTGGAACAGTCTCAAATGATGAAAGGTTGATGTTTCTAAATCCCTTATTTTGTAATAGGTTATTTGTTGATTATTATTCAAAATAGAAAAAGGGTATCGAAATGGAGGATAAGTCAAAATGATTGACATTGTTTCCTTATTATCCGGAAAAGAGAAAGTGACTGTTGAGGCAAAACTTGCCATGGGTGGTTTGCCGAATAGTATTTGGGAAACCTATTCTTCTTTTGCTAACACCTTCGGTGGTGTAATTCTGCTTGGTGTAGAAGAAAATAAGGAAACACACCAACTTATCCCCAGAGGTGTCAGAAATCCTGACCAGATGATCACAAACATTTGGAATATACTGAACAATTCACAGAAAATCAGCAATAACATTTTGATTGATAATCATGTTTACAATATTTTATATGAAGGGATGAACATAGTTGTCATCGAGGTTCCGAGAGCTGACCGTAGGGATAAGCCGATCTATACCGGTGTCAATATGTTCAAAGGTTCCTTTAAAAGAAATAACGAGGGTGATTATCACTGTAAAAAGGAAGAAGTTTTGGCTATGGTCAGAGATCAGACCGAAGATGGTGTTGATGGTAAAGTGATTGAGACACTTTTGATTTCTGATTTGAATGCAGAGTCCATTCAGCGTTACCGAATTTCTTTTGATAATAAAAAGCCGAATCATGTATGGACAAAACTCAGTGATACCGAATTTCTAATGCGTATCGGTGCCGCTAAAAAAGGCGAAGACCGCAAGGTACATCCTACATTGGCGGGTCTTTTGTTCTTCGGAGATTTCGTAACAATTATCGATGAGGTCCCGAATTATTTCCTGGATTATAGAGAACGTCTTTCTAATGAAACGCGCTGGTCCGACCGTGTGTGCTCTGGTGATGGTAATTGGAGTGGTAACATATTTGATTTTTATTTTAAAGTGATTGACCGTTTGACATCTGATGTAAAGCGTCCGTTTAAACTTGATGCCAAGCTTACCCGTGTTGATGATACTCCGGTTCATGCGGCACTTAGAGAAGCGTTGGCTAATGCACTTATCCATGCGGATTACTATGGACGCTGTGGTGTGGTAATTGATAAAGAGTTTCGGAAAATCACGATTGCAAACCCTGGAACCTTTCGTATCAGCGTTGATGCCGCAATTGCCGGTGGGATTAGTGATGCCAGAAACAGCCGAATCTTCAATATGTTCTCCCTGATTGATGTTGGTGAACGTTCTGGTTCCGGTTTATGTGATCTCTACAATACTTGGAAAGAGTTTGGATATCAGACACCTGTTTTGCTTGAGACTGTGGATCCGGATCGTATTACCCTTATGCTCCAGATTGATAGTGGCGGTAATGGCGTAAACAGTGGCGGTAATGGCGTAAATAATGGCGGTAATGGCGTAAATAATGGCGGTAATGGCGCAAATAATGGCAGTGATCAAGATAATACCGGTATTCAGGATTTGTTGATATCCAGCGAATTGATTGTATATAGGGTCATCAAAGAACAAAAAGAGATAACGACTAGAAAACTGGCAGAGAAGACGGAGCTTTCAGAAAGAACGGTACAACGAGCAACAAAATCCTTGAAAGAAAAAGGATATATTAAACGGGAAGGTTCGACTCGTGGTAGGTGGATTATCCTGAAATAAAGCAGTTGAATGTCAGTATATAAGGGGTGGAGATTTGTGTACCTATCCATTGGAAATGATATGGCAGTGAGGGAACGGGCGATCATCGGGATCTTTGATCTGGATAACACCTCCACCTCCAAGCGCACCCGTGAATTTCTAAGTGCCGCCGAAAAGGAAGGCCAGGTGGTGCCTTGTGATGATCTGCCGAAATCCTTTGTGGTCACGGCTGAATACGGTATGAACCGGATCTATTTGACCTCCCTCAACTCCTCCACGCTGGAGCGAAGAATGAAATAAAATAACGCCGTTCCGGTCATTCGGAACGGCGTTGTTCATCGTAGGGACCGGCCGACCGACGGTCCATACCGCACCTGCGATTCGCTGCAGGACCGGATAAACGGAACCGCCTGCAATTACAAACACCTCCGAAAATGCCAACCCTCATTCAAATCGTCACCCGGTAAGACCGTCCAGAGGCCGGTCGCTACATGGCTTGGTTACGCTGGTACGCTCAACCGGCTTTACAGCTTGCTATGGGTGCGGTAAGGGACCGTCAAGGATGCCGGTCCCTACGCGGCATTAAAGCCGATAAGCATATATCAATTTATACGAATGATCCATAAAAGTGCTACTAAAAAGACAGGGGGACAGAACGCAGGTTTACATAAAAAATGGTTTTCGACAGTTCTTCCCCAGTTTCCACAGGAGTTTTCCACAGTCTCCACAGGTTTTTCCACAGGTGCACCAGCCGCAGACCCTTGAAAACCGGGGTTTTTTACAGGAGCTATCAAAAAAATCCACAGCTTTTTAAAAAGCTGTGGATAAATTTTAGTTTACAGAATCCCATCGTTGTAGAGAATCTTTGCGGCGAAGATTCTGTCGTATTCGGGGGCGGCTTCCTCTTTATTACGGTGGATATCCACTTGCAGCTGTCCGTCCGGGGTCATGTCCCAGGTCAGATCCAGATCCTGCTGCTCTTTGGCCTCGTTGACGTAGCACATGGTAATTTCCCTCATGGGATGCTGCCGGTGGAACTCACTGGGCATCAGATCCTGAATCCAATCCAAGTAACGGGCGTTGTTCATATGCCCGTTCCGATCCAGATCCGAATAGACTACCTTCCGGGAATTGGTATTGCTTAAAGGCTTTGGCATCAGGGATTTTGGGGGAGCCAGTTCCGTGCCCCGAACCGTGCCGGGGATGTGGATGCCAATGTCCTTGGGAAGGAGCATACTGCGGCTATTCAGATCCATTAGCACCCACAGGCACATGGACCGAAACAGCTCCTTCCCTTCCGCGTCATAAGCGACAGTGGATCGGGGATATGCCACCCGGGTGGTGGGCATGGGCCAGGTTTCCAGACGGATGGTTTCCTTCTCCTTGGGCATTCTGGTGATCTGTACCCGGTGCCGGATCACAGCCCAGAAAATTCCCTGCTGCGCCAGCTCCTCATAGGTAAAGGACAGAGCTTCACTGTGCAGTCCTGCCACCTGCTGGATGAACAGCAGCATTCTCGATGGCTTTAATCTTTGGTAACGGTCAATATCCGCAGGACCAATGACATATTCTTTGCTATAAATTTCTTCCATTTTCCTACCTCATGATGATGCTTCTTCTACCGTCAGCTGGACGGTGAGCCGGGTGTCCGTGTCCCGGCGATAGATCACAGCCTGAAAAGTATCGCCGATGGCCCGATCCTCTAAAAAGGCTTCGATATGACTTTGATCGGCAATGGGAGTATCTTCCAGACTGATCAGTACGTCCCCCTCCTTTATCCCCTGCTTATAGGCACTGGTGCCTTGCTCCACATAGGTGATAAACAGACCTTCCGGCAGCCCAAAATGCCGCTGGTAAACCGGCGTGACCGGATCACCGGCGATGCCGATGATCTTGTTTCCAAGGACGGAGGTGATGGTTTCTTCCTGCTGTCCTTCAGAAATTTCACTGCTATCTTCCAAAGACAGAGGAATTTCCTCCGGCTGCTCCTGCTCGTAAAAGGCAGAGAACAGCTTGAAGTTCAAAAGTCCCAGAATACTGGAAAGACCGGACAGGAAAATGACCAGCACCAGCAAGATCACCACAAGGGGACTGTACTTCTTTGGCGGCGTGGTGGAGCCGGTCTGATAGGTGTTGCGCTCCCAAGGGTCCGGGTATTGAGGTTGATGCTCTTTGCGTTTCATGGAAATGACCTCGCAGGCTTATAGAATCAGGGGCATGGTGAATGTGAATTCCGTCCTGCCATCGTGACTGGATACGGAGATATTCTCACCGTGGCTGCAAACAATGGTTTTGACGATGTACAGCCCCAATCCCCAGCCATCCCGGTTTTCGGAGCGGCTTTTATCGATTTTGTGGAACCGGTCAAAGACCAGAGGCAGTTCCTCCGGCGGAATGGTCTGACCGTCATTATAGATGGAAATATAGGCCTTGCTGCCGCCCTCCCGGATGCGCAGTCCCACGGTTCCCCCTTGGGGGCAGAATTTGACCGCGTTATCCAGCAGATTATAGATCACCTGGGTGATATAGTCCTCATTGGCGAGAATGTGGACCGGATGCTCCGGCATCTCCACCTCCACCTGGACGCCCTTGGCAGTGATTTTCTGCTCAAAGGTGATCAGCACCTGTCCGGCGCATTCTTCCAGATCAAAGCGTACCTTTTTCTCATCGGGAATGCCCTTTTCCGTTTGCAGCTGGGAGATATCCAGCATACTGCGCACCAGACGGCTCAGACGCTTGGTCTCATCGGAGACGATTTGCATATAGTGCCGGCTTTTTTCCTCCGGGATGGTCCCGTCCAGAATGCCGTCAATGTAGCCGCCGATGGTGGTCATGGGTGTCTTCAACTCATGGGATACATTCGCCACAAATTCCTGCCGCTGGTATTCGCTTTTTTGCAGGGAGGAAGCCATATTATTAAAGGACAACGCCAGCTCCTCCACCTCCGGGCTGTAACGCCGGGACAGATCCACCCGGGCATTCAAATCCCCATGACCAAAGGCACGGGCGGTTTTTGCCATATCCCGCAGGGGTCCGTTCTGACGATTCACGAAGAATCCGATGATCAGAGCCGAAATCAGGATCACCAGAATGGACAGATAGGCGAAGATGTCCGTCAGTTTTCCAAGCAAGGCATCATTTTGATAGGTGGTCTGGGAGAGAATGACAATTCCTAATATTTGACCGTTTCCACCGGTGATGGGGACGGAACAGATGTACCGGGACTGCTCATAAAGCCCCTGTATCATTCCCGTATTCCGAAGGGCACCACTGCCAAGGACCTGCTTCATGTAGTCACTGCCAATGAACATCCCCTGATGATCACAGCCGAAAGGCTCCGAGGCACAAAGCAAAATACAGCCCCGGTTGTCGCAGATCACCGCATCCGCTTCGGAGACCTTAGTGGTCACGTCCAGATTGATCATAAAATCCATGGTATTCAGGCTGCCTTCCGCATAATAGGAGGCGGCCAGATCCGCAACCACCTGGGCGTCATTTTCCAGCCGGTCCAGAGTGCTGTCAGCCAGATAGTCCTCCAGCATGACCCGGAGGGAAAAACCGATCACCAGAACTGACAGCAACAGAACCAGTGTAATAAAAAAGAAGGTTCGGCTGGATGTGGTACTCATGGTTACTGCGCCTCGAACTTATAGCCCACGCCCCAGACGGTTTTCAGGCTCCAACGGTCGGATACGCCCTCCAGCTTCTCACGCAGACGCTTCACATGAACATCCACCGTTCGGGAGTCACCGAAGTAGTCAAAGCCCCAAACCTCGTCCAGCAGCTGATTTCTGGTGTAGACCCGGTTGGGGGAAGAGGCCAGATAAAACAGCAGCTCCATTTCCTTTGGCGGAGTATCCACCTTTTTGCCGTCCACCAGCAGCTCGAAGGCGTCCATATCGATCACCAGCTTGTCAAAGACCAGCTGCCGTGCCTTCTTTTCCGCTGTGATACCGGCAGACCGGCGCAGAACCGCCTCGATCCGGGCAAGAACCTCCTTCATTTCAAAGGGCTTGGTAATGTAGTCATCGGCACCGCTTTTCAGACCTGCCACCTTGTCGTCGGTCTCGCCTTTGGCAGTGAGCATGATCACCGGGGTCTGACTTTCAGAGCGGATGGCCTTACACACGCTCCAGCCATCCATTACCGGCATCATCACATCCAGCAAAACCAGATCCGGCTTGATGGCACGAAATTTACTCAGTCCCTGACCGCCATCGAGAGCCACGGTGACGGCATAGCCCTCCTTTTCCAGATACATCTGCAGCAGCTCCGCAATATTGCGGTCATCCTCTACGATCAGAACAGAAACAGCCATGGGAATACCTCCTGAAGAATAAAATTTCTTTTTTCCTACATTATACCCGAAAAAGCCGTATTAGGGTGAACATTTTGTAAAGAGTTTTGCCCCGATATGTTAACACGCATTTTTCTCTTGCAAATATGCCCATTTCGGAGTATTATAAGGGAAGACAGATGATTAAAAAAACCTTGAAAGGAGTAAAAAATGTTCATTGAAATATTAAAGGCCATCCTTTTTGGTATCGTGGAGGGCATCACCGAGTGGCTGCCGGTGTCTTCTACGGGTCATATGATATTGCTTGATGAGTTCATCAAGCTGGATGTAACGGATGCGTTTTATGAAATGTTTCAGGTGGTCATTCAGCTGGGTGCCATTTTTGCGGTGCTGCTGCTGTTTTTCCGCAAGCTCAACCCCTTTTCTGCTAAAAAGACCCCGGCAAAGAAAAAGCAGACCTGGGATCTGTGGGCGAAGGTGATCGTGGCGGTGCTGCCCTCGGCGGTGCTGGGACTGCTGCTGGACGACTGGATGGATGAGCACCTGTATAACTTTGTGGTAGTGGCCATCACCTTGATCGTCTACGGTGTGGGCTTTATTCTGGTGGAAAAGCAGAATAAGACCCGAACCTTCCGGGTGACGGATGTACATCAGCTGGATTATAAGACTGCGCTGTTTATCGGTGCTTTTCAGTGCCTGAGCCTGATCCCCGGCACCTCCCGGTCCGGTGCCACCATTCTGGGTGCCATTTTGCTGGGTGTCTCCCGTCCTGCGGCGGCAGAATTTTCCTTCTTCCTTGCCATTCCCACCATGCTGGGTGCCAGTGCTTTGAAGATCGTCAAGTATCTGTATGAATGCATGAAGGGCGAGGCACTGTATCCCAATTCTACGGAGATCGCCGTGCTGATCGTGGGCTGTGTTGTTTCTTTCCTGGTAAGCGTTCTGGTGATCCGGGCACTGATGAAGTTCGTCCGTCAGCGTTCCTTCGCATCCTTCGGTGTTTACCGCATTGCTTTGGGCGCGGTGGTTTTGGGATACTATCTGGTGCGATAAAGAGACAGGGCTTCTCTTGTCCACAAAAGGAGGGTGTTATGGGACAATCTTCTGAATACGATGAGACTGGTTTACCTAAAGATCGTGGGTATCTGGAATGCGGTCTGCCGGAGTTTCTGCGGGAATCCATCTGCGCCATGGTTGATGCATGGAAGAAGCTGGATAGTGGACAGGAATATATGCGCTGGGACTGCGACTACTGTAATCTGCAAGCGGATATCAACAGTGCGGAAGTGAACCAGCTGATCAGTTCGCAGCAGGCATGGTACCTCCGAGAGAAGTATTTAAGAATGGAGCGTGAGTGAACAGTGCCGGTCATTGATTTCACAAATCTGCCACGGCGTAACAAGATGTATGCAGGCGCAAACGGAAGTAAGATTTCCGTGATCTATGAAGGAAAGCAGTATATGCTCAAGTTCCCTCCCCTTCCCTCAAAAAATAAGGATATGAGTTACAGCAACAGCTGTTTTTCTGAGTATCTCGGCTGTCAGATTTATGAGAGCATTGGTATCCCGGTTCAAAGAACCATGCTTGGCACCTATACGGTAAAGGGAAAGGAGAAAATCGTCGTTGCTTGTGGCGATTTCACAGAACCCGGCGTTACCTTACAGGATTTTGCTTCTTTGAAGAACCAGATGATCGACTCCGAAAGAAATGGTTACGGTACGGAGCTTTCCGATATTCTCTATACCTTTGATGAGCAAAATGCCATCGATGGTGCAGTTCTGAAAGAACGCTTTTGGGATATGTTCATTGTGGATGCATTTATTGGAAACTGGGATCGGCATAATGGAAACTGGGGTTTTCTCTACGACACCCGGACAGATAAGATGGAACTGGCTCCGGTCTATGACTGCGGAAGCAGTCTGTATCCCCAAGCGGACGATCGGATCATGGAAATGGTGCTGACCGATGAAAATGAACGAAACCACAGAATTTTCGAAATACCCACATCTGCGATCACATTGAACGGAAAGAAAATCAAATACTTTGATTTCCTATCTTCCCTGCAAAATGAGGATTGCAACCGTGCGTTGAAGCGTATTGTAAAGCGCATCGATATGGTAAAAATCAGCCAGATCATTGATAAAACACCCTTGATCAGCGACTTACAAAAGAGGTTCTATAAAACAATGCTGCAAAAGCGGAAAGAATGTATTCTTGATTTTTCTTTGTCGTTGTTGGAAAAGTAGTAAAATATCACAAGAGGACGTTGTTGAGCCGTCCCCTTGTCCTCAAGTCAAATTGTTATTTGACGCACCACCCGTAGGGACCGGCGTCCCCGACGGTCCGAACGATTTCGGGGTTCGATGCCCCGAAATCGTTTCCTCCGGGTGTGACGATGGTTCCTCCGAGCCGACATTGCAGCAGGGACCGTCCGGAGGCCGGTCCCTACGTCAAAACAACAATATGGCACAGTAGGTTATCTTAGTGTTCTCTAATATTGCAGCACCCCCAAGCGATGCTTGGGGGGTGCTGTTTATAGTGGCATTTGTTTGATTTTTGCGTACCGACGGGGGTACTGTGCCGGGGTGGGTTTGATCTTTCGCAGTACCAGAACCGAGTGGGCGGCACCGTCTATGGGGTAGTCGGCGATGGTCTCCAGCTTCAAGCCCAGCTTTTGGATGGCGGTTTTCGCTTCCTCCAGCTCTTCCCTGGCGGCGGCTCCCTTCATGGCAAGAACCGCACCGCCGACTTTGACGAAAGGCGCGGTAAGCTCCAGCAGGATATTCAGTCTGGCAACCGCACGGCTGGTGGCGTAGTCGTATTGCTCCCGGTGCTTGGCGGCGTATTCCTCCGCTCTGGCGGTGACGCATTGGGCAGGAACGCCCAGCTCCGGTAAAATCTGCTCCAGCCATGCCATCCGCTTTCCTAAAGAGTCCAGCAGGGTGATCTTTGCTTCCGGGCAGGCAATTTGCAGGGGCACACCCGGAAATCCGGCACCACAGCCCACGTCAATGACCTGTTTTCCTTTTAAATCTACGGTTTTTGCCACCGTCAGGCTGTCCAGCAAGTGCAGCTTTGCCACCTGTTCCGGTTCGGTGATGGCGGTCAGGTTCATGACCTCATTCTGCTTGACCACCGCTTCTCCAAAAGCGCACAGTTTACGGGCAGTATCCTCCGACAGCACCAATCCCAGATCAGGCAGACCGGCGGTGAGAGTCTCATACATCGATCCCATTGTTGTTATTCCTCAGTCGTTTCTTCTTCGGTGGGTTCTTCCTCGGAGACTTCCTCCACAACGGTGTCTTCCTCGGAGATTTCTTCCTTTGGCTGATTATTCATTGCGCCTACGATGTCGGTCAGATCCACCTGAGTTTCATCGTAAGGATCAAAGACGGATTCAGCTTCTTCCTGCTGGGCGGGAATGACGACCTCCTGAATGTGCCAGCTGACCAGCAGGTCTGCCACTTCTCCATAGGACTCCACGCCGCTTTCATCTCCGCTGATCTTCAGATAAGCGTCATTAAAGGAGTTTGCCATATTGCTGGCATCTTCCTCTATGTTTTCTTCAAAGAAGCGGTTGTATTCCTTCAGATCTTGCTTTAGATTGTCATTCATGCCTGCTACGATCCGGGCGGCGGCGTTGGAGGCTTCTACGCTGCCCTGGGATGCCAATGCGTTATAGCAGTAGCGGTAAGCCATGAAATAGGCACTGTACTGAAATTCCTTGCTGGAATTTGTCATACAGGCAAGATAGGCAGAGAAATTGGCATCTCGTTCATTGGCAATGCACATCCGATGGGCCATTTCGTGGCACATGGTAAAGGGCATTCCCACCTCTGGGATATCGGGATTTACTGCCGCTTCGCCGGTCAGTCCCATGGTGACACCGGTGATGCCCATGGAGGTATACAGATCCGCCCAGCCCAGCTTCTTGACCGGCACCCGGGTGCCTGCGAAGACGGAATAGGAATGTTCATAGGTCAGGGACTGAAAACCATCCCCCGCATTTTCCGCCAGCTCCTCAAAGCTGGGATAAAGCACATTTCCCTCCCCATCCCTGGAGACCTGATTTGCGTAATCATTGGCAAGATCCCGATAGTAAACGGTGGCATCCTCCAACTCCTGAAGGGTATAGTCCGTCACGTTGAGCCGGATATCCTCAGAAAGAGGACCGGCATGGTAGTTCAGTCCGTAAATGCAGGTGTGACCGAAATAGATCACAGCCACCACCGTCAGCACCCAGCCGAACCACTGGACGGGATTCCACCGAAACAGGATCATCAATACAATGGATACCATCAACAGCACCAGCAGAACCACCAGCACCACCTGCCACAGACAGAAGCCCACTCCCCCACTCCATTCGGCAAGGAAATTCTGTACCGTCCGGGACACATAGGGATAGAACATATCCACAAGGGTGGTGTACTTGGATGCCAGCAGGTTGATACCATAGGCAATGATGGCAATGATGCCGCCAATCAAATAGCCGCGCCAATATTTCAAAAGGATACGCCTCCTTTATTAAAATCTTGAAAAGGTTATAGCCTCTAATAGTATAGCACACTTTTTCCAACTTGTCTTCCTTTATTTTTTTAATTTTTCGTAAAGGGACAAAGCAACCCTTCATCAGAAAAATATTTTTCAAAATGCGAATGATTCCTATTGACAAAGCTGTGACCATGTGCTATACTCAGGATGTAAATGATAATCATTCTTAAATAGGAGGTGCCTATGGAGCAAGTCAACAAGCAGTTCAAGAAGCGAAACGCAATTCTGGCTTGCCTGCGGGGCACAGATGTTCACCCCTGCGCCGATTGGGTCTATGCTCAGATAAAGAGTGAATATCCGGACATTTCACTGGGTACTGTATATAGGAACCTGGCACTCTTTAAGCAGCAAGGGGTCATTCAAAGTCTCGGTACGGTGGGTGGTGTGGAGCGGTTCGATGGAAACCCGGAGCCCCATGTCCACTTCATTTGCCAGTGCTGCGACAGTGTCATCGACCTGCCCCACATGGAAGTCCCGGAAAGCCTGTGCAGCCAGGCGGCGGATGAGACCGGAGGGAGTGTGGCAAACTGCCAGCTGACCTTTACCGGGATCTGCCAAAGCTGTTGTCTAAAGAAAACATCATAAAAAATTCATACTGAAATTTATTATTTGGAGGAAAAAGTTATGAAAAAGTTTGTTTGCAGTGTTTGTGGTTACGTTCACACCGCCGAGGAGCTGGCCGCCG
>CAZENN010000059.1:0-13098 GCA_964513605.1 uncultured Oscillospiraceae bacterium
GGGTGGTGAAGAACAGGCTGCGGCTGAGGTTGGTAGAGTCCACGATGTTGATGATGGCATCGGGGTTCTCATTCTTCACATAGGAGCTGGTAATGCTCTCCTCGGATGTGAAGGGGGACATGGAGTAAGCACCGGGAAGGTCCACGGCGATCAGCTCCTGACCGGACACAGCAAAGCTCTTCTTGATTGGATGCTCCTTCTTTTCAACGGTGACGCCTGCCCAGTTACCGACCTTTTCATTCCGGCCGGTAAGCGCATTGTACATGGTCGTCTTACCGCTGTTGGGATTGCCTGCTAAAGCAATTCTCATCTTACTTTCCTCCTCATAAATGAGTTAATATCCTTACAGCAAATTACTGATAAGTACGAAATATAACAGTTAGTTAAAGCTAACTTTCGATCAAAAAGACGATCAGCGAACCGTCTGCGCCATTTGGGGAAATCACTCCACCCAAATTGCTTCTGCCAGCTGATTGTCGATATTATACCTTCCGTCCTTGATCGCTACCACACAGCTGCTTTTACGCCGGGACACCACTGTGATCGGCTCGCCGCTGTAGCAGCCCAGAGAAAACAGAAAGGCATTGAGATCTTCATCATCGGTATCGATGCGGGAAACGATATATTCCTTTTCTTCCTTAGCATCCATTAAGTTCATATGCATCTCACCTGACTTCCTGTATGATGAATTAGACCAAGCTAACTGCTGAGCCGTGAAAACCGATTAGCCCTTGCTAATCGCTCATATATAATAACGCTTTAAAGTCGGTTTGTCAATACCTATAGTGAAATTTTCCAAAAAAGGAAGGATTTTTTTGTTGGGAATGATGGAGTGAAAGGATCTTTCCATTCGGGGCATCCCTTCGGAAAGATCCTTTTAGTCTGTTTTTCCTTATTCCGCTTCCTCCGGGAACAAGCTCTTCATCGCTGCGTGAGCGGCATCTTGTTCGGCACGCTTTTTGCTTCTGCCGTTACCCTCTCCCACTTTTTCTCCGTTGATGCTGACAGCAACACAGAACTGCTTATCATGATCCGGCCCGGACTCGCCGATGAGCGTATAGCGAATGATCTGATTCTTTTTTTGCTGAACCAGTTCCTGGAGGGCTGTCTTATAATCCCGGTTATTCAGCTGCTTCAACGGCACATGACAGAGGATAAATCGGCTGATAAAGTCACGGGCAGGCTCAAATCCGCCGTCCAAGTAGCAGGCAGCGATCACGGACTCCACCGCATCCGCCAGAATAGAGGCACGGCTTCTGCCTCCCCCCTGCTCCTCTCCATGCCCCAGAAGCAAATGCGCTCCCAATCCGATCTGCTGGGCAACTGCCGCAAGCGTTCGCTCACAAACCATGTCTGCCCGCATCCGGGTCAGCTCTCCCTCTGGACGATTCGGGAACTGGCGGTACAGATACTCCGCCACGGTCATTCCCAGAACGGAGTCTCCAAGAAACTCCAGTCTCTCATTACTCATAAGGCTGTTATGCCACCGCTCATTGGCATAGGAAGAATGGGCAAGGGCGTTTTGCAGCAGGGAGATGTCATTGAACCGATAGCCGATGGCAGCTTCCAGATCCTTAAGCATCCTTACTCTCCTTGATCTGCGCCAAATACTGCTCCAGCTCCTCGGTAATGTCGCACTCAGCAGCGGCGATGGCCTGCTTAATGCCGCCGTAAACCGCACGCTCATCGGAAGACCCATGAATTTTCAGCACGGTTTTACGGATTCCAAGGAACTGAGTACCGCCTACCTCCCGATAGTCCATCATGCCCAGCACATCTTTAACACCCTTCTTGCAGAAAAGATAGCCGATCTTGGACAGGGTGCTTCTCAGGAAGATCTTATGCTTCATGAGGCTTCCCATGAACATGGCAGTGCCTTCAATGGATTTGAGCAGGATATTTCCGGAAAATCCGTCGCAGACCACCACATCCACGCCGCCCATGAGTACGTCTCTGCCTTCCACATTGCCGATGAAATTGATCAGACCCTTTTGGGCGGCTTCGGTCAGCAGCACATAGGCTTCCTTTTGCAGGGGGGTGCCCTTAGTATCCTCGGCACCGTTGTTCAGCAGTCCCACTCTGGGGCTTTCGATTCCGTATTTTCTCTTCATATACAGAGAGCCAACCAGACCGAACTGGAGCAAAAATTCCGCTGTACACTCGGTATTGGCACCGCAGTCCAGAATCATGGTCTTTCCTCCTGCCTTATTGGGCATCTGGGGGCCCATGGCGGCACGGCGGATTCCTTTGACTCGTTTAACGATCAGCGTAGCACCGCTGAGCAGTGCGCCGGTAGAGCCTGCACTGACCAGAGCATCTCCATCCCCATCCGCCAGCATCCGCAGTCCCACTACCATGGAGGAATTCTTTTTCTTACGGACTACATGGGCAGGATTATCGTGCATATCCACCACTTCCTCCGCATCGGAAATGGTGATTCCGGCAGGCAGGTCATGGATTCCGTTGTCCCGGAGGATATTCAGAATTTCTTCTCCCCTGCCCACCAGATTGATCTGGACATCCAATTCTTTTGCTGCCCGAACCGCACCCATAACGGTGGCCTGGGGCGCATTGTCGCCGCCCATGGCATCAAGAATGATCTTCATTATTACCCTTCTTTCTTTATCAGCTCATCGATCACTGCGAGGGATCGATTGGCAATAGCAAGGTTCTTTTCCGCTTTCTTTCTGATTCGCTGCTCAAGAGGCTGAATGATGCTGAAATTGATATTCATGGGCTGGAAATTCTCCACGCTTTCGTCGCTGATATACAGACCCAGCGCACCGATAGCTGTGGTTCCGGGAAACTCCGGCACCGGCTTTCCCTGAACCTTTGCCGCCATGGCGACTGCCGCCAAAAAGCCGGAAGCGGCGGACTCCACATAGCCCTCCACGCCGGTCATCTGACCGGCAAATGCCACCATCGGGTTTCTCCGATCTGCGTAATACCGATCCAGCAGCTTAGGGCTTTGCAGGAAGGTATTCTGGTGCATGACACCATAGCGAACAAACTCCGCATTGCGAAGGGCAGGAATCATAGAAAAGACCCGCTTTTGCTCCCCAAATTTCAAATGGGTCTGGAAGCCCACCAGATTAAAAATGGTCTTCGCCGCATTGTCCTGCCGCAGCTGAACCACGGCGTAAGGCTCTTTTCCGGTTTTGGGGTCCCGTAATCCCACGGGCTTCAGAGGACCGTAGCGCAGGGTCTCAAAGCCCCTTCGTGCCATGACCTCCACCGGCATACAGCCTTCAAAAACATTCCGATCCTCAAAGCCATGGACCGGGGCTTCTTCCGCGCAAGTCAGCTCCCGGATGAATGCTTCGTACTGCTCCTTATCCATGGCGCAGTTGATATAGTCCGGTGTGCCCCGATCATAGCGAGACTGCCACCATGCTTCATTCATATCGATGGACTCTGCTGTGACCAGAGGTGCCGCCGCATCGAAAAAGTGCAGGTAGTCCGCTCCGAAGTATTCTCCGATCGCCTTAGACAGCGCATCGGAGGTCAAAGGGCCAGTGGCGATGATCACCGGTCCCTCAGGCACCTGGGTGACCTCTTGGGCGGTGATGGTGATGTTGGGATGGTTTTTCAGCTTTTGGGTCACCAGAGCGGAAAAACCATGCCGGTCTACCGCCAGACAGCCGCCTGCCTCCACACGGGTGGCATCGGCACATTGGATAATCAAGCTGTCCATCCGCCGCAGCTCTTCTTTTAACAGACCCACCGCATTTTCCAGCCGGTCTCCCCGGAGGGAATTGGAGCATACCAGCTCACCAAAATTCTCGCTGTGGTGGGCAGGGCTCATTTTGTGGGGCTTCATTTCGATCAGCTCAACCTGTATCCCCCGCTGTGCCAGCTGCCATGCAGCTTCGGAACCTGCCAGACCTGCGCCGATGACTTTAACGGTGCTCATGCTTCTTCCCCCTTCTTCTTTCGGGCGGTGGTTTTCTTAGTGGTGGTTTTTTTCGCCGGGGATTTTTTAGCCGCCGTCTTCTTTGTGGCAGTCTTTTTCTCCGGCTTCTTCTCGGCGGTTTCTTCCTCAGCCGCAGCGTCCGCCGCCTCTACAGAGGCGGCAGGCTTTTTATAGTAGCCACGCTTGTCCTCCGGCAGGAATTTGGAACAGGTCTCATTGATACAGAAGGGCTTCATACGACCTCTTCCGGATTTTTTGAACAACGTGAAGCCGCACTCGGGGCAGTCTTCTGCGGTGGGCACATCCCAGGACATAAAGCCGCAATCCACACCCCGTTCGCAGGCATAGAAGGTAAAGCCACGCTTTGACTTCCGCTTCAGGATGGTGCTGCCGCACTTGGGACAGCGACCGGGCATCTTCTCCACGATGGGCTTGGCGTTTTTACAATCGGGCCAACCGGGACATGCAAGGAATTTTCCAAAGCGTCCCATTTTAATGACCATGTTTTTGCCGCAGAACTCACAGATCTCCTCTGTGACTTCCTCCGGGACCTTCAGGCGAATGCCTTCCAGGGCCGTTTCCGCCGCCTCCAATTCCTGACGGAAGCCGGTATAGAAGTCGGCAAGGACATCCTTCCAGCGGCGTTTGCCTTCCTCCACCTGATCCAGACGGCTTTCCATATTGGCGGTAAACTCCACATCAATGATGTCATTGAACCGCTCCATCATCAAGCCGTTGACCACCTCACCCAGAGGGGTGGGTGCCAGCTTCTTATCCACCTTATTCACATACTCCCGATCCTGAATGGTGGAAACAATGGAAGCATAGGTGGATGGACGTCCCACACCCTTTTCCTCCATGGCTTTGACCAGGGTTGCCTCGGTATACCGGGCAGGGGGCTGGGTAAAATGCTGCTCTTTCTGGATCTTTGTGACCGAGGCCTTTTCGCCCACGGTCAGATCCGGCAGTGGGGAACCGTTTGCCTCCCCTTCTTCGTCCTTTCCTTCCTCGTACACAGCAATAAAGCCGGAAAAGCTCAGAGAAGAATGGCTGGAGCGGAAGGTATGTCCGGCGCACTCCGTATCAATGGAAACTGTATCATAGAGGGCATTTGCCATCTGGGATGCCAGAAAGCGGCTCCAGATCAGCTTGTAAAGCCGGTACTGGTCTTTATTCAGGCTGTCCTTGATGCGCTCCGGGTCCAGCTCCACATGGGTGGGACGAATGGCTTCGTGGGCATCCTGCGCACCGGACTTGGTCTTGAATACATGATGCTTTCCATAATAATAAGCATCACCATAGCGGCTGCGGATAAAGGCGGCGGCCGCATCCATAGCCTCATCGCTCAAACGCAGGGAATCGGTACGCATATAGGTGATCAGACCTAAGGTGCCTTCTCCTGCCACATCCACACCTTCGTACAGCTGCTGGGCAATGACCATGGTACGCTTGGGAGTCATATTCAGCTTACGGGATGCCTCCTGCTGCAAGGTAGAGGTGGTAAAGGGAGGGGCGGCAGAGCGTTTCTTCTGGCTCTTCTTCACGTTGGTGACGGTGAATTCCTTCCCTTCAATATCCCGAAGCACTTCATCCACCTGAAGCTCATTTTCCAGCTCACGCTTTTTTTCTTCCCCATGGTAACGGGCGACAAAGGAGCCGGGTCTGGCGATTCGGTTCAGTGTCACATCCAACGACCAGTATTCTCTGGGCTGGAAGTCCCGAATTTCGTTTTCACGGTCCACCACCAGCCGGGTCGCCACACTCTGGACACGCCCGGCGGACAGCCCCCGGCGCACTTTTTTCCACAGCAGCGGAGAGAGCTGATAGCCCACGATACGATCCAGAATTCGTCTTGCCTGCTGAGCATCCACCAGATCATAGTCGATGCTCCGGGGATTTTTGATAGACTCCGTGACCACCTTCTGCGTGATCTCATTGAAGGTGACCCGATGAGCCTTTTCATCGGACAGACCCAGCAGTTCTTTCAGATGCCAGGAAATGGCTTCTCCTTCACGGTCCGGGTCCGTTGCCAGATAGACGATATCCGCAGCCTTGGCAGCGGCTTTCAGTTCCTTGATCAGATCCTCTTTTCCCTTTACCGGAATATAGTGAGGATCGAAGGTCTCAAAATCAACGCCCATGGTACTCTTGGGCAGGTCCCGCAGGTGACCCATACTGGCCTTGACAACATAATCAGTACCTAAATATTTTCCAATGGTCTTTGCCTTAGACGGTGACTCCACGATCACCAGATTAGAGGGTTTTGCCATGTTATTACTCCGTTTCATTGTTCTCGCAGTTCGATGAGATTCCCAGGCAGCCGCCGAATCACGCCCTTGATCTCCAGCACGGTCAGTACCGGCATTGCCTTTGCCATAGGAAGACCGGCATTGTGCACAACATCGTCCGTGCCCCGGGGACCCTGACTGAGTTGGCTTACGATGGACTTTTCCTGTTCAGATAACTGGGACAGAAGCTTTTCTTGGTCAATATACGGCGGCTTTGAGGGATTGTCAATGACTTTTTTCTCCTTAGAGGCATTTCGGGAAGGTTTTTTTCCAGAACTCGTCTCAGTCCCCTTCATTTCTAACGTCAATTTTTCCAGCTCTGCCGGTTCCGGGCAATCATCAACAGAGGGCACAATGCAAGTATACCGATGCTGATAATGCTCCAGAATGTCCCAACCGGTGCACACCTTGGCCGCTCCATCTTCCAAAAGCTGGTTGCTGCCCTGACAGCTGGGGGAGTTTGGATTTCCAGGAACCGCAAACAGATCCCTCCCCTGCTCTGCTGCCTGACGAGCGGTGATCAGGGCACCGCTTCTTTCCGGTGCTTCTACCACCAGCACTCCATTACTGATGCCACTGATCAGGCGATTGCGCTTGGGGAAATTCCATTTAAAGGGCTGCGTCCCCGGAGGAAATTCAGAGATCAGGCAGCCACATTTCAGTGCATTTTCATACAATTTGCGATTAGAGGCAGGATAGACCCGATCCGCACCGCAGCCCAAGATCCCAATTACAGACCCACCGGCCGCCAGCGCACCGCTGATAAGCCCGGCATCGATTCCCTCTGCCATGCCGGATACCACCACCGCACCGCCCTGCGCCAGCTGATAGCCGATCTTCCGTGCCATTTGCATACCATGATTGGAGAAAGAGCGTGTACCCACGGCACCGATCAGAGGCACAGCATCCACATTGGGAAGAACGCCTTTATAATACAGCACGACCGGAGGGTCGACGATTCCCTTGAGCCGGGCAGGATAGGCCGCATCCTGCAAAGTCAGCAAGTGGATTCCTTCCTGACTGCAACGCCGGAGAATTTCCTGTGCCTCCTCCAGAGATTTATCCTGAAGTGATCGTTCCCCCTTCACGTTCATCCCCGGCACCTGCCGATATGCCTCTGCCGGAGCATAATAAATGGATTCCGGGTCCCCAAAATACTGAAGCACCGCCACTATTTCACGTTCTTTCAGATTTTTCCGGGTAGAAAGCCAGATCCAATGAACCAGCATTCCTGACACCTCTCTTTCTTTACTGCTTCATCTGCCACATGACGATGGATGCCGCCACCGCAGCATTGAGGGATTCACAGCGTTCATTCATAGGGATGATCAGCTGTTTCTTTGCGTTTTCAATAATTTCAGAACGTACCCCTTGCCCTTCACTTCCAATGACCACTGCCATCGTTGTCAGCTGAGCTTTGCGCAGATCCACCGCCTGAGGGGACAATGCCGTTACCGCCACGGGAATTGCGGCAGCTTCACAGGCAGCTTGGACCTCCCGCCAGGAGGCAGTCACCACCGGGCTGCGAAATACCGCCCCCATGGACGCCCGAACCGTCTTATGCTGATAGGGGTCAGCACAGCCTTCCAGCAGTGCCACAGGAATCTCCAGTGCATCTGCCGTCCGTAAAATAGTCCCCAGATTCCCCGGGTCCTGAATCCCGTCCAGCAGCAGCATCCCCGGCTTGGGGGTAAAAGGCTGCTTTTGAGGCAGGCGGCACAGAAACAGTGCCCCCTGTGGGGTCTGCATGGGAGAGATGGATGCCATCACGTCCTCCGGTACCTGAACCAACCGGACCCCCTCCGGCACCGATGCCCGAACCCCGTCGGACAAGATCACCGTATCCAGTCCCGGGCAGTGGCGAACCGCTTCCTCCAGAAGCTTGGTTCCGTCTGCCGCAAACAATCCTGCCGCCTCCCGCTCCCGACGGGAGGACAGCAGCCGCTTCACTTGCTGAAGCAACGGATTTTTCCGGGATGTGATTCGCTCCACCGTCACAGCTTCTGCACCTTCTTCAATGCGGCACTGTCACCAAGCACCAACAGAATATCGCCATCGGCAAGGACAAAGTCCGCTGCCGGAGATACGTTGGTTTTCCCCTGCCGCCGGACTGCCAGAATGTTCACGCCCAGCTTTGCCCGGACATTCAGCTCCTTCAAGCTCTTACCACCCCAAATCGCAGGTGCCGGAACCTCAATGATGCCGTACTCATCGGAAAGCTCGATATAATCCAGTACATTATGACTGGAAAGGCTCCTTGCCAGACGGGCTGCCTGCTCCTGCTCCGGAATCACCACCCGGTCTGCCCCCAGCTTCTGGAGCACCCGGCGGTGGGTCTCATCGTGGGCCTTACATATAATAAAGGGCACACCCAGCTCCTTCAGGTTCATAGTCACCAGCACCGATGCCGCCAGATCATCTCCGATGGCTACAATGCCGCAATCAAACTCCCGGGTTCCCAGAGCACGCAGAACCTCCTTGTCCTGCCCATCGCCGGTCACCGCATGGGTCACATCGTTGGCTACCTGATGCACCAGCTCAGTGTTGGTATCCATTGCCAGCACCTCACAGCCCAGCTTGCACAACTCCCGGGCAACCTGAGAGCCAAAGCGTCCCAGGCCGATGACGATATATGATTTCATAAATTTCCTCCTAACCGATCAGCAGGTTGGTTTCAGCATAGTGGTACCGTTCCTTTGCCCGACTGCCCATCAGGAAGCCCAGGCTAATGGTTAGAACGCCCACACGTCCGAAATACATAAAGATAATGATCATGATTTGCGCCACCACACTCAGACAGCCGGTGGCACCTGCGGTCAGTCCCACGGTAGCAAGGGCGGACACCGACTCATAAAGGGCATCGGTAAAGCCCACCGGGGAAGTCATGCAGATGATAATTCCACCCATCACCGACAGTCCTGCCAGAATTGCCACAATGGTCATGGCATCGAGCACCTGTCCCGAGGGGATGGTTCGTTTGAATACGCACACTTCGCTTTTCCCTCTGGCTCTAGCCCAAAGGAACAACACCAGCACCACCATGGTCACGGTCTTGACACCGCCTGCCGTGGAGCCGGAGGAACCGCCGATAAGCATCAGGAAAATCGTCACGCCCTTTCCGGCCTCCGTCAATGCTCCCTGATCAAAGGAGAAAAAGCCTGCGGTGCGGACGGTAACGGACTGAAAGAAGCTGTTGAGCAGCTTGTCACCGGTGCTCAGATTGCCGATCGTTTCCGGATTATTCCACTCCGTCAGTGCAAACAGACCGGTGCCCAGCACCAGCAATGCCCCGGTGGTCAGCAGCACCAGACGGGTGTAGACCGTCAGCTTTTTGAACCGGCGGTTTAAGACCACGTCCTGCCAGACCAGAAAGCCCAGACCACCGATCACCACCAGAGCCCCCAGGGTCAGGATCACCACAGGGTCGGACTGAAAGGGCACCAGACTGGTACCGGGGCTAAGCTCACCAAAAATATCAAACCCGGCATTGCAAAAAGCCGAGATAGAGTGAAATACGCCCCATTTCAAAGCTGTGGAAAAACCGTAGACCGGCAGAAATCTGGCAGTCAAAATCACCGCACCAATGGCTTCAATGGAAAAGCTGCCCACCAGCACCCATTTCTGGAGCCGGACTACCCCATCCATATCACTCATGCTCAGAGCCTGTGCCATGACCATCCGCTGTTTCAATCCCACCTTCCGGCGAAGGAGGAAGACGATCATGGTCGCCACACTCATAAAGCCCAGACCGCCTATCTGAATCAGACAGATGATCACCGTCTGCCCAAAGCCGCTCCACCGGCTCCATGTATCAAAGAAGGTCAGCCCGGTGACACAGGTGGCAGAGGTAGCGGTAAACAGTGCAGGCAGAAAGCCGCTGGACTCCCCGGATTGGGAGGCTGCCGGGAGGGTAAGCAATGCAGCACCCAACAAAATAATGCCTATGAACACCAGTGCCACAATTCTTGTCGCGCTTAAATGGCGGGATCGCTTTTGGAATAAAATCCGATAAAGCCGCTCCTTATGGTTTCCCACGGTATCACGTCCCCTTCCAAAAGGTATAACATCTCATAGTATTTTCTTATTATAACGGTTTTGCCGTTTTTTGCAAGAGGGAAAAGCGTCTCCCGGGCAGGAAACGCTTTTTGATGGGTTCTTATGAAACTGCCGACTTTTCCGGCAGCTTTCGTGTCTTACAGAGCTTATACAGCTCCTCTGCCGCCAACCGGGTTTTTGCCACAGGATGCGCCCCCTTGGGGAAACAGTAGTACAGCCGGTCATTGTTTCCGATGCAGACCACATCGCCGATCTCATACCAGTAGTAATCCGCATAAAGACTGTAGGAGCTTTTGGGACTTTGGGTATACTCCAGACGACCATCACAGCCCGTCAGCCGAAAGCCTTGGGCATCATGAGTCAGGCGTCCCTCTCCTACCATGTAAATGGCCTTGAAGTCCACCAGCATCCCAATGGTCACATCCGCATCCAAACGATACGTTCCATTCTCCAGTTCCCTGCGGACTTGTTGACGTTGCCAGGCATAGTAGTCCGGGATATGGGAAAACTCCGTCTCCCCTTCCAGCGCATTCAACTGGCCCAGCGGTGTCAGCTCATATTTTTTGCCGCAGCAATGGCACGACAGATGAATCCCTTTCCCCTCCATCTGTCCTTCCGCGCCACAGTTGGCGCATTTATAAAGGATTCGGTGCAGCCCATCGGCACGAAAGCGTTCGTGAATTTGGATATTGCGCTCCTTTTGCCACATAAAATGGTCAAACCCGAAGGCTTCGTCCAGCTTATCACTTAATTGAGCAACAGACTGCTCCCTGATCTGTTCCCGTGTAAAGAGGCAGTAGGCTTTTGCACTGACCTTAACTCCCTTTCGAACCTGCAACTCGTTATACAGAGGGTTCCGGGAGAACGCTCCGAAGGACTCAATCATCATCACCGGCACATCCAGCTTTTTCAGCAGGACCCCCATTTTCCGGGGCAGTGGGGTGGCAGTGCCATCGAAGGAGTAACTAGCCTCCGGGTACATCAGTACGCTGGTCTTCAAGGTCTTCAATGCGTAGGTCATATCCTTGACTAAGTTCAGGTCTGTGACAAACTTCTGGGTGGGGATGCAGCCGATCTGACGCATCAGCCAGCCCATAAAGCCCCACAGCCCGATAAAGCCAATTGTATTTCTCCGTATTCACATTTTGCTAATATCATACCTGAGTTAGGCAGACTGAATCACCCCTTAATATAAAAATCTTGGTGCGTAGTATTCCACCATTTTGAACCACCAGTACCAGTCGTGGCTCACATCATTGCCCCAGTATTCCACTTGGGCGTGGATGCCTCTATCCCGGAGAACATATTCCAGATACCGGGCACTGTCCAGGCTATGCCCCTCCCATGCGCCCTGCCCCACCACGAACAGCATCCGGCGGTCGTTGTACATCCGCTTGTAATAATGGTCATCACTGAGATTGCGCAGGTACTCCACCGGAGTATTGCGGTAGAGGATGTTATCCATATAGTCCCCGAAGTACATTCTGGCATCGTAAATGCCGGAAATGGCAAAGACGGCGTTGAATAAATCCGGGCGGCGAAAGAACAGATTTGCTGCGTGCATGGCACCCATGGAACAGCCAAAGGTCATGATCCCCTGCTCGTAGCCATTGCGCTCGCTGCTGAGCAGCTGGATGTAGGGCACCAATTCCCCAACCACATACTCATACCATCGCTCATGCCGTGCTGTTCGCCAGGCGCAGTCTCCCTGTCCAATGTAAGTCTCATGGTCGATGCTGTCTACGCTGTAGATGGTACACCGACCTTCCTCGATCCACTGCGCCCAATGGTCGATCATCTGGAAGTTTTCAAAATCGTAAAAACGGCCGCCCTCGCAGGGGAAGAACAGCACCGGTTTCCCGGCATGACCATAGACCTTGAACTCCATGTCTCGCTGTAAGGAGCTGCTGTAGTGCTTGAAATAGCGAATTTCCATAGGCTTTTTCTCCTTATATTCCGAGACATTCCATGAAAACCGGAATCTGCTTTTCCCAGGAGGCTTCACAGTGGCTGCCGCCGGGGACGATACGCAATGTGGGGTAGACCCCCTTGGTCATCAGCAGCTGCATGGTACTCATCAATGCCTGTGCCGAACCGGGATGGTTGGGCAGTTCCTCCGAGCCATAGTCCATATAAATGCAGGTGTCTGTTTCGACCCGAGCCTTCGTAAACAGGGCAAGATTTTCTTCCGGCTTGATCCACAGGCTGGGAGACAGGCAGGCTGCTTTACTGAAAAATGTGTTATAGGTACACACAGCAAACATGGACATCAAACCGCCCATGGAAGAACCGGCAATATAGGTATGCGCCCGATCCGGCAACGTGCGGTAACGGCGGTCAATCTCCGGCTTCAGCTCCTTCACCAGCCAGTCCATATAGACCTTCCCTTGCCCTTCAATGTGCCCCAGGGGTTCATAGTCGAAGCTTACAGGAGCATATTCGTTCAGGCGGCGGTTGCCCTCGGCGTTGCAGGCAATGCCCACGATGATCAGGTCTTTCCCGGTTTTGTCCATATAATCCTTCATGCCCCAGGACTTACCGTAGGTTGCATCCTCATCAAAAAAGACGTTGTGTCCATCAAACATATACAGTACCGGGAAGCGGCGTTCCGGCTCCCGGTCATAGCGTTCCGGCAGATAAACATAGCCCTGACGGGGTGTATCCCCACTGAGGGCAGGAATGGTAACGTTCCATTTAATGACCATGGTAAATACTCCTTTTCGGAAAAAGTGATTGGAATTATTATACTATTCATTGTATAAATTGTCAATATCGCTATCTTGCATTCCCAATATTTTGTGGAATTTGCTATTCTTTTCCGTAAAAAAGCCGCCGCATTTT
>CAZENN010000060.1:0-12996 GCA_964513605.1 uncultured Oscillospiraceae bacterium
GGATACTCGTACCGGCTGTGAGACCTCCAACGTTAATGCGGTGATGGATGGTGCCTTAGATCCCTTCATTGAGAGCTACCTGAATTGCCTGGCAACCGGTAACTGGGTGCAGAAATAATCAAAAAATAGATTTTTTGCACTTGCATTTATGGTGATACTGTGCTATAATGGTCAGGCTATATGTAAAAGGTCTCTCCTGAAGGAGAGTGATATCTTGGATGCCGCCGCATGAGTGTGGCTGCCGTCGCCCGGAGGGAGGTTAAGAAATGCAAACTTTGAGAATCGTTCTGATCGTCCTGGAAGTGATCGCCAGTGTTCTGCTGACCACTGTTGTTCTGCTCCAGTCCGGTAAGGAGTCCGGTCTGTCCGGCGTCATTTCCGGCAACAATACCGATACTTACCTCGGTAAGAGCAAGGCAGGCGGTCTGGATAAGAAGCTGGCCTCCAGCACCAAGTGGATCGGTCTGGTTTGGATCCTGCTGGCTCTGTCCCTGAGCTTTGTGTAATTTCACATTCAACTGACCACGGGCTTGTCCCGTGGTCTTTCTTTCTATTGGACAATCGAGGCAGCTTGTGATAGAATAGACAGGCAGCCTGCGGCTGATATTTTTGAAAAGGTGAGAGAACGTGGATATTCAGACCCTATGTCGGGCAATTCAGCTTCCCGATGTGGTGGCGGAGCGTGTCCTCCGTACCAATGATGAATTGAATTTTGAACGGCTGGAGGAGCATTTGTCCCTTCTGATGGATCGAAGAACCGGACTGGAAGGCTATCAGACCCTGACCGAAGCATTAGGAGAAGACCCGGAGGGAATCAAAATGCTGACCTGCCAGCTCCGCTGTGCTTGCAGGCGATATGAGACCTATCAGCAGATGGGGATTTCCGATGAGATTTATTTTGCTACCATGGGCTGTTTCTCCCGGTTTGTCATGGAGTGCCTGTACTATAAAGGCTGCTACCAGTTTGACCGGGGCTGGTGGACCTGGCGGCAGCTGAGTATGTCGGTGTTTCGGCTGGGTCAGCTTGAGTATGAGCTTCGGGAGGATGGCAATGTGGGAGTCCATATCCCCACGGCATCGGATTTATCCCCTGCCAGCGTGGATGCTTCGCTGCAGAAGGCACTGGCGTTTATGGATGATTGCTTCCCGGCTTATTCCGGTGCTCAGTTTACCTGCCGGTCCTGGCTGTTATCCCCGGCCGTGGAAAAGCTTTTGGAGCCGTCCTCCAATATCCTTCACTTCCTCCGCCGATTTGACATCCGGGAAGTGGATGCGGATAATCAGGACTATGTATCATGGCTGTTCCAGAGGCTGCCCGGTATGGATCCGGCGAGCTTTCCGGAAACCACTTCGCTGCAAAGAAAGGCCAAGCAATACCTGCTGAGCGGCGGTAAAATCGGCAACGCCTATGGTGTAATGAACATAAGGAGATGAGTATTATGGCAGCAGTGAAACTGAAAGGCTTGGAACCTGCAAGTGTGTTTGCTTATTTTGAAAAGATTTGTTCCATCCCCCATGGATCTCGGAATACGAAGATGATCAGCGATTATCTGGTATCCTTCGCTCAGGAGCAGGGACTGCGCTATGTTCAGGATGAGCTGAACAATGTGCTTATTTTTCAGGAGGGAACCTGCGGCATGGAGGATCACGAGCCGGTGATCTTACAGGGTCATATGGATATGGTCTGCCAACGGGATGAAGACTGTCCGCTGGATCTGACCGTGGATGGTCTGGATGTGACCCATGATGGCGATTTCGTTTTTGCAAGGGGAACCACCCTTGGGGGAGATGATGGCATTGCTCTTGCCTATGCGCTGGCATTGCTGGCAGATAAAACCATCCCCCATCCACCCTTGGAGGTCATCTTCACCGTGGATGAAGAGATCGGCATGGAGGGAGCCGCAGGCGTGGACCTGTCCGAATTAAAGGGAAGACGTCTCATCAATATCGATTCAGAGGATGAGGGGATTTTCACCGTTGCCTGTGCCGGTGGTGTCCGTGCCACCATTGCCCTTCCTGTGCAGCGAAGGGCGGTCTATGGACCCTGCGTCCGGCTGACGGTGGAGGGATTGCAGGGCGGTCACTCCGGTGTGGAAATTCATAAAAACCGTGCTAACGCCACTAAGGTCATGGGAGAGCTGCTCAGCCGAGTCCAGAAGCTGATGCCCCTGTGCCTGACCAAGCTATCCGGCGGTACTCAGGATAATGCCATTCCCAGAGCTTGTACCGTGACCCTGATCGCCATGGGCTCGCACTTGGAGCGCATCAACGATGTTGCCCAGCAGCTGCAGGAGGAGATCGCCCAGCAGTATGACGAGCCGGATGTGCGTATCTATGGGGACGATGTGGATGCCTTTGGGGGCAATGCGTTGAGCACCGAGCACAGTGCAAAGGTGATCGAGCTGCTGTGCGCTGTCCCCAACGGGGTTCAGGCATGGAGTCAGGACATCCCCGGCTTGGTGCAGACCAGTCTGAACCTGGGAATTACAAAGCTGGAAAAGGACACTCTGTCGCTGACCTTTGCTCTGCGCAGCTCCGTGAATCAGGAGAAGCAGCAGCTGCTGGCAACGCTCCATCAGCTGGCAAAGGACTATGATGCCCAATGCAGCCAGACCGGCAATTACCCCGCATGGGAGTATGTTAAGGACTCTACCCTCCGGGACACCATGGTGAAGGTCTATACCCAGCTTTACGGGAAGGAGCCCCAAGTGGTGGCAATCCATGCAGGTCTGGAGTGCGGAATGCTCAGCGATAAGCTGCCGGGACTGGAATGCGTCTCCATCGGTCCTCAAATGCACGATATCCATACCAGCCGTGAGCGTCTGGAGATTCAGTCCACAGAGCGTACATGGAAGTTCCTGCTGGAAACATTGAAAGCCTTATAATCAACACAAAGTGCTGTCATCGGTTGACAGCACTTTTGTTGTGTGTGCCTCGCACCAGTCCCCGAAGCCAGTATAGGTCTTCCTTGCCGATTACTTTCATTAACACCAACAGACAGATAAAGATCAGCAGGAAACCGATGGCCTTCGGCACAGGACTGCTGACCCAGTGAGCAGCCCAAACGGCACCGGCGGCGCAGCTGAGCGTCAGGACGGGAATGTGTAAGGGAATGTGCTGTCCTGTGATTTTCAAAAGCCGCCGCAGACTCAGAAAAAAGTTGATGACATGAGTAACGACGAAGCTGAAAAAATAGCCTTTGATACCGTAACTGGGAAGCAGCAAAAACAGCAAGCCCAGATCCATCACCGAGGTAATGATGTTATACCGCACACTGGCCTTTTGCTGCCCCAGACCTTTGATCATAGAGTCGGTGACGATGTCGCAGTACAGCATCCCGGTCAGTATTGAAAACCAGCTCAAATACTCTCCTGCTTCCCGGCTGTTATACAATCGCAGACAAAGAGCGTCGCTGCACAGATACAAAATACAGCCGCAGATGGTACCATAGATCATAGCAAGCCGCAGACTACGACGTACCAGATACCGAATCCTCCTTTGACTTCCGGCGGCATTGCACCGTGCCAGCTCCGGTATCAGAAGCTCCGTCAGACCGAAGAGGATGCATGCCGGGAACATCAGCACAGGGAATACCATGCCGCACACGGTGCCAAACAATGCCAGAGGATCGGATACCCCTTGGTACAGAGCCAGTCGCTTCGGAACCATGAGATTCTCGGCGGTGCTGATGCCTGCCTTCAGATCATCAGCCAGTGCCAGAGGCAGGGCGGTCTGCCTCAGCCGATGAGCCACCCGAATCCGCTGACTTACGGGACAACGTTCACGCCGGCGCAGAACCACAAGACAGATCAGGGTCAGGCAGGCACCGACACCGCTGCCGCCTACCACTGCCATACAGGCCTTTCCGGGGTCGTCCCCAGCCCACAGTGTCAGGGCAACGATGGTGACGGTCATAGAAAGCAGCTGCTCCGCTACTTCAACTGCCGCAAGGGTACCGATGCGATTGGCTGCTGTAAAATAGCCGGTCATTACTCCGGTCATACAGCATACCGGCAGGAAGGATGCGAAAAGCCGCAAAGCGTCCAGCGCACGAAGATCTCCGATCCAGTGCTCACAGATCCATGGAGAAAAATAGAAAAGCCCTGCACCAACACAGCAGCTGAACAGCAGACTGTAGACCATGGCACCGGAGATCACCCAGATCACCGTACCGGGACGCTTTCTTCCCAGTTCCTCGGCGGTCAGATACATGGTGGCAGTCCGTACCCCGGCAATACCGGCGGTCATAGTCAGACTGCCAACGGATAATACCAGCTGCAGCAGTCCCACCCCTGCCGCTCCGATTTGACCGGATAGAAAGACCTGAAAGGAAGTGGAGACCATTCTCAGCAGCAGATTCACCCCTGTCAGCATCAGTGCACTGTAAAAGATCGGCATTGACCGGCGCAAAAAGATCCCCCCTTGTCCATAGCCTATGAGGACAAGGGGGGAGATATGATATTACTGGGAAGATATGAGATATGAGATACAAGATACAAGATACAAGATATTCCGCCGCTGAGAGTGCGGTGAAAGGTTGGTTGCTCTTTCACCCCCCGAAGGAATGTCATCCTGAGCGAGCGCAGCGAGTCAAAGGATCTACCGCTTTCGGTGACATTATGACACACTCTTTCAGGGTGTGATTGGTGCATGAAACAACAATTTACGTTTCCGAATTGTCCGGTACGAACTCTTTGCACCACATGCTGAGGGGACACTGATCGCATTTTGGATTTCGTGCGGTGCAGATCTCACGTCCAAAAAGTACGATTCGATGACAAAAATCACTGCTTTCTGACGGTGGCAGAATGGCTCTGAGCTGCCGCTCCACCTTTTCCGGATCCTTTCCCTGCGAGAGTCCCAGCCTGCCGCAGATGCGGATACAGTGGGTATCACAGACCACACTGCCCGGCTCGCCATACAGATCCCCCAGCAGGAGATTGGCGGTTTTTCTGCCAACCCCGGGCAGCCGAAGCAGCTGCTCCATGGTGCCGGGAACCTTGCCGCCGTATTCATTCAGCAGCATCTGGCAGGCAAGCACAATATCTCTAGCCTTGTGCTTATAGAAGCCGCAGGAGTGGACATGGGCTTCCACATCGGAAATATCCGCATTTGCCATGGCTTCAAGTGTGGGATATGCCGCAAACAGACCCGGCGTAACCAGATTGACCCGTGCATCGGTACACTGTGCCGACAGCCGGACAGCGATCATCAGCTCATAGTCCTTGCTGTAGTGCAGCGCACAGGGAGCGTCAGCATAACGATCCTTCAGACTCTGGATAATAGCCTTTACCTTCTTTTCCACCCGTAATCCCTCCTTCATGTATCCCGGTTATTTTATCACAGGGAAAAGAAAATGAAAAGGGGGATTTGCACCATTTGCGTTGAATAAGGATATGATGGAGTATCAAAAAGTGGAGGGATCATGATGGAGATCAGACTCAGTGATATACACCAGGGACAGAGGGCAAGGCTTTTGGACATACCGCCCGGCTGTCCTGTGAATAAGCGGCTGGGACAATTTGGGGTAAAGACCGGGACAATGGTTCGCTGTCGTTATATCAGTCCCGGTCGCCATTTGGCGGCACTGGAATTTGGCGGCACAGTTCTGGCACTGCGGCTGACGGATCTGACATCCATCACCGCAAAGCTTTGTTGATTGGAGGGCATCCAGCAACGAAGGCTGACGGTGGCATTGGCAGGCAACCCCAATGTGGGAAAAAGCACCCTGTTCAATTCTCTAACGGGACTGCGCCAACACACGGGAAACTGGTCGGGAAAGACTGTGGGGGTTGCTTACGGAGCCATCCGGGGAGGCAACTGGATTTTGGCAGACCTGCCCGGGGTCTATTCCTTGGAGGGAAATTCCGAGGATGAGCGAATTGCCGCGGCATACCTACGTCAGGGAGAGGCGGACTGTGTGGTGGTGGTCTGTGACGCAAGCTGTCTGGAACGCAATCTGATCTTGGCACTGCAAATCATGTCCGAAACCTCATCTGTCATCCTATGTGTCAATTTGATGGACGAAGCCCATCGCCGGGGATATCGGGTGGATGGAGCGGCATTGGAAGCGGCTTTGGGTGTGCCGGTGGTGTTCACATCCGCAAGCAGGGGGGAGGGGCTGACGCAATTAAAGGAGCAAATTACCCGTACCCTCTCATCCGAACCCCGGTTGCCAAAGCCGCTTCCGACTCAGACCGCCGAAGAGATCGCCGCCAAATGCGTCCGCCGGGTATCGGATGAGGATGACCGCTGGCGGCTGGCGTTGGATCAGCTGCTGGTCAGCAGAAGGCATGGTTTTACAATTCTGTTTCTGATCTTCTTGCTGATTTTGTGGATCACAATTTGGGGTGCCAATTATCCGAGTGCAGTCTTGCAAACGTTCTTCGATTGGATTTACGAAGGGCTATCCAGACTGGGGAAACGCCTGCCTTGGTGGCTTTCCGGATTTTTGATCGACGGAGTCTATGCCACCAGCGCAAGGGTCATTTCTGTGATGCTGCCTCCGATGGCAATATTCTTTCCGCTTTTTACCCTGCTGGAGGATATCGGCTATCTTCCAAGAATGGCCTTTTTGCTGGACCGTGGAATGCACCGCTGTGGTGGATGCGGTAAGCAGGCGTTGACCTTGTGCATGGGGCTGGGCTGTAATGCAGTGGGAGTCATGGGCTGCCGGATCATCGATTGCCCCCGTCAGCGTCAGGCGGCCATTGTGACCAATGCCATGGTTCCCTGTAACGGACGTTTTCCTACGTTGATTATTCTGGGAAGCCTGTACTTTGGAAAAGAGGGAGGCGCAATAGCGGTAGCACTGTGCCTGTGTCTGGGGATTTTGGGTGCCATGGCAGTGACGGGGATTCTGACCCGAAGGATGCCTCAGAAGTGTCAGAGTGGCTTTGTCATGGAGCTGCCGCCCTTTCGTCGTCCAAAGCTGGGAAAGCTGCTGCTGCGCTCCTTTTTGGACCGGACATTATGCGTGGCAGGAAGAGCCATCAGCGTTGCGGCACCGGCAGGAGGATTGCTGTGGATCTTGGGAAATACCCAGCTTCTGCAAGGCTTGTCCCACCTTTTAGAACCGCTGGGGAGCCTGCTGGGAATGAACGGTGTGATTATGCTGGCTTTTCTTCTTTCTCTTCCTGCCAATGAATTGCTGCTGCCCCTGATGACCATGATTTTGGATAGTGGCGGCACGGTGGAAGCGGTATGGCTGGAAAGTGGATGGACATGGCAAATGGCGGTGTGTACCATGGTATTCACTCTTTTCCACTGGCCCTGTGCGACCACACTCTTAACAATTCGCCGGGAGACCGGAAGTATAAAAAAGACAGCGGCGGCATTTTTACTGCCTACCGCTGTCGGAATGCTGCTATGTTTGCTGTTGAATGCGCTGCTGTCGATTTAATTCATTTCCACGATTTCCGCACTAAGTGCGGAGATTTCATATGCCACCCGTTCCACCGCTCCGTCTTCGGTGAGCTTGGTATAGCATCGGCTTTGAAGCCTGCCGCAGATGCGAAGCCGGTCACGGGTATGGCATTGTGAAACCTCCTGCGCCGTCCTGCCCCAGAGAATGCAGGGCAGATAATCCGCTCTGCGAAAGGCACGGGGGACGGCAAGCATCACGTCACAGATCTCACGTCCCAGAGGTGTCCGACGGTAGGTTGGTTCTCTGCAGATGGGACCTTCCAGGAGGACATGATTCATAGGCTCACCGTCCTCGGCTGTGACCGATGCCGCAAAGACGAAAATCAAAAGCCGCCGTGTCCCGTCAGTGCGGATATTATGGGAGCGAATCTGACCGGTGACAGCGATCATATCCCCACCGGAAAGGTCCATGTGTTCCAGCACCGACGCTTCTGCGATCACCGGCAGGGTGTCCAATGTGCCGGAGAGCCGGGGCACGTTCAGTTCAAAGCGATAGAATTGTTTCCCGTGATTTTCATGGGAAAATTCCGGCAGCTGAACCAGTTCGCCCCGCAATGTGATGATGTTATTCGTATGTTCCATAGTACCACCTCAACTTCAGATGTATGGAACATCATATGGACGTCGGAGCCAAATAAGAACCCCAGGAGGGGATAAGATATGAGATACAAGATACAAGAGCCCACGCTGGCGGTGCGGCAAATTGAAAATTGGACTGGCTGCGTTGGTTGGGACACACTGCGTTAATCGTGAAGAATTTCCTGCTGTATCCGTTTGCTGAAACCGGCGAGGACAGCTTCATAGGCGAGGTCGATTAGATAGGGCAGTTCCTCAGCAGGAAAGCGTTCCAGATCAATCGTGTTCCAGTAGGGCTGCTGCACCGGCGGGCAGTGATAGCCCCGTACCACGATGCCGGGATAGCTCTGCCGAAACAGCTCCCCTTGAAATCGGGTGCATTTCAGGGTGAGCTTGTCTGGATACAGCTGGGCAAAGATCTTTCCATGGACCTTGACGCAGATGGGATAATCCCCGAAGGGATGGTCTTCGTAGCTTTTGGGTTTCGTCAGACAGTAATTGAGAAGGTGGTCCAGATGTACCATTGCGAACCCTCTTTTTTATCTTCTTCTTCTGCTGCCTCTGCCTGGGGCAGCTTTTGCTTTTGCGGGTGGTTTTCTGACCTTGGGTGGGGGTGCCGAGGGCTTTCCGGTTCTCGGCGGTACGGCACGGATCAGACACTTTGGACCGGAGCCGATCAGATCCTCCCGATGGGCTTTTAACAGAGCCTCCCGAACCAGATAATAGTTTTTGGGATTGCGATATTGGATCAGTGCCCGCTGCATGGCTTTCTCGTGGGGATCTGTGGGGACGTATACCCGTTCCATGGTTCTGGGATCCAGTCCGGTATAATACATCACCGTGGAAAGGGTGGAGGGCGTGGGATAGAAATCCTGAACCTGCTCCGGATTGTAGCCCATTTCCCGGATGTATTCTGCCAGCTCAATGGCTTCCTTCAGGGTAGATCCCGGATGGCTGGACATGAGATAGGGAACCAGATACTGGTTCATGCCATACTGCTTATTCAGGGCAAAATACTTGTCCACAAACCGGTTGTATACGGCATTGTTCGGCTTGCCCATTCTTTTCAGCACTTCGTTGGAAACGTGCTCCGGTGCCACCTTCAACTGCCCGGAAATGTGGAACTGCACCATCTCTTTGAAGAATGTGTCCTTCTTATCTGCCAGCAGATAGTCAAACCGAATGCCGCTGCGGACGAAGACCTTCTTTACTCCGGGGATTTTCCGCAGCTTTCGAAGCAGTGCCACATAGTCGGAGTGGTCTGCCTTCATATTTTTGCAAGGGGTAGGGTAGAGGCACTGCCGCCCACCGCAAGCTCCCTTGGACAGCTGCTTGTCGCAGGCAGGATGCCGGAAATTGGCGGTGGGGCCGCCCACATCATGAATGTAGCCTTTAAAATCCTTATCCTTCACCATTTGCTCAGCCTCGGCAAGAATGGACTCATGGCTTCTGGTCTGGATAATGCGCCCCTGATGGAAGGTCAGAGCGCAGAAGGAGCAGGCACCAAAGCATCCCCGGTTGCTGACAAGGCTGAACTTGACTTCTTCAATGGCAGGAACACCTCCGGCCTTCGTGTAGCTGGGGTGCCAGGTGCGCATATAGGGTAGAGCATAAATATCGTCCATCTCTTGGGTGGTCAGAGGCTTCTGAGGCGGATTTTGGACCACAAATTCCTTCTCATAAGGCTCTGCCAGCCGTTTAGCGGTGAAGGGATCGCAGTTTCCATATTGCACCTTAAAGCTTTCTGCATATTTTCTCCGGTTGATTTTCAGCTCATCAAAGGAGGGCAGAGTAATGGTGGGCAGGCTTTCGTCCAGTTCCTGCGTTTTAAAAACCGTGCCGTCAATGTAGGTAATATCCTTCACATCCATTCCGGCATTCAGCGCATCGGCAATTTCCACAATACTCTTTTCTCCCATGCCGTACATCAAAAGATCCGCCTGAGAATCCAAAAGAATCGACCGCTTCATGCTTTCCGACCAGTAATCATAATGTCCCAGCCGACGAAGGCTGGCTTCAATGCCGCCAATGAGAATCGGTACATCCCGATAGGTTTGGCGAATGAGATTGCAGTAGACAATGGTTGCATAGTCCGGACGCTTACCCATAACGCCGCCGGGGGTGAAAGCGTCATTTTTCCGCTTGTGCTTGGTGACGGAGTAGTGATTCACCATGGAGTCCATATTGCCGCCGGACACCAGAAATCCCAGCCGGGGACGCCCATAGAGGCTGATGGAGTCCGGCTTTTTCCAGTCCGGCTGAGAGATGATACCCACGCTGTATCCGTGGGCTTCCAGCACACGACTGATAATAGCATGACCAAAAGAGGGATGGTCCACATACGCATCCCCGATCACATATACAAAGTCACACTGACTCCAGCCCCGTTCCAGCATATCTTGTTTGCAAATAGGAAGAAAGCCCATAAAAGACCTCCGAAATGATTTTTTATACATTATACCATTTTCAAATCAAAAAAGGAAGGACTGAAAGGAAAGAAAATACCGGTTAATTGCCTGCTATCTGAAACATTAAAATTAGATTAAAAAACTATATAAAATCAACAAAAAATACGAAATTTTTGTTATATTTTTCTTGCAATTTTTCGAGGGCTGGAGTATAATATGATATCAAAAGCAGTGAGTAAATTAACAAATCGCAAGAAAGGAAGCGGAATATGAAGAAGTTTATTAGCTATTTGCTTTGCATTTGTATGCTGATCAGTATGCTCCCATCGGTGTTTACGGATGTTTATGCCGCACCGTCAGCAACGCAAATCGTGACCACTCCTTCCGGTTATACCAGCGCGTCAGACGTTGTCTATAACACGGTGAATGGTTACATTGCCAACTGGGGCGCGAGAGGGGAGGATTGTGGCTTCCTTAGTACCTATGCCCAGTCCTTCTATACAGGCTCCTATACATATGGCACGCTGTCTAAGCTCTCCGGCGGTACCGCTGATACCGCTCCCAGCAGTGCGCTGTATTCTTCATTGAATACTCTGATGACGGACAACCATACCTATTTTACCAGATATGGCGGCAGTACTTCTAAGGACTGTAAGAATCTCTATCAGTACACGGATTGTATGCTTGGAGACCCGACCTACATTTCTACCCTCTACCGGGGTCTGACCGTTGGCGGTGCATGGGATAGCGGTGTTTCCTACAATCAGGAGCACGTCTGGCCTAAGAGTAAGAGTAATTCCGGCACGGACTATACCACCGACATTGGGGATATTATGCAGCTTCGTGCCGCCAATCCCAGTGAGAACAGTTCTAGAGGCAACACCGCTTACGGTGAAAGCAGTGGCTATTATGATCCCGGTGTCTCTGTTCGTGGTGACTGCGCGAGAACCATTTTGTATATGTATGTCCGCTGGGGCAATACGGAATACATGTGGGGCACAGACGGCGTGTTCGAGAATTTGGATATTCTGCTCCAGTGGATTCAGGAGGATCCGGTGGACACTTGGGAAATGGGACATAACGATGCGGTCCAGTCCATCACCGGCACCCGTAACGTGTTCGTGGACTATCCGGAGTATGCATGGCTGCTCTTTAACCAGACCGTTCCTGCGGATCTTGAGACTCCTTCCAATGGAAGCACCGGCAGTGAAAGCGGCGGTACCAATAGTGGAACCAACAGCGGTACCACAGTCACTGCAAGCACTGCCACATTGGTCACCGATGCCGCCTCTTTGCAGGCTGGGGATCAGATCATCATTGCTGCGCTGGACTATGATTATGCCCTGAGTACCACCCAGAACACCAGCAATCGTGGTCAGGCAGCCGTGACCAAGAGCGGCTCCACGATCACCTATGGCTCCGATGTTCAGGTTCTCACGTTGGAGACCGGCAGCGTCAGCGGAACCTTTGCGCTCCAGGCTGGAAGTGGGCAGTATCTGTATGCCGCGTCTTCTTCCGGTAACTACTTAAAGACGGCAACGTCCATTTCCAACAATGCTTCCTGGACCATTGCCATCGATTCTGCCACCGGTGCGGCATCTCTGACCGCCAATGGCACCTACACCCGTAATGTGATGCGCTACAATTCCTCATCCGGGTTGTTCAGTTGCTACTCTGCAACCAACTCCCAGAAGGATGTTGCTATCTATAAGCTAGGAAACAGCAGCACCAGCAGCGGCACCGGCAGCACAGCACCCACGCTGGTCACAAGTGCTTCCTCTCTGAAATCCGGTGATCAGATCATCATTGCCGCGCTGGATTATGACTATGCTTTGAGTACCACCCAGAACACCAGCAATCGTGGTCAGGCAGCCGTGACCAAGAGCGGCTCCACGATCACCTATGGCTCCGATGTTCAGGTTCTCACGTTGGAGACCGGCAGCGTCAGCGGAACCTTTGCGCTCCAGGCTGGAAGTGGGCAGTATCTGTATGCCGCGTCTTCTTCCGGTAACTACTTAAAGACGGCAACGTCCATTTCCAACAATGCTTCCTGGACCATTGCCATCGATTCTGCCACCGGTGCGGCATCTCTGACCGCCAATGGTACCTATACCCGTAATGTGATGCGCTACAATTCCTCATCCGGGCTGTTCAGCTGCTACTCTGCAACCAACTCCCAGAAGGATCTGTGCATTTATAAAATTGGCAGTACGACCGCAGCCTGCACCCACAGCTATCGTTCGGTGATCACCACCGCCGCTACCTGTACCACCGCTGGAATTTGTACCTATACCTGCTCCGGTTGTGGCGACAGCTATACGCAGACCATAGCCGCTACGGGTCACAGCTATGGCTCCAAGGTAACCTCTGCCACCTGTACCACAGCTGGGTATACCACCTACACCTGTACTTCCTGCGGCAGCTCCTACACGGGCAGCACCACGGCAGCCACCGGGCACAGCTATACCTCCAGTGTCACCGCCGCCGCTACCTGTCTGGCAGAAGGCACCACCACCTACACCTGCTCTAAGTGCGGCGACAGCTACACCGAAGCCATTGCCGCACTGGGACATAATTACAAGGATGA
>CAZENN010000061.1:0-12761 GCA_964513605.1 uncultured Oscillospiraceae bacterium
AACATCTGGCGGAAAGCCAGACGGCCGATACGACCAAAACCGTTAATTGCAACTTTTACAGACATGTTAATTTTCCTCCATTTCAAATCTTACCGCAAAAGCGGCTTGCAGACATTTGGAATATGCTTTTTCGCACGGTTTCATTATACTATACCTGTTTGCTGTTGTAAAGTATCAGTTTTGCAGAAAAGGACTATTTTTTCTCTGTGGAATTGGTTATATTTTCTTAATTGGTCATTTGACGGCAGGCGGTCAATCCCCTTTTTACAGGGGGTGATCCTTCCTTCGGAGAATTTCTTTAGAATTTTTCCCCAAGAAAAACAGATCTGCTGCAAAATGGAAGTTTTGCAGCAGGTCCTTTGCGTTTAGGGAGTGACATCGATCGGTTGGTAAATGGACTTATCCTCAAAGGTTAACTTGATTTGATTGGATTCCGCTTTGTTGAATATCAAGGCACCATCGGCACCATAGTCAAATACGAAAACAGCATCAGGAATATCAACCGGATATAGATATAAGCGGTTTTCAATTTTCTCGTAGGTTCCGGGCCATTTCTTGAAGTCGGGGCAATCTTCCTCCAGCACAACGCAGTTTTTCTCCGAGTCAAAGTGAGCGCCGGTGGTGGTGATATAGAAGGTTTGCTCCTCCGAATCGAGGACAAAGGAACGAATACCCAAAAGCGTATCATAATTCTTAGGATCCAGGATCCAGGAAGGACTCATTTCCAGATAAATAACCTCGTCATCCTGTACCTCCAAGCTCAATTCCTTGGTGGGGAATACAGTTTCGGGGTTATCGCAGGAAAATAACACGATCCGGTTGAAGTACGAGAAGCAGAAAACGCCAAATTTACTGCTAGAATTGTAATAGTTTGCGTCGATCAGATACAGATCCCGGTTGGTTTCAGCGGAGTAATTGGGAATGTAGAAGAAAACCTCCCGGCAGATATCGGGGATGGTCTCCAGGTCAATTTTCCGGTATTCCATCATTTCTGCAACCGTGAAGAATGCTTTGGGAGAAGAAAGTGCCTGCAGACGATACTGAATGATTTTCCGCACATCTTCACGGGCTTGGTCACGGTCATCGGGATTGGGGGTGATGGTCTGTTGCTCCAAGGCTGGGAAACGGGTGCTGATGGCTGCATTGGCAGAAAAACCTGGGAGGATGATGGTATCATACTCGTTATAAATGCGGATGGAATCTTGAATAATGTACAGAACCTCCGGGATGCTCAAGGAGTGAACCACTTCTTTTTCGTCATTACTGCTCCAAAAGTCCTCCAAATAGGTTTCGGAAATGACGGAAACGGTGTTATTCCCCTTGGAGAAATCGTACATGGCAGAGAATTTTGCTTTCAGTTCCTCTTGAGAAACAGGCGGTTCTTCCAGCTCGGGATCGATTTGTGCTTCAACCAAATCGGAGGTTACGATAGGGCGTTGACGAACGGTTTCTGCATTGGAGTTGCCTCCTGCATCAGGAATGGTTTGGGGGATGGTGGACAGCTGATAGGGGCGGGTGGTGTCGGCACTTGCCGCAATGGCAGCCATACAGCCGGTAAGCAAAAGAATAGAGCTTAGGATGATGCTAACGACGGACAGGATGAATTTCCAATTACTTTTCATATTGATTACCTCCATTTCTTTTTGGTATGGGCATCATACCAAAGAAATGTCATCGACTTATCTCCAACTTATTGCCGAGTTGTAAAAGTGAGGGTGATTTTTGTTCCTTCACCGACTTGGGATTCAAATTGCATTTGCCAGCCGTGTATTTGTATGATTTGCTGACACAGAGCCAACCCAAGCCCTGCACCGCCTTCGGCACGGGAACGAGATTTGTCGGTGCGGTAGAAGGGTTCGGTGATATGTTGTAATTGCTCCGGGGTCATACCTTTTCCGTTGTCTTGGATGAGAATACGGCATTCGTCCCATTGAAGCTGCACGATACCGCCGTCACAGCAGGCTTTGATGGCATTGTCGGTCAAATTGTAGAACAGCATCGAGAGTAATGTTTCGTTTCCGCAAACAGACAGCGATTGTCCGTGATATGCAAGGGTCACGCCGCAAGCTGCTGCCTTGGCTTCTAATTTTTCCGCCACATCGAAAAGGATTTCGGAGACATCCACAGAAGACATTTGTGGGGGATTTTCCCGAATATATGCACTGTCTAAAAGAATTTCCGATATTTTTTGCAGCCGTTCCGCTTCGGACAGAATGTACTTCGCCGCTATGATCCGTTGTTCCTCCGTGGCGGCGGCCTTTTCCAAAAATTCCGCATAGCCGTGAATACTGGTCAGTGGGGTGCGTAATTCGTGGGCCATATTGTCTACCAGCATCTGCTTTTGCCTGGCATCGGTTTCAAGGGTTTCCATTTGGCGATTGATGGTGGCAAGCATGGAGTTGAAGCTCTTGGCAAGCATTGTAAATTCATCGTTTCCCAGTTCCTGTGCGGTGGCAGAAAAATCGCCATTTTCAATGCATTCGGTGGTGGCTTTTAATCTGTCAAGGGGTTTCGATAGCTTCCGGAGAATGAAGTAAAGACAAATGGCCAGTACCGCAGAAATAGCCAAGGCGGTGGCAACATAGGTGACCATCAACCCACGAAACTCCTGATGCAAGGATTCTACATTTTTGCCGTAGACCAGTGTGTATGCCCCGTTGCAGATATCGGTAGAGATCAAAATATGCCGTTGACCATCAAAATCGGTATGGGTTATGGTATTTTGAGGTGTATGGTAGTTGTGAGGAAAGTTGGTGTAGAGAAGACGGCCGTTTTCTTCAAAGGTGAGATACAATCCCTTATTTCCATAATGGGAACCGAAGGATTGCATCAATAAGGTGACGGTGGCATTGGGATTATCGCTCATCAGGCTGTCATAATCCCGTTCGAAGGAAAGCGCAATATAATTTTGTTCTGCGGATGCGGTGATTTCGGTGGCTTCTGCATTCTTTTGGTAGGTATATACCGTAAGGGATAAAATGCCAATGTTGAGACACAAAAGGAACAAAATTAAGGTAAAAAGATAGGTTTTTTTCCAAAATTTCATTTTCATAGCTCTAACCTGTACCCAGTTTTGTAAACGGTATGCAATCTTGCGGACAGACCTAATTTCTGCCGCAGGCGCTGGATGTGGACATCTACAGTTCTGGTATCTCCTTCATAATCAAAATTCCACACAAGCTTGATGAGCTTTTCACGGGAAAGAGCCAGGTTTCGATTGGAAATCAAGGCTTCCAACAAATCGTATTCCTTGGGTTTAAGGGGGATTTCCTGCCCACCCTTATACACACAGCGGGTATCAAATTCCACTCGGATATCGTCAAATTCGATATGATTTTGTTCCCCTCTGGTGCGACGAAGAACGGCTTTTACTCTGGCTGCCAGCTCCAGAATTTCAAAAGGCTTGATGATATAGTCATCTGCACCCAGTTGCAGCCCTTTGAGTCGGTCTTGAATGCCTGTTTTGGCAGTGACGAAAATCACAGGTGTTCCATGTAACTCCTTGATGACATCAAAACCCGAAAGTTTTGGGAGCATAACATCCAGAATCACCAAATCGTAGTTGTTGGAAAAGGTTTTGCACAATGCTTTTTCACCATCAAATACTTGATCACATTGATAACCGCTGAGTTCCAAATTGAATTTAATGAGATCGTTAATGGGTTTTTCGTCTTCCACAATCAAAATTTTGATCATACATACCACCCCTTTCGCTCATTATATCACGAAGTTGTTGCCAAGTTATCATCAAAATAGTCTTGGATAGATTTTTTTGCACCCTTGTAAGTACGAAACATAATACAGAAGCGTCCCCTGTGCCAGGAGTGATTTCCTCCGGTAGAATTCCTGAATTTCCCATTCTACTAACAGGAGAGTGGAAATCCTTAGGTGTAGGTGGGAAAAACCCCGGTCTTATGATATCGTTCAGATAGAAAATCTGAAGAGAAATAAAAAGACGAGGGTTTGAAATGAGGAAAATGAAGATCGTTGCGGATTCCTCCGCAAATATGTTGAAGCTGGAAAAGGTTTCCTTTGCCAATGCACCGCTGAAGATCATTACAAGCGATAAAGAGTTTGTGGATGACCACAAGCTGGATGTGGAGGGCATGGTCACCTATTTTGATAATTACAAGGGGCAATCCAAAACCTCCTGCCCCAATTCCTCCGACTGGCTGGAGGCCTTTGGGGATGCGGATGACATTTTTTGCATCACCATCACCAGCGGTCTGTCCGGCAGTTACAATGCGGCCTGTATCGCCAAGCAGATCTACGAAGGCGAGCAGGAAGGAAAACGGGTCTGCGTCATCGACTCCCTCTCTGCCGGTCCTGAGCTGACGCTGATCATCGAAAAGCTCTGCGAGTACATGGAGCAGGGGATGGCGTATGAAGATATTTGCCGTGAGATCAGCCGCTACACCCAAAAAACCGGGCTGCTGTTTATGCTGGAGTCCTTGAAGAACATTGCTGCCAACGGCAGAGTCTCTCCGGCTGTTGCAAAGCTGACAGGGCTTCTGGGCATTCGCATTGTAGGCAAAGCAAGCGATCAGGGAACTCTGGAGACCATGAACAAATGCCGGGGTCAGTCCAAGTCACTGTCCACGATCTTGTCCCATCTGAAGTCCTTTGGTCTGTCAAAGGGCAAGGTGCGCATCGCCCATTGCATGAATGAAGCCGCGGCCCAGGAGTTGAAGAAGCAGATCCGCCAGCATTTCCCCAAGGTGTCGGTCAACGTCCACAAGTGCAGAGGTCTGTGCAGCTATTACGCCGAAAAAGGCGGTCTGATGGTGGGTTTTGAAAAATTTTAACCGCTGCCATCCTGAGCGGAGTCGAAGGATCTGCGCACTGAATAAAGCGTTGTCATCCTGAGCGGAGCGAAGCGGAGTCGAAGGATCTGCGCACTGAATAAAGCGTTGTCATCCTGAGCGGAGCGAAGCGGAGTCGAAGGATCTGCGCACTGGTTTGATTGCAAATCTCCCCAGATGCCTCAAGCCTATACCAAGGGGTATATCAAGCCCGGCTTCCGGGCAAACTCCTTTGTGGTGGAGCCAATGGATCCCGGATTGTTACAGGATCAAAAATCAGCGGCTTTTTTGAACATATGCTGAAAGACAGCTTGACAAAAAGACAGATTTTTTGTAGAATTAGTGTATTAAATGGATGAAGCTTCCGGTATTTGATCCGGCAGCCCACCGAGAAAAATCATGTTTCGGGGAGGTAACTTCAAATGAAAAAGTCTAATATTGCAGGAATCGTGGTAGCGTCTCTTACGCTGGTAGCAGGGATCGTACTGCTGTGCGTGTACATGAGAGAGTTGAGACGGCTTTGTAAGACCTTCTGGGAAACATTAGAGGCCAAGCGAGCCAACCTGAAGCTGTACATGGAGTAACCCCAGTACCCCGGCAGAACAGAATATCAGCCCCCGAATCCTGAAAAGCGGATTCGGGGGCTTCGTTTTTTAGGGACACCCTGCTAAAAGCTATCATGCTTATGCTGATGCAGCGTCGGGATCGACGATCCCAGTGCAAGGATATTAACATTCACCATGGCATCACGGTTGATTTGAATGGCACCGCAGGTCTGCGCATCATTGTCAAAAACAAGCAGCATCACAACCGTTTCCTTTATCCTTTAAATTTTCGACCCTTCCATTACTGATCGTTTATTTAAGCAGGACATGCCGTACTCATTGATTTGGTTTACATAATCAGTGCCAAGCTTCTTTTGAATGATCTCAAAAGCCTTACCGATTTGAGGAGGTCTTGATATCAGATTATGGCAGTCCGACCCCACAAAGTGAATGCCCCCCTCCCGCAACAGGGTCAGGGCCTTCCGTTTTGTTCCAAAGGAGGTAAAGAAGGAGGCGTTTACCTGCATGAGAATTCCGCTGTTAAGAAGCTTCGTCCATACCTGCGGACTTTGCAGGCGTGTATATCGCTCGATATGGGCGAGGACGATTTTTACGCCCCCCATAGAGGATAATTCGACCAGCTCCCGGATCATATATCCGCTCCATTTGCACAGGGGCATTTCTAAAAGCAGGATATTACTGCCCTCAACACGCAGATCCTTAAATCCGGGCATTCGGCTGATTCCCGGATAATACAGCACCTCTGCGCCAAGCAAGATCTCCGGTGCGCCCTCCGGCAATTCTTCCTTCAGCTTCCGGAAGGCTTCTCTCCTTCGATCCAGAAAGGCAGGCACTAATTCATCATTTGCATAGAAATGTGGGGTAGCAACCACAATATCTACGCCCTGCTGTGCCTGCATCTCGATCAGTGCAATACTTTCTGCCACATTTCGACTTCCGTCGTCCATCTGAGGCAACACATGACTATGCCAATCAATCACCGCTTTTTTCCTTTCAGACCGCTTTCATAGTATCTGTACGTTACTTTTGCTTCTTCTGTTTTATTGTAGCACTTATCCCACTGTTTTGCAACGGAAATTGTAACGCACTTTCAAAAAAACATGGTGCGTTGCAAAAGGGAGCGATCTGCTTCTTGATTGAAATGATCATTTCATGCTTTCTAATCAGACCGGTATCATGTTCAAAAACTTCCACTGTACAAAAAGAACGGCTCAAGAGTGCCCCCCCTGAACCATGGGGATACGCTCTTGAGTCGTTCAATCGTTCCATTATTGATTATAATTGTATCTGTACTTTTTATATTTCTTAGAGCCGCCTTCAGGCTTGGAGCCGTTCATCACGCAGCCCATGACATTGACATTGGACAGTCTCAGCTGTCTGAAGCAACGCTCCAGCTCTTTTTTCTCGGAGTATTCCTCCCGAATGACCACGATCATTCCGCTGATCAGACTGGAAACAGAAATCGCGTCTGACACAATATTCACCGGCGGAAGGTCAATGATGATATAATCAAATATTTCCTTCAATTTTCCAAGAAGGTTCGCCATTCTGTTAGAGCCCAACAGCTCCGAAGGGTTCGGCGGAATGTAGCCCGAAGGAAGCACATACCAGTTTTCCAGCAAATAGGACTGGAGCTCCGACAGCTGGACACCCTTTCCTCTGAGCAGATCAGCCAGACCGGGGGAGCTTTCAATATCCAGCTTCTTCGCAATGGAGGGAATCCGAAGATCTCCATCGATCAAAAGCACCCTGCTTCCCTTCTCCGCAAACACATAGGCCAGATTGACTGCCGTTGTGCTTTTGCCCTCGCCCCGGACGGAGCTTGTCACACCAATGACGGGACATTTTTCATCCGGCGGCAATGTAAAATCCAGATTGGCTCTGATCAGCTTGTACTGCTCTTTTGCCGTAAAATTCAGATTTTTATGAAGGGTCTTCCGGTTCACCACAGTGCCGTTTAAAAACTGCCCCTGCTTTTGCTTTTTTCCAAATGATGCCATACTTCCTTATCCCGTCCTTTCTTTACTTTTGCTTTTTCTGTGCGTAATACCCGTAGGACTTGCTACCGGTATTCAGCAGGTCGGGAACTTTTCCGAGTATCGGGTAATCATAGGTTCTGAGGATGTATTCTTCATCATGGATGGTATCATCCAGCAGGGCCAGCACCACCAGTATTACCGCTGAGATCGCAACGCCCAAAACCAGTCCAATGGTGGTATATCGGGTGATATCCGGTGCCACCTTTGTCAACTGGGGAATGGCAGTGTCCACGATCTTCATGGACGCGCCATTGATGATATCGGAAATCCGAGTGGGCAGGACCTCCGCAATGGCATTGGCGATCTCGCTGGCTTCATAGGGATCCGAGCAGGTCACAGTAACCTGCATGATCTCCGTATTATTACATGGCGCGTAGGAGATCATGGAAGAGAGGGACCTCCAAGAATAATTTGTTTCCGCTTTCTCGGCGATCTGCTCCAATGTACTGCGGCTGTTGAGGATCTCACCATAGGTTCGAACCAAAGCCTGCGCGGCGGACAGCTGAGAGGAGCTGACGCTGAGGCTGGTATTAGCATCAGTGTTCGAATTGTTATTGATATAAAGCTTGATCTGGGACGAATAGCTGGGAGTGATCATGTATGCAGCGTAGGAATACGCCACAGCTGCCACCAGCACACCTACCAGAACCACGATCCACGCACGCTTCCAAAGAGATCGGACAACGTGACGAAAATCGATCACATAATATTCTTCTGTGTTTTTTTCCGGTTTCTTCATTTTCGCTCCTTTAATACGCCGATTTAGAAACAATCAGCACCGGGCCGCACGTTATTCTGGGCTAAATCGGTCTCCAATTTCAATTTCCGCACCATTATAACATACCTTTCTCACTTTGACAATAAGATATTGACGTAAATTTCAAAAAAATCACACAAGTATCCGTCCCCTAATTGTTGAATCCCATCTGAAAAAACAGAAATACGGGCAAAATTACCATGAAAATATTGATAACGCGTCCAAAATATGTTATAATAGCTTTACCATACTATTTAAACATTCAGGAAGGAGCGACCCGAATATGAAAAGGACCGTCACTTTGCTTCTGAGTCTGGTTTTGACCATGACCCTGCTTCTGAACCTGCCCTTTGGTGTTTCAGCGGCGGATACGGACAGCCTGTCCGGTGTAGAAGCCACTTTGCTCAGCGACAAGGAGGACTACGCCGCCGATGAGCAGGTGCAGATCTCTCTGCTGCTGAGCAACACCAATTCCTATCCCGTGGAGGAGCTGACCGCAAAGGTCACCGACATACAGGCACTGTCCCTCTTCAGCGGCGGCATTGAGATGACCGGCGCAGTGCTGGAAGCGGGAAAAAGCCTGGAGGTCAGTGCCGTCTACACACGAAGCGACACGCAGGCTCTGACCACTGCCCCCACCGAGGAGGAAACCCAGACCGCCGCCGTTCCGGAAACCGAAGGCTCTGTCCCTGAAGAAACCGGTACATCCCAGCAGGAAGACGATTCCCTTACACCGAAGATCCTCATCATCACCGGCGTGATCGCTGTGGTTCTCATCGCTTTGGTGATCCTTCTGGTGCTTCGCCGGAAGAAGGCGGTAAAGGCTCTGTGCCTGCTGCTGTGTCTGGCAATGCTTCTGCCCATGTTCCCGATGAACGCTTCCGCGGCAAACAGCACCGCCATCACCGTGAGCAAGACCGTCACCATTGACGGCACAGCTTATACCATCGAAGTACAGGTGGCGTTTCTGGCTGCGGCTGAGTCCCAGAACGAAGCACTGCCCACCTTGGTGCAGCAGCTCTACGGTGTCGCCCCCAACCAGGAGGATGCGGACGGGGACACCCTGAGCAACTTCATTGAGATCTACCGTACCGGCACCGACCCCAATCTGGCAGATACCGACGGCGATGGTCTGACGGATGCCCAGGAGGATGCGGACGGCGACGGCATTGCCAACGGCGGGGAGCTGCTCCGTGGCACCGACCTGAATAAGGCTGATACCGATGGAGACGGTCTTTCCGATTTTGAAGAGCTGATGGAGTACGGCACCAATCCCTGCGCCCCGGACTCCGATGCCGACGGTGTGAATGACGCTGACGAGCTGGAACTGGGGCTGAATCCCTTGAAAGCAGTCACCGACGGCGTGACAGCGGATGCCCAGCGGACCTTCACCCAGGAGCTGGCATCTGAGCGGATCGATGAGCGTCTGACCGATGAGGACAACGCCGCCCAGCCGGTTTTGACCCTGACCACCACCGGCAACATCAATTCCCGGGTCAGTCTCTCCCCGGTGGACAGCTATGTGTTCACCGACAGCCGGGCACTGGTGGGTCAGGTCATTGAGGTTCAGGGCAGTGACCTGGGCGAAGGTACCATCACCTTCCAATTCAGTGAGGATGTGACCCCCAGCCAGGACAGCTTCGATCCCAACCTGATCTGCAAATATAACGAAGACGGCACCACCGAGTATCTGGATACCACCTATGATGCCGCCACCCACAGTGTCCAAGCCCCCATCAGCGAAGCCGGCACCTATTTCGTCATGGATGTAGCCGCCCTGTTTGACGAGCTGGGTTTTGAAATGCCCTCCGGCAGCGGCACCGTTTCCGGTACCCTGACCAACCAGTCCATCCAAAGAGCCGCTTCCGCAAGTGCCGCGGCACAGGCAGACATTGTATTTTTGATCGACTCCACCTCCTCCATGGGAGATGAAATTCAAAATGTGAAGGATAACCTGTCCTCCTTCGTATCGGTTTTGCAGGAGAAGGGCGTGTCCGCCGGTCTTGCCCTCATTGACTATCAGGATCTGACCGCCGATGGAGAGGACTCCACCACCGTACATAAAAACGGCAGCTCCAACTGGTTCTATGATCTGGATGCCTATTGTGACACGCTGACCAGCCTCCAGCTGGGCAACGGCGGAGATTACCCGGAGTGCGTTCTGGACGCACTGGAAACCGGCAGACTGCTGGATCTGCGCAGTGCTGCCGGAAAGGTTTTCATTCTGGTCACCGACGCTTCCTATAAGACCGACAATCGCTACGGCATTGCGGATCTGGAAACCGAAATTGAGCTGCTGAAAAACGCCGGCATCACCTGCTGCGTGATCGCTCCGGAAACGCTGATGAACACCTACGCCCCCCTGTATGAAGGCACCAACGGCTTTTGGGCGAATATTGACGGTGATTTCGGCACCAGCCTGGCGACTCTGGCAGACACCATCGGCACAGAGGTGGTAGGCGATGGCTGCTGGATCTATCTGCAAGGTCCTCTGCCCACACCGGTGCGGCTGGATGAAATGCCCACCTACGGCAGCAGTGCGGACACCGACGGTGACGGCATCCCGGACTACATTGAGCTGGGCGGTGTCGACCCCACAGGCGTTCTGGATCTGGATGCCCTGCTGACCACCGTGAGCAAGGGCATCATCACCGGCACCAGCTACGGCACGGTGTTGACCTACGAATACCAGAGTGACCCCACCAAAACGGACACGGACTATGACGGCATCGGCGATCTGAATGACTCCGATCCCATCAACAACAGCTTCACCGGTATTTTCAGCTACTACGATGGCAGTAACACGGCAAATGTGGAATTTAATGTAGACTACAGCCAGCTGTTCCTGGACAATACGGTATACCGTAAGGACCTGTCCGTCTTCGCCATGCTCTTAGCCGGTAATATTTACGATGGCTGCTATGTGGATGTGCAGACCGGCACCACCGGCGGCGCGGACGATCCCACCGTGTTCCCGGCTCTGTTTGGCATGGAGGATGTGGAGGACATTCACATCACCGCCAAGGAATATGACGTGGACAAGGACGACCTGACCGAATTCGTAGTCGGTCACAAAACCGTCCAGCGCGGCGGCGAGACCAGAGAGATCATCCTGCTCACCGTCCGGGGCACCAACGCCACCAACGCCGAGTGGTCCAGCAACTTCGATGTGGGTGCGGACACCGAGCAATATTATGAGATCGCCGGCGAAAGCCACCCGGATTGGGTCAACAAGGAAAACCACAAGGGCTTCGATGTGGCAGCCAACCGAATCTTGACCAAGTTCTATGACTACATCCAGCGTCACGGCTTGGAGGATACCCCCAACAAGACCATCCTCATCAGCGGTCACTCCAGAGGTGCTTCTGTTTCCAATCTGCTGGGTGCCCACTTTGAGGACAACCCGGACTATACCTCCTTCACCTACACCTTCGCCACCCCCTACAGCACCACCGATGAAGACGCCGAAAGCTATCAGACGGTTTTTAATCTGGTCAACTCTGACGATATGATCCCCTATCTTCCCTTGTCCGACTGGGGCTTCAAGAAGTACGGCACCACCAAGACCATCAGCGTCACTGAGTATTACGAGGACTCCAACCCCTTAGGCGATGCCGAGGGCACCTTCGAATGGCTCACCGGCGTGGACTACAACGACAACGGCGGCATTGCCAATTGCCTGAGTTCCTTTGGAGTCCTTGTCAGCTGCCGGGAGGATCTGTATGTGCTGGACACCTCCTCCGACGGCATTGTCAACATCGGCAACAAGTACCACACCACCACGACCGGTGCGGAAAACCGAAAGACAGAGCTGGCAGCCGAGCTGGAAAGCGTGAAGCTTTTGCGCTTCGTTCAGCTGGATGTGCGGGAGACCATGGGCATTAAGCGGGTGGACGTTACCTACTGCCCTGCCTATCTGATGCAGAACCTGGCAAACATGGCAAGCTCCGTAGGTCCGCTGACGGGCTACGATATGAAGGGCAAATACGCCACCGCAAAAGCCAACTTTGTCACCTGCTTTATCAGCGGCATGACCCACCCCCACGAACAGGTGACCTACTATCTGATGGCTCGCAATAACATGGAGCCTTTGTCCTAAGGAGATGCCGCTTTGACCCTTTATAACCGCTGCAAAAAACCACTGCTGCTTTGTCTGGGTATGTCGGCACTTTGGGCAGTCCAGTTTCTGCTGCTGCCCAAGGTCCTGCCCCGGTATTTCCCCCAAAGCAACGAAGCCACCGCCCTCCTGCTGCTGCCGGTGCTTCTCGCAAGCATCTTAGGAACATGGCTGTGCCGTTTCAGACTGGTTCAATGGCTGCCGGCAGACGCTCTGTACGCACTGCTGACATCGCTGTTTGGCGACGGTCTGTACGGAATCGGTCTGCGAGGCATCCGGCTGGACGGTGCGGTTCCGGTCTACTCCCCAACACTATCCCTGCTGATGACCGCCGGACTGCTGACCCTGCTGATCCTGACCCAAGGAGTAACGACAGCCATCCGAAGAAAATCACGCATTCACACCCATCGCAGCGACCGGCCTCCGGACGGTCCGAACCAATTTTGACCTCGATGGGCAAAATTGGTTTCATCGGGACGC
>CAZENN010000062.1:0-12738 GCA_964513605.1 uncultured Oscillospiraceae bacterium
CTCCCGCCGTTCCGTACACACTTGTCAGTATAAACGGCAGTATTCCGTATTTCGGTTCAGCGGCGGTGGATGCCCACTCTTTGCCGAAAAGGAAATTAAAAAGTCCTATTTCCTTTATAGCAGGAATACCCGAAATGATCAGATATACCGTGATGAGCAGAACGCAGCCGACAGTTATTAAACCGAGAAGCAGAAAAATCAAGTGAATTATCTTTTCGGTATATTTTTGCCACTGTCTTTTTCCGGCACGCTTACGAACCAATTCGGATGCTTCATAACGAGATTCCAGTAGGGTATCAAGCTCAGCTTTTGCTTCTTCTTCGTAGGGCTTAAATTCATTATTCTTCATAATCAACCTCAATGGGAATAAGCGGCGGCACTTGTGCGCCGTCGCTTAGAATCCTTAGTTGGCAGGAACTACACCTGCGCCGCTGATGATCTCACTTGCAGCTTCGGAAGTGATGTAGTCGAAGAACTTCTGAGCACTCTCAGAGAGAGTAACGTCCTTCTGAGTTACAAGAACGAAGGGACGCTGTACCACATAGCTGCCATCCTTGATGGTTTCTTCGCTTGCAACAACACCGTCAACGGTGAGCGCTTTTACGGTATCTTTCACAGAAGCGAGAGAAGCATATCCGATGGCACCGGGGTTGCTTGCTACGGTGGTGATAACGTCACCGGTAGAGGTCAGTTCCTGACGATACTGACACTTATCTTCGGTATCGGTGATGGACTCAAAACCGTCTCTTGTACCGCTGCCTGCTTCACGACCAATGAGTACGATTTCAGCATCGTTGCCGCCAACCTCTTTCCAGTTGTCGATTTCGCCGGTGTAGATCTTTGCGATGGTTTCGACGTCGAGGTCAGAAACGGGGTTTTCGGGGTTTACGATAATGGCGATACCGTCATAGGCGAGGATGGTTCCTTCAAGTCCGTTTGCCCTTTCCTCGTCCTTGAGGTTGCGGCTTGCAAGACCGATGTCGCATCTGCCTTCCTGAACAGCCTGAATTCCTGCGCCGGAGCCGGTAGCGTTGTAGGTTACGGTAATGCCGGTGTCTGCTTCAAAGGCTTCGCCCAAGGCACCGATGACCTTGTTCATTGAGGTAGAACCGTCTGTTGCAACGGCTTCCTTATTACCGCCACAACCGGTAAGCGCACATACGATGAGCATTGCTGCTGTGAGTAAACTGATAATTTTTTTCATAGTCGATGTCTCCTTTGACATTTATTTTTTGCACTTTTTACTTGAGTACGCCTATATTGTAAATTTTAGTAGTAAAATCCGTAAGCAAACCAATGTAAAATTGAAGTAAAATCCACTTTTTGTGAAAAGAAATACGGTAGAGAGACGTTCCTTTCTACCGCTGTCATAGCTATTTGATGTCAAAGCAAAAGACAGTATAGCCTTTCGACCATACTGTCATTTTGTTTATTCTATTAAGGATATCTCGACTTAGTCGAGTGGTTTTTAATAAGTTATGTAACGGTAACAGGGTGCAGCCTTGCAATGCCGAAAGCGTTGCAAGGCTGCACCCTAGTTCGATAAAGATATCTATAAATCAGCCAAGAGAGGTGTCGGAAAGCACTAGTTCAATGCCTTGAGAGAAGCTTTTGTAAATTTTTAGAAGCTCCTGATAATATGCCCTGCCACGCTCAGTAATCTGAAAATACTGACGCCGTCTGCCATCGGGAGCAATGCGCTTCTCACACTCAAAAATATGCTTTGCCTGCAGCATACGGTAGATTGCACTGTAGGGGAATACAATATTCAGAACCTTATTGCTCTTTTCGTTCAAGGTGGCAGTCAGTTCGCCAATGTAATATTCCCGTTGGGACAGAAGATGCAAAATCAGCAACTCCGTCAGTGCTTTTTTCAGATTCTCTTCCAAAGAGATAGGCGGTAAATCCTGGGTGATCTCGGTCGCCATCGTTCCATTGCTCCTTTCTGTTAGAATATCTTTGCTTACCCACACATCATACGACAAATTTCGAGATTTGTCAATGGGAAAATAAAAAAATATACACTGCTTTCCGGGTAAAAACAAGTAAAAGGTTGTTATTCAGGAATTATGAGATTTTGAGATAGTTCCAGTTCCGAAATGGGTGGCAGAGTTTCCAGATAAGCCTGAACCTGTGCAAGACCTTCGCCTACGATGTCCATGGTACGTTCATAAGAAGACTGCGCATTGGCAAGGGTACTGTCGCTGAGTTTTAGCTGCGTTTTCCAATCTTCGATTTCGTCATCCAGTGGGTAAATATCATAGACGATCTTGCCGGTGGCATCACTGGTATGCTTGTTGACCCAAGTGGGCAGCAGATCCGCATCCTCCACTCTGACAGTGCCATCAGAATATTTGGCGAAGGAGAAGGTGAACAGAATGCCATCCTCTGTGTGACCGGTGTTCAAATTCATCAGATTCCGGCGTTGATTGGAAAGAGCGTTGCCTGTGGAGTACAGGCAAATGGTCTTATGACTTTCGTCCACTGTGGAGGTCAACAGCTCCATGGGCTGAATCACATGAGGATGTCCGCCTACGATCACATCCACGCCCAAGTCACACATTTTCTGTGCAATGGTGCTCTGTGTCTGGTTTTGTTTGGTTTGATACTCCACGCCCCAATGGATATACAGTACAATGGCCTCTGCTCCGGCAGCTTCCATTTCAGAGATCTGTCCTTCTATACGCGTATAGAAGGTGTCCAGATCCTCGTTGTTGAAGGAGTTGATGAGCACTTCATCATCATTAGTCATGGTGATGCCGTTAGGAGCCACGGTGTTGGGATCTGCACTGTCCTCATAGGTGTAGCAGATCATGCCGAGGGTGATACCGTTTACGTCTACCACAAGATAATTGGGATCTTCCGTACTGCTGACGGTGCCGGTGTAGTCCATTCCGTAGTCCTTCAGCACCTGCTGGGTCCGATGGTACCCCGTAGAACGGGTGTCGTAGCAGTGGTTGTTGGCGGTCAGCAGCATATCGAAGCCCACATTCTGCAAGCTGGGTACAATACCGTCCGGACAATTGAAATTGGGATACCCGCTGTAACCGTATCCGTTCTCAAGTCCGCACAAAGTTGTCTCCAGATTAGCAACCGCATAGTCTGCTTGCTGTACATAGTCCTTCAAGTAGGTGAAGTAATGCTCAAAATTGTAGCTGCCGTCTGAGGTTTTAGCCGGCTCAATGCAGGGCATATGCATCAGCATATCACCGGTAGCGGCGACAGTGGCAGTGGAGACCAACGTTACCGGGGGTTCGGTGGCTTCTGTGGTCGGCTCTGTAGTTGTATCCTCGGTCTGATCGTCATTCTGCCTGACTTCGGTACTTGACGAGGGCAGGGGATCGACTGGCTCTGAGTCATCTCCACCGGATATGGAAACAATGGCGGCAACGATTCCTAAAATCAAAAGCAGAACACAGCCCCAGAAAATGAAGAAGGAATAGTTGATTTTTCTGCGGCGTCTTCTCCTGCGTCGGCGGCGGGGGGGTGTCCTCTCAAATTCGGACATGATGGATCTTCCTTTCTCTGTGAATATTGTTAATCGTCCAGCAAATAGTGAACAGATCGAACTTCCTTGCCTCCACGGCAGTAGATTCGTGGAACTCTCCGGCTGATACCGCAGACAAATTCGTAATTAAAGCTATCTGCAGCGGCGGCAATACGTTCCATGGAGATATGATGCTTGCCGTCCCAACCGACAAGAGTTACTGTGTCATCTAAGGCAACGCCGGGGATGTCAGTAACATCCACCATCAGCTGATCCATGCAAATCCTTCCCAGAATGGGAGCTTTTTGCCCTCGTATCAGAACATAAAATTTACCGGAAAGACTTCTTCTGTACCCGTCTGCGTAACCCACAGGGACTGTTGCTACCACCGTGGAACGGCTGGTAACAAAGGCTGCGCCATAGCTGATGGGACAACCGGGGGGCAGCCGCTTCACATGGGTGACCCGGCTAAGCCATTGCAGGGCAGGGCGCAGGGGCAGCAAGGAAGGCGCAACCTCACTGCTGGGATACATTCCATAGGTGACAATGCCGGAACGAACCATTTCATAATGACGGGAGAAATTCATCAGTCCGGCAGAATTGTCCAGATGGCGGATGGGAATGTGGAGACCTCGTTCCTTCAGCATGGCATCGAACCGGTCAAATCGCTGTGCCTGCACCTGTGCTTGAGAAAGATTCGCACAGTCCGCAGTGGCAAAGTGACTAAAAAGTCCTTCTGCCTGAATATGAGGCAGTGCGGCGATCTTTACACACAGATCGGCGGATTCCGCTGTGGGCTGAAACCCAATTCGTCCCATGCCGGTATCCACAGCAAAATGAAAGGGAGCGGTAATACCCTGAAGCTCTGCTTCTCGGGATAAAGCTACCGCATCGTTATAATGGAAAATGGTAGGACGGATGCCCAGCTTCACTGCATGGGTCAATGCGGATACGGGGGTCCTGCCCAGAATAAGAATGGGAGCGGTAAGACCTGCCTGCCGCAGCTCCATGGCCTCCAGGATGGAGGAAACACCGAAAAAGCTGCATCGATCCTGAAGGAGCTTTGCTACTTGAATGGCACCGTGACCGTAAGCGTCTGCTTTGACCACTGCCATGACCGGGACACCTGCTTTTTTTTCCACGGCGGCAATGTTGTCGGCAATGGCGTCCAGATCGATCTTAACATAGGTACTGTCAAAATTCAAAATGATATCAACTCCGGGAAAAATATTTGTTATATTCTATCATGCCTTGAGAAAAAAGTAAACTTCCTTTAAAAAAACTATTTACATTTCTACATATTTCGTGTATGATATGCCCTGAACAGAGTAGGAAACCTCGCGTGAAGTGCTGTCAAGATGGGGAGTTGTGTGGCAGACGAAGGGTCTTTGATCCGCGATGGGGTATCCGCACCCGCTGCGCCATATGGGAGAAGCCTCCTTTATGTAGCAACGATACTCGGTCGGGCGAAGGGTCGGCTGTTTTTTTGCTGCCTTGCCGGATGGGGCTGATCGATATTACAACTCCTCTTACGCTTGTCGTAGGAGGTTTTTTATCGGGTCGCCATCGAGCAGGGGAGAAATGTGCCTGCCCATCGTGTCTACTAAAAAGGAGGCATTTATATGCACAAACAAAGCAAAGCAACCATGACAACCAAGACCCTGGCATACTGTGCCCTGTTGGCTGCCCTTAGTGTGGTTCTGGCGAGACTTCTGATTCCGATGCCCAATGCCAGCACCCGTTTTTCCATTGAAGCTGTTCCGATTTTTATCGCCGGTATGCTGTTCGGCCCAATACCGGGGGCTCTGGTGGGCTTCACTGCGGATTTTGTAGGCTGCTTATTCTCAGGCTATGGTTACAATCCGATTTTTTGCGTTCCTCCCATTCTTTATGGACTGTGTGCCGGACTGCTGCGCCATTACATGTGCGCCAACCCAAATCTGCTGCGGCTGAGCATGGGCTGGCTGCCTCCGGTGGTTGTAGGCTCCATTCTGTATCAGAGTGCCACCCTTGCTTGGGTCTATGGTGGCAGCGTCTTCATTGAGAGCTTTTTAGGCTTTCTCGCTTCCCGGTCCATTCAGTTCGCCATTACCTTCGTGCTGGATGTGATGATCGTCTTTTTACTGTGCAGATCCAATATCTTTAAGCGCATGGGCATTTGGCCCGTCAGAAAGGAACAATGACTATGAATGCAGAGCAGGCTATTGAATATATCCACTCCGTCTGCTGGAAGGGGAGCATCCCCGGTCTCGGCAGAACCCAGACTCTGCTTGCAAAGATGGGCAATCCGGAGAAGAAGCTGAAGTTTGTCCACATTGCCGGAACCAACGGCAAGGGCAGCACTGCTGCTATGACCGCTTCGATCCTGCGAAAGGCAGGTTACAAAACGGGCTTGTACACCTCTCCCTTCATTTACCGCTTCCATGAGCGGATGCAGGTGGATGGAGTGGAGATCTCCGATGAAGATCTGGCAGCCGTTACCGAGTATGTCAAGCCTCTGGCCCAGTCCATGGAGGAAAGCCCTACGGAATTTGAGCTGGTGTGCTGCATCGCCTTTGAGTATTTCCTGCGCAAGGGCTGTGATATTGTGGTTCTGGAAGTGGGCATGGGCGGTGCTTTTGATGCCACCAATGTGATCGAGACTCCGGAAGCGGCGGTGATCACCAACATCGGCTTGGATCATACGGAGGTTTTGGGGGATACCCTGGAAAAAATCGCCGAGACAAAAGCCGGTATTTTTAAGAAAGATGGTGCCGCCGTGGTCTACCGCAGTACCCCGTCTGTGGAGGCAGTCTTCGAACAGGTCTGTGCCGAAAAAAACGTTACCCTGAAAAAGGCAGATTTTGAAGATCTGCACCAGGTCTCCCGGAGTCTGGAGGGACAGGTATTCCACTGTGGAGAAAGAAAAAATCTGTTCCTGCCGCTGCTGGGCGATCACCAACTGCATAATGCGGCGGTGGTGCTGTCCGTTGCTGATACCCTGATAGAAAAGGGGTGGAAGATCACGGAGGAAAATATTCGGGATGGTCTTCGGGACACCCGCTGGCCCGGCCGCTTTGATGTAATGGGTCGAGAGCCGCTGTTCATCATCGATGGCGGACATAACCCCCAGTGCATTGAGGCGCTGGTGACCAATATTCAGGACTATCTGGCAGATAAGGAGCTGACAGTTCTCACCGGCGTTCTGGCGGATAAGGACTATGTGGAAATGTACGCTCCTGTGATGCCCTATGTAAAGCGGTTCGTCTGCATCACACCCCCCAGCCCCCGGAAGCTGGATGCCCATGAGCTGGCAACCCATCTGCGGCAGGCAGGGGCAGAGGCTGTTCCTTGTGACAGCATCGCTGATGGTGTCCGTACTGCGAAGGAGTTGGCTGGCAAGGATGGTGTTGTGCTGTGCTTCGGCTCCCTGTACTCCATCGGAGCGATACGGGATGCGCTTGACGAGATATAAGATACAAGATAATCGGGACTGCCTCACATCCTTGTAAGGCAGTCCCGATTTTAATGTATGATTGTGTAATTAACCCATCACCGTTCCATCCGGATGGAACAGGGGCAGCTTTTCCAGATAGATCAGGTCATCCCGATCCTGGGCATCACCCTCGGCCAGAATCGCCATCTTGCCGCAGACGATGCCACCGGCTTTTTCGACCAGGGCCTCCAGAGCGGCAAGACTTTCACCGGTGGAGATCACATCGTCCACGATCAGAATGCGCTTGCCCTTCATCAGCTGGGCGTCAGCACCGTCTAAGTACAGGTGCTGTTCCTTGGCGGTGGTGATGGAGTTCACTGCCACATCGAAAACATCACGCATATACAGCTTAGCACCCTTCCGGGCGAGGATGTACTTTTTGTCGCCTGCCTGACGAGCCATCTCGTGGGCGAGGGGGATACCCTTTGCCTCGGCAGTGATGATGTAGTCATATTCGGGAGACCGGGCAAGCAGTTCACGGGCACAGGCAACGGACAACTCCTGATCACCAAAAATAACAAAGCCGGCAATGGAGAGGGTATCGGAAACCGGGCAAATGGGCAGGTCTCGTTCCAGACCCGCAACCGTCATGGTATAGAACATTAGGAAACGCTCCTTTATTTAGAATCTATAGTAAATTATACACTTAGATTGTGAAAAGTCAAGAACGATCCAAAGTAGGTTTGGGACGGATATCTCCGGCTGCAGTCAGGGCCATCTTGGTCAGAGTGGGACCTACCAGCTCATAGATCAGTACAGAGAACAAAATGATGTTGCGGATCATAGCACCCTCAGCACCAAACTCTGCCGCAACAGTCACGGACATTCCCAGTGCCACACCGGCCTGAGGCAATAATGTAATGCCCAAATATTTGCAGATGCTTGGTTCGCACCGCATGAGCTTGGAACTGGCGTTGGCACCCAAAATCTTACCGGCAGAGCGAGTCAGAATGTACACAACACCGATGCCAACCACAGCCAGATCCGCAAACACGGTCAAATCCAGTTCCGCACCGGAGATAACAAAAAACAGAACATAAACAGGGGCAGTCCACTGCTCGGTTTTATGCATGATCTCCTCGGAGAAATCGCACAGATTGCAGAAGATGGTGCCGCACATCATGCATACCAGCAGGGAAGAGAAGCCGATATTCACGCCCCCGGGTAAAGTAAAATGGAGCTTGGAAAGTCCGGCACACAGTGCCACAAAGGCAACGGCAAGACTCAACCGCTTAGAGTTGGAGTTGAAGTATTTTTCAACCAGACTGAAGACCCAGCCCAGCGCGGCACCCAGAAGCAGGGAGGCGACGATCTCCACCATCGGATTGACCAGCATGGAAACCGCACTGACAGAGCCGCTGATCAGAGCCTTTGCAATGCCTTTTGATACAGCGAAGACGATCAGACCCACTGCGTCATCCAGTGCCACCACGGGAAGAAGCATATCCGTCAAAGGACCTCTGGCTTTATACTGATTCACAACCATCAATGTGGCGGCAGGCGCGGTGGCAGTGGCGATGGCACCCAAAATCAGACAGGTGGAAACAGGGAGTTTATCACCCAGAACAAAGTGGAGTCCGATGAGGGATATATCCACCAGCGCAGTGGCGGTAAGGGCCTGAATAATCGCAATAACCGTTGCCTGACGGCCGGTTTTGCGAAGGGAACTGAGCCGAAACTCACTGCCGATGGAAAAGGCGATGAAGCCCAGCGCGGCATCACAAACAAGTCCCATGGACTCAACAAAATCGAAGGAGGAAAAGCCCAGACCCGGGATACCAAGTCTGCCCAAACACAAAGGACCAACCAAAAGACCTGCTATCAGATAGCTGGTCACATCCGGCAGTTTCAAACGGGAGGTCAGCCGGGATAAGAACAGACCTGCAAACATAGCAATGCCAATGGCAAGCAAGAATTCCATGAAGATGCGCCTCTTTTCTTATAATATCAGATATTACAAATTGTATGCACTATTATACCCCTTTGACCGCAGCTTTCAAGGTGTTTTTTACACAAAAAATGAAAAATTTACAGGTCAAATGTTGGCAAAAAAGAAAACACACCGATGCGTTTCGGACATCGGTGTGCTTCCTTGCAAAAGGGGTTGGAAAGAAGAGAGGTAGAAAAGAGGATTTACGGAGTAGAAAGGAAGCGGCTCACGGCTTCCGCAACCTTTCTGTTATTAAGATACCGTGCGGGTTTGAACATCAAATAACAGAATTGAAAACAAAATTCGACAATTTTATGAACGAATCATTCTTCCTCGCTACAGGGGAAGACTAATGTAACCTTAAAAAGATCCCCATCTATCATCAGCCGCAGCTGTCCGTGCTGAAGTTCCATCAGACTTTTGGCAATGTTTAGCCCCAGTCCGCTGCCTTCGGTATTTCGAGCGGCATCTCCTCGGACAAAACGTTCCAGTAGTTCGTCGGCACTGACACCAAGCTGTTGTGCGGAAATATTTTTCACGGACAGCAACACCTGATTTTCCGAGGCTGAAATATTAAGATAGATTCGGGTTCCCGGTAGGGCGTATTTTACTGCGTTGCTCAGCAGATTACTCAGAACACGCCAAACCAGCCGCCCGTCCGCCAAAATCATCACAGGCTCCTGAGGCGTTTCAAAAATCGGTATCAATCCCACCTGGCTTAGCTTCTCGGAAAACTCTCCCAACGCCTGCTTGATCACTTCGGCGGCATCCAGCGGCATTGGCTCTACCGGCAGATTTCCGCTGCTGGCTTTGCTTAACTCGATCAGATCGTCGATCAATCGTTTCAACCGTAGGGATTGACGGGAAAGTACTTCCAGATACTGCTCCTGCTCCGGTAAAGAGTGGGGCTTGCGCAGCAGGTCTGCATAATTGATGATGGAAGTCAGGGGTGTCTTGATGTCGTGTGAGACATTGGTGATCAACTCCGTCTTCATTCGTTCAGAGCGTACCTGACTTTCTGCTGCCAGCATGGCGGCATTGGAAAGGGAATTTAGGTGCTCCCCGAAATCCCGGAAGGAGCCGACGAGAAACCGTGTGTTGATTTTGTGGCTCAGATCGCCCTTGTTCATTCTTTTAACGCCCTGTAGCAATATCCCAAAGGCATAGCCGCCATAGCCTACCAATATCAGAAAGACCATCAGTGTAAGGAAAAAGGGGTATACAAACCGGTGATCTCTGGACGAGGCAGCGTAGAAAAGAACCAGCAGAATCCCGGAAAGCAGACCCGTGGTCAATAGCCACTGCCAGAGTACCGGTAAAAGGCTGAGTATATGCACCGTCCCATGGAAGACAAAACGGATGCATCGTCCCAGAAGCAGTGCACTGCGCACGATCAAGCTATTTCTCCACCAGAAGCCGCCCCGGGTTTTTAGCTGTGCGGCAAGGGCAAAGAAAAACGCCAAAATCAGAAGAGTCAGAATTGTGGTGCCTGCGGCGGCAATGATCAGGGTACTGATGGTCAGACTGTCACGGTAGCTCCATTCCAACAGTTCCATACACAAGCGGACTACCAGCCCTCCAAGCCCGGCCAGAAGAGCCGTATACAAATCCAAGGGCAGCCGGTTTAACCCAGAGGCTCTCACCACAGCACTTCCCGGCGATTGTCCGGCGACACAGCACAGGTACACAAAGAATGCCGCAAACAGCAGCAAGCTCACCGCAGCCATTGCGATCAGCCAATAGCGGCCTTCGTACAGGTGCAGAAGAATGGTCCAGTTATCTCCGGCAGCATCGGAAGGGACGAGCTGAAGGATATCCTCTGGTGTACTGTCATAAAGCCCGGCCTGTCCGATAGCGGCAGCACCAAGCAAAGAAGCCAGAGCGCATACCAGAAAGCAAGCGGCCAGTACGAAGGCGATAAATTTGAGACTGACACTGCGGATCATGGGGCAGATCCTTCCATTTTGTAACCCTGTCCCCAGACGACCTTCAAGTACCGGGGTTCAGAGGGGTTGATTTCCAGCTTCTCCCGCAGATGGCGGATGTGAACGGCAACAGAGCCTTCATTTCCCAGAGCGGTTTCCTGCCACACCGTCTCATAGATGACCTTTGTGGAAAAAACCTTGCCGGGATGCTCCATCAGCAGCTTTAAAATGCCATATTCCATGGGAGTCAGTGCCACCGGCTCGCCGTCTACGGTGACGGTTTTAGAGGTGTCGTTCAGGGTAATGCTCCCCACGGTCAGTTCCTCCAGATCCTCCGGACGGCTGCCCAGCATGGCGTAGCGGCGCAGTTGGGAGCGGACCCGTGCCAGTACCTCCACCGGAGCAAAGGGCTTGGTGATATAGTCATCTGCTCCTGCATTCAGTCCCCAAACCTTGTCCTGGGTTTCGGATTTGGCGGTAAGCAGGATGATGGGGATGTTGGAAAACTCCCGTATTTTTGCCGTGGCGGTAATTCCATCCATTTGGGGCATCATGATATCCAGCAGCACCAGATGAATCGGCTCTTGCTTTACGATCTGAAGTGCCTGCTGCCCGGTAAAGGCTTCGTACAGACCGTATCCCTCCGATGCCAGATATATTTTCAATGCGTTGACAATATCCACTTGATCGTCACAGATCAATATATTATACATGAAAATCACCTCATCTATTTCTGTGCTACTTATTATAACAAGTTATCCTTAAATTTGATAGTCTCAGATTCATTAAGAAACTTTTAACATAAGCACCCTTGCTATTTTGGAGGAAACTGTTATAATGATTTTATCCCAAAATGAAAGAAGGAGATAAAATATGCTGGATAGATTTATAGATTGGCTCTGGAGCATTGGCACGGCTATGGTGAATCGGATACTGCCGTTCATTTTGATTTTGGTAGTGGGCATTATTCTCATCAAGGTCATTCTGAATATTGTCAATAAAGCACTGGAAAAGTCCAAGCTGGAGAAGGCGGCCCACAGCCTCATCCGTTCATTGACTCGGGTAGTGCTGTACCTGTTGCTTGGTCTGATTGCCGCGTCCGCCCTGGGAATTGATGTTTCCGGTATCATTGCTTTGGCAAGTGTTCTGACTTTGGCAGTGTCCCTGTCTATTCAGAATGCCCTGAGTAATATCATCGGTGGCTTCACTTTGCTGTACACCAAGCCCTTCAAGTCCGGAGACTTCGTGGAGATTGCCGGTGAGTCCGGAACCGTGGAGGAGATCGGTATGTCCTATACCAAGCTCATCACCGGGGATCACAAGGTGATCTACATTCCCAATAGCGGCGTGATTGCCGCAGACATCGTCAACTTTACCGTCAGCGGTACTCGCCGGGTGGATCTGACCATCTCCGCTTCCTATAACGCTCCCACTGAGAAAGTCATTGCCGCTCTGCGTGAGGCAGCTAAGGTACCTGGTGCGTTTACCGATCCTGCCCCCTTCGCCGCTGTCAATAAGTATGGGGACAGTGCCATCGAGTATGTGCTGCGTGTATGGACCACGGCAGACGCTTACTGGGATGTAAACTTTGCCGTCAATGAGAAGATTCGGGAAGCCTTCCGTGATGGCAATATTGAGATGACATATCCCCACCTGAATGTCCATCTGGAGAAATAATAAATTTTTTCGCGTATACTCCTGATTGCGTGGGGTATGATAGCTTTGGACGAACAAGTAACCGCAATTCCCAATGAACCGTGACGACGATTCACCAGAAACCGTTACATGTTTCGTCAAGTGTGTCGCCGCAAGCGCAGCGGTATGATGCGAACCATAAAAAGGCTTGAGCCAATTGTCAGCAGTAATGTTGACACAGCCCCCCTGCACTCAGATCAAGAGCGTCAGGGGGGTGTTTTTTAGA
>CAZENN010000063.1:0-12580 GCA_964513605.1 uncultured Oscillospiraceae bacterium
TGTGCAAAATGTCCAACAAAACGGACTTGGTCCAGATTTTTAAACTAACACGAATTTCTTTAATTCTGTGCCGCCAGGATCTTATCGATCTCGTCATATCCGAAGACATCCCGAACCTTGCGGTAGATGTCGGTGTAGCCTCCTTCTTGGGTGTAACGCCAGCCCTTGCCGTAGGGACTGGCGGAATTGTCGTTCAGAGGCTCGTAAGTGATCCAGCAGTCGGGGAACATGGTCTGAATATTGTCCCAGTACGCCTTGTCCAGATCTGTCCGGGCACCGGAGCCTACATAGCTGAGCATTTCCAGAGGCAGACCTTCCAGCACCGTCAGGTCACTGACCCGGGTATGTCCCAGATTCAGGTATTTCAGGCTTTCGCACTGGGCAAGGGGGCTGATATCTGTTAAGTGACCGCACCAGGAAAGCTCCAGAAACTCCAATTTCTTGCAGTTGCTCAAAGGCGTCAGGTCTGTGATGGGACTGCCGGACAGCAGGCAGATCTCAAGATCGGGCATATAGGCCAGGAAGCTCAGATCCACCATTTCCGTGTTGTGTCCAAAGTCCATGTACTTGACCTCGGTGCAGTATTTGAAAACATCGCTGTTTCCATCCTCCACACCGTAGACCGCCCGAAGGACCTGGGTATCCGTCAGCCAGCTGCGGCCCTTGTTGTATTGGTGGATGCGCCAGACGATCTTAGTGTTGGGGAAATCGTCTCGCAGCTGGGCCAGTACCTCGTTGTCAAGACCGCATTCATCCAGAAGGAAATACTGACAGCCGGTGAGGATTTTCAGAGCCTCCCGCAGCTTCGGCTCTCCTTCGTTTCCGATCTCCACTTCCACATACTCAATTCGCTCATCGGTGGTGGAGACGGTCTTTCCGAACAGCTCAAAGCTGTACTCAAGCATGGCATTGGGGGCGGCATCATGGAGCTGTCCCACTTGGGCAATGGTCAGATCACTGGTTCCATCGGCCTTGGTCAGCTTGATGGTCTCCACCTGAGGCAGCATGGACAGCAGATCCACATACTTTTCCACTTCCTCACCGGTGATGGCACTCAGATCCAGCTCTTTGGTATCGCCGGTCAGCTCCTGATCTCCGAAGGCAATGCTGTAGTTTACTTGTACACCCGGGCAGGTTTCCTGTAAAGCTTTCAGCTGATCGCCGGTGAGACTGGTCATCCCCAGCTCCAGCCGGGCAATATTGGGCAGGTACTTCATATTTTCCAGCAGAGTCCGGTAGTCATAGCCCCCGTCGGTCAGGGTCAGGGTGGTGGCTTCGCTGTCTGCCACCGGACCGCCCAGTGCCACATCATAAAGCACCTGAACCTCCGGATGGGCGGCGGCGTAGTCCATGATCGCCTGATAGCAGGTACTGCCCCGCAGGTCTGCTTTCACCAGATTGGGGTATTCTTCCAGCTGGGCAATGGATGCGGCATCCACCACCCGTGTCACCTGTGTGACTTGGAGCTTATCTTCCTCCGTTTGCAGAATGGAGGGCAGCTGCTCCGGTGACTTGGCACAGCCGGCGGTCAGTGCCAGCAGCAGTGCCGCTCCCACCAGTAATGCTTTCTTATTCATTTTTTTCTCTCCTGACTATCTTATGTTTTGGTTACGGTGATGATCAGCGCCTCCGGGTCAAAGGTCACTTCATAGGTACCCGGTGAAAGGATGATATTTCCGTGGTCGTTGGTGTTATATTCCAGCTGTGTGTCCTCCGGCAGACATTCCACGCCATACCATGCCTGCGTCAGATCGTCATAGACCTTAAAGGAAAAATCATGTCGGAAGCTCAGGGTGAAGACCATCAGATTTTCCTGGGTGTCCATGGCGTACTCGTCCCGGTTGGACCAGTCATTGAAGTCGCCCCGGATGTAATAGCGATCCGGAATGGGACGCTGGTAGTTCACATATTCATCCAGCTTGCTCATATACTCCTGCCAGCTGGTCATTTTGGCGGTGATATAATCCTTGAAGGACAGATTATCCTGAGAGCCGGGATCGCCGGTCCGGTTCAGATCAAAGGAAAAGTCCCGTCCCTCAGCGTTGTGCAGTGTTCGCTCCGGGGTCACATCCTGACTGTAAAGAGCGGCGGCGGTATGGAACCAGCCCTCAAAGGTCTCCGGTTTCAGCAGTTCATTTTCTGCCACCTGCTCCAGAACCTGGGCATATTCTGTCACATAGAAACCGCCCTTGTCCACGCTGTAGATAAACAGGGGATTTTGCTGATCCTCCGGTCCATTCTGCATTCCCTCGGCACAGTCGCTGAAGGGATTTTCCTGTGTCATGGCGTGACCGGAGGGGTTGTAGTCTTTGGTAACACCCAGGCACCGATCATAGTCATAAGGAATGATGATGGCTTTGCCGGTGCTTTTCAGGAAGTAAAGATAGCAGTTATTGTAATTGTTGCGCAGGTCGTCGGGATTCCCGAGAAAATAGGATACCGCCGCATAGCTTAAAAAGTAGTCCACATCCACCAGCTGGGCATAGCCTTCTTTGGTGACGGCAGTGCCGGTGAGACCTTCGATCAAAGCGGTGAGGCTTTCGTGCTGGGAGGTCTTTTTATTGGTTTTCAGGTCGTAGCAGTAAAATTCACCGTTGTCCTCGTTCTCAATGCCTACGGATTGGAGGTTGGTGAAGTTGGCACCCATCCAAGTCCAGCCGCACTTGTAAAGATCGCCGCCCAAGTCCTCTTCCGGCAGGTTTTTGGAAAGGAATACTTCGTCCACCGGCTCCACCAGTGCATACACACCCATTCGGGCATCGTTCCAAGTAAAGGTACTTAAATTCACCTGGGGAGCCAAAACCCCTTCGGAGCGGTACAGCTCATAGGCATAGGCTTCTTTCAGATAGGTGGAATCATAGCACTTGTTCCACCGCAGCTCCAGCTTTTCCAGGGTGGCGAAGGTCCGATCCTTCCGGGCTTGGCGCAGGTCATCGGACTCCCACTGCTGGGCATCGGTGCCGTAGTATTCTTCTTTGTCGAAGGTCTCCTGAAAATCCAGCCGCAGGTGAATGTATTTGTAGATTCCATCCTCAACGCTGTAAAAATCCGTCCGGGAGGTGTTGCCCTTCATCCGAACGCCTACCTCACGGATGCGATAAAGGTTCGTCCCCTCCTCTGTGGTGATGGAGATCGTTAAATCCGCTTTTCGGTAAATGGGAGATTTGGAGTTCATTTCCCGGTAGCGGTCGTAATCCTCCTGCATTTTCAGAAGCTCAGAATCCGCCATATCCAGATCGATCTCAATTTTATTATTCCGGTCAAAAAGCTGCTGGTACAGCTGGGTCTGGGTCACCGGCAGCAGATCCTCTCCGATATCATAGACACCGTCCTCCGGCTTTTCATCCGGCGAAGCGGTGGGTTCCGTAGAATGGGTCATTTCTGTGGCGGACTGGGAGTCCTCCGGTAAGGTCAAGTCACCACAGCCCAGCACAGATGTCAGCAGTCCAAGGCATAGAAGTAACAGGATCGTACGCTTCCAGTTCATAAAATCTGCCTCCTTTTCAGCTTATATACAACAATTATATCAGCTGTCGGAGGCTTTGTCTATATTGACAAGCGAATAAAAAAGGAATACAATAGTCCCATTATCGATATCCTGAGAGGGAGGATGACTATGAAAAGATTGTTTGCGCTGGTGCTGGCTCTGGGAATGATCCTGTGCGCCGGATGCTCTGAGGAACCGGTGCCTACCACGGAAGCAACCGAGCCTACCACTGAGACAAACACCGAGCCTACCACCGAGGCTCCTACTACCGAGGCTCCCACGGAGGAGACCGAGCCGCCCACCATGGCCAATGAATTTTTCGACCCGGCAGCTTGTGCTGACTTGATCGATACTTGGAGTGTGGATGTGCTGCTGGATGGAAACCTTCTGAATTTCCCGGATATGGAAAGCTCCACCACCATGAAGCTGTGCTACCAGCTGTGTGACGACGGAACCTATATCAGAGGTGTGGATCAGGCGGAGTATGATGTTGCCATTGCCGCTTATGAGTCCTTTGTCCGAAGCTATATGCTGGGACGGCGGTATGCCACGTTTACGGCGGAGAAGAAGCTGGAAGGCAAGAGTGAGGAAGAGATCAAGCAGGAGTGGGAACAGACCGGCTGGCCGGAGGCTCTGGTGGAGGTCAATGCCTTTGTGGAGGGACTGTATTTGGGCTACCGCTTTTCTGCTTTGAACCGCAGCGGCGATTATTATGTGCAAGATGGGGTGCTGTACCTTTCCCAGGAGGATGGGACCTATGAAGCCTGCACCTATGAGCTGACGGAGGAAGGGCTGGTACTTCTTGACAGCACCGACCCCAACACCTATACCCAGGTCAAGCTGGAATTTCCTCTGACCCTGACCAATGGGACACAGGCAGCACAGCCGACAGAAGAAACTACTGCCGAAGAAACAGAATAAGACAAAAGACCGGAAGCACCTGCTTCCGGTCTTTTCAATAATAGGATTACCGCTTGCTGCCCATGAAGAACAGGGCCAGTGTGCCGGGACCGGAGTGGGAGCCGACGACACCGCCGGTGTAGCCGATGAAGACTTCCTTCACGCCCATGCGCTCCTTTGCCAGCTTTGCCAGATACTGGGCATCCTCCAGGCAGTCACCATGGCAGATGGTGATGTAGTCATTCTCGCCGGGCAGGGCTGTCTGCTCCATCTTCTCCACCAGCATCTCAATGGAGGCCTTTCTGCCACGGGCCTTGCTGACGTTGATCAGATGACCCTCATCATCCACATGGAGCACGGGCTTGATCTTCAGCACAGTACCAACCAGTGCAGTGGCGGCGCTGACTCTGCCGCCCCGCTTCAGATACATCAGATCGTCCACGGTGAACCAGTGGCAAAGGTTCAGCTTGTGTTCTTCCACCCAAGCGGTCAGCTCATCCAGAGAAAGTCCCTCATCCCGCTTGCGGCAGGTATGGTGGACCAGCAGACCCTCACCCAGAGAGGCGCAGAGGGTGTCCACCACATTGACCTTCCGGTCGGGGTACTTTTCGGCAAGGTCGGAGGCGGCGATGACGGCAGACTGGTAGGTGGTGCTCAGACCGGAGGAAAAGGTCAGAACGAGAGCGTCCTCCCCTGCTTCCAAAACCGGCTCGATCACATTGCTCCAGTTTTCCGGATTGGCGGCGGAGGTGGTGGTCACCTCTCCCTGGCGCAGGGCCGCATAGACCTGCTGAATATCCTCACCGACACTGTCCAGACGAACCTCCCCCTTAAACAGCATGTTCAGGGAGACCACGGATATATTCAGCTTCTTGATCTGCTCGGGGGTCAGATCACAACAGGAATCGGTAATAATGCGATAGTTTGCCATGATAATACTCCTTTTCGTTCATAATTGTTACACTTACGATTCTATCATATCGGTAGAATGAAAAAAAGTCACCCGTTTGGTAGGAGAAGGGGTTCTCCTGCCGGTAGAAACCCGACTCTACTGCCGGTAGAGTCGGGATTTAGCCAAAAGCAGGGACCGTCCGATACAATTTTGACCTCGATGGGCGAAATTGTTTTCGCTGGTACGCACAACCGGCGCAGCAGCTTGCCGTGGGTGCGGTAAGGGACCGTCGGGGACGCCGGTCCCTACACGATACATACTATCGCTTTTCCAGGAGCTTGAACACCGCTGCTGCCAGCAGACAGGCCCAGCCGAACAGACTTAAAACCCAGTATTGACTGCAAAGCATGGGCGTGGCGATGATTCCCATGAGGATATAGAAAATGGTTCCCCAGACCTCCGGCATCAGTGCTGAGGCAAAATTCAAAATGATCAGCACCATGGTCAGTACCAGAGAAAGTCCGCTGATAAGTATGAGCTTTTTTACAGTCTTCCGATCTCCCTTTGCCAGAAGCAGCCCTCCGGGGACAAAAAAGCCCAAAGCGGCAATTACCAGCAGTGCCTTTACCAGTCCGTAAGGCTCCGGAATAAAGCCCAGTGCGGCACAAAGGGCGAAAATATACAGCCAAGCCAGCCAAAGTCGTTTTGTTTTCATGGTTGTATCCTCCTGATTGCTTCATTTTAGCGCATAATTAGGGAAATAGCAAGGGAAAAATGCTGGACAGTGGAGCGGCATTCTGCTATAATGGATAAATAAGCCATAGAAAGGGAGTTGATATCCCATGAAGTGCCCATTTTGCGGCGATCAGGACAGTAAGGTGGTGGATTCCCGCCATAGCGAGGACGGTCAGAGCATTCGCCGCCGCCGAGAGTGCCTGAACTGCCAGCGTCGGTTCACCACCTATGAGATCGTGGAAAGCCTGCCTATTATTGTGATCAAGCGGGATGGTTCCCGTCAGAGCTTCGACCGGAATAAGATTCTCAATTCCATGATCCGTGCCTTTGACAAGCGGAAAATGGATGTGGCGGATCTGGATCGAATCACCACGGAGATCGAGCAGTCCATCCAAAATACCCTGGATCGGGAGATCAGCACCGACAAGATCGGTGAAATGGTCATGGAGCGGCTCAAGCCCATTGATGAGGTGGCATATATCCGCTTCGCCTCCATTTACCATCGATTCCAGGATGCCAGCAGCTTTATGCAGGAGATCAGTAAATTTCTCAATGAAAAATGATCCGGTCCATACATCATAGAAAAGGAGCGAGGATGACATGCCTGAAGAGGTCACATCGGTAACAGAAGAATTGGATATGTCCCAGTTACTTCCCAGCTTGGATGGGATGCAGAGCGGTCTGACCACCATGATGCGGATACTTGTGATCGCAGGTCCGGTGATCATGCTGCTGCTGGGGCTGTATTACTTTTTCCTTTCTCCCAAGGAAGCCAACTACAGTGCCGGCTATCGGTTCCGCTATGCCATGTCCCGGGTGCGGGTGTGGCGGTTTGCCCAGCAACTTGCGGGACTGGTTTATGGCAGTCTGGGCTTGGTGCTGGCGGTGGTGATGATCTGCCTGATGGTGGGCTTTTCAAGTATGAATCCGCCGGATCTGGTCTGGTTTGCGGTGAAATGCATTCTCTGGCAGATCATTCTTGCCTTGGTCGCCACAGTGGCAGTGGATGTGATCATCATTGTCCGCTATGACAATAAGGGAAAACTGCGTAAGACCGGGAGAAGGAAAACCGTCAAGACAAAATAAAGAAGCGCATCGCTCATTCATCGATCCCAAGGGATGGATGAATGAGCGATGCTTTGATTAGTAAGGTTGTTAAATATTGAAATCAGTGTGGAATTAAAAAGTAAAAAAGTTGAGGTTGCGTTCTAATAAAAATCGCCATCAATTATGTCGTTTGGGATTTGATATGATTCCCCTAAAGTAAACCACAGAAATATCACAAAGTCTACTTTAATGAATCATATCTGTTCGAGGTGGAGCACTTGATTCTAGGGGGAAAAAGTATACATGGAAGAAAATATATCTGACGCAACACAGCACGGGGCTAAACAGCTGTGCGTAAAGTCGGCTGAATGGGAATTTTTGTTTTGCAACCAATTAATATGCTTTGAAGCCTAGTTCTTCAATTGAGATACCTACATTGTTTATGGATAACAGCATATTACATTCTGTTAAAAGAACGTTAATGCGTTCCCTCGTTACCTCAGCAAAATAGTATTCTGTTTGGTAGGGTCCAGGAGAGCATGTATTGTAGGATAATGGAAAATTTGATGTATATGTGAGTATATCTATATTTCCTTTAATTTTACAGTAATCATTTCCGCAAATATAGTTAGCAGACGTTGAATCAGACCATAGATATATGGTTGTCAATATGCTGTTGTCACCATCGTATGTAAAGTATGATAGTGCTAAATTATCTTGTTGCGGATAATAAGAAATTTTAATTGTTTGATTATATGAGAGGCTTTCGAGATAGACATATTCTGCATAAGTGTTTCCATTATTCAATAACCACTGACAAAGATATTGAAAGGTGTTTTCTTCGTCTATTGTACCACAAGAAGTACATATGTAATTCTGATAGCTATGTGAGGACTCCACATAATTATCTTTGTAAGTATCTCCACATGTGCAAGTGTATGTTGTATAGCCCTGAGATGTACAGGTTGCCGGGATAATTGTTGTTGTATATGAGTGCTCTAACGGACTTCCACTAGTTGTGCCGCAACGGGAGCATTTTTTTGGTGATGTGCAGGTTGCCTCGCTCCAACTGTGATCTAAGATACTTCCGCTGGTTGTGCCACAACGGGAGCATTTTTTTGGTGATGTGCAGGTTGCCTCGCTCCAGTTATGTCCTAATGCACTGCCGCTAGTTGTGCCACAGGGACATGTTTTCGGAGCTGTGCAGGTTGCGTCAGAATAGTTATGAATATGCGTACTGGTTGGGGTAGTTTGTGAATCGCTCGTTATTTCAGTACTATATGAACCCTCTGTCTCTACAATTGAAGATGTGTTGTCTGTGTAAGCCTCATTTGTAGTGGCAACTTTGCAACCTTCGGTTGGTTCGTCTTTTGATATTTCAGAGTTGCTTTGAAAGAGTGCTACGCCACAGTTTGAACAATACTGGCTATCATCAAAAATCGTGGATGCACAGTTTCCACATATAATTTTATCGGAATTGTCACAAGCAATTGATAACACCGATATCGTCAACATGAGGAAAACGAAGACAGTTATTCTCTTTTTCATTTTGCCCTCCAATAACATAAAAAGTGCGCAGCTGAAGCTGCGCACGAAAAATGCAGCTTCGTTCTGCTGCGACACAGTTCACTCCCTCAAACAGGCAATGACAACAAAGCATACATTTTTACACAAAAAGTATGCCTGTTATAGAGAGTATTAAACTGTGTCGCACCGCTATTATATCAAAGGAGTGTAAATAAAGCAAGTTTTTTAAACAGATGGAGTTTAATTTTATACAATTTTATACATACAGATTTATTTCCTGAGGTTTTATATATCAAGATGTTTTGGATGAAAGGATCGGTGATTGTTTACTGTATAAACTTAAAAAGTCTGTTGTTTAATCGTTGCCTTAAACACTGGAGGCTACCTCGAATTTGAGGCAGCCCCCGGTGTGCGTTTAAAACCGATACCCTGCTCCCAACAGTCTTTGCAGGGCGGTGTTGGCTTCTTCGTCGGTGAACAGGCTTGTAAACCGCTTGTCTACCGCCAGTGCTTCCAGTGTCAGTTCCAGATGGTGCTTGTCAGCCAGAATGGAAAAGCCGTCGCTTTCCCGGTGACCGGAGAGCCACCGGTGGGCGGTCTTCATGGCGTCATTTGCTTCTACCGGACGCAGACGCACCCCCATACGTTGGGCGGTTTCCCGGTTTTTCAGCCATTGGGCAATGAATTTTTCTTCCATTGGTTTACTTCTCCAAAATCACAGGACCGTTGGCTTCTTCCAGCGTTGCCTTCATGTAGTCCACAGCCTCCCAGGGGGTGAGCGTTACCTGCTGACCGGTACGCATATTCTTAACGGAGCACTTCCCTGCCCCAATCTCGTCCTCACCCAGCAGTACCGCAAAGGGGACGCCCAGCTTGTTGGCATATGCCATCTTCTGCTTGAACTTCTTCTGCTCACCGTAAAGCTGTACCTTCAGTCCACCACGGCGCAGTTCTTCCGCCAAAGCAATGGCAGGCCCGGGCTCGCCGCCCATGGGCAGCACCAGCGCATCTGCCGGGGCGCAGGGCAGCTCAGGATTCAGCAGACCCTGTTCGTCCAGTACATAGAATAGCCTGGTCAGACCAATGGAGATGCCTACGCCGGGGAGCTTCTTTTCAATATAATAGCCGGCAAGATCGTCATAGCGTCCACCGGAGCAGACGGAGCCGATTTCCGGATGGTCAAGCAGTGTGGTTTCGTAAACGGTGCCGGTATAGTAGTCCAGACCCCGGGCAATGGTCAGATCCACGGCGAAGTTCTCCTCCGGTACTCCAAAGGCGGCCAGATTCTGTGCCACGGCCTTCAGCTCCTGCAAGCCCAGATCGAAGGTCTCATTGCGCCCGGTGTAGCCCTCCAAAGCGGTGAGCACTTCTTCGTTGGTGCCCCGGATGGCGATGAATTTCAGAATCTCATCTGCCTGTGCTTCGGAAAGTCCGCACTCCTCCATCAGCATGGTCTTGACCTTCTCAGCACCGATCTTATCCAGCTTGTCTACGGTGCGCATGATCTCGCCGCTTTTTTCAGCCAGATCGTTCATGGCATAGAAGCCGTTGAGAATCTTCCGGTTGTTCACCCGGATCTGGAACCGGTTCAGACCAAAGCCCTTGAATACCTTATAAATAATGGCAGGAATCTCAGCTTCGTTGAGAATGTCCAGCTTGCCGTCACCGATAATGTCGATATCAGCCTGATAAAATTCCCGGAACCGACCTCTCTGTGCCCGCTCGCCACGGTAGACCTTGCTGATCTGGAACCGGCGGAAAGGAAATGCCAGATCGTTGCAGTGCAGGGCAACATACTTTGCCAGCGGCACCGTCAGATCAAAGCGCAGAGCCAGGTCATTGTCTCCCTTGGAGAAGCGATAGATCTGCTTTTCGGTTTCGCCGCCGCCCTTTGCCAGCAGAATCTGGGCATCCTCAATGATGGGCGTGTCCAGAGGGGCGAAGCCGTAGGAGGCGTAGGTGGAGCGCAGAATCTCGGCCATGCGCTCAAACTGGATCTGCTTGCCGGGCAGCAGTTCCATAAAGCCGGACAGAGTCCGGGGTTTAATAATATCCATAGTAATTTCCTTTCTGTAAAAAACGAACAAGATATAAGATGCAGGATACAACTATCAACTATCTTGTATCTTGTATCTTATATCTTGTATCTTCATATTCATTGTATCAATTGGGCAGTCTCTTAGTATCTGGACTTATTGTGGAGCATTTCTCTCCAATCCAGATCGCCCCGCTGCAGACCCATGATGAGCATTTCCGCTGAGCCTAAATTTGTAGCAATCGGGACATTGTGGCGGTCACAATGCCGGATGGTCTCGATCATTTGAGAATCATCCCAAGCATCGGTGGTGTTGGAGTCCGTGAACAGCAGCACCAGATCGATCTCATTATAGGAGATACGGGCGTTGATCTGCTGATGGCCGCCCTGCTTATGGGACAGCAGAAGGGTGATGGGCAGACCGGTATTGTCCGCAATGAGGCGGCCGGTGGTGGCGGTGGCATAAAGATCATGCTTGATCAGCACACTTTTGTATGCCGTGCAGAACTGAACCATCAGCTCTTTCTTCTTGTCGTGGGCAAGAAACGCAATGTTCATATGGTCAACTCCTTGTAAGAAGGTATTTTATATTATCACAGCGAGATAGGCGTGGGAATGCCTCTGAGCCGACGGGCGATCCGGTTGCAAGCAGCGGCGGCACCCTTTTTGGTGTAAAGCAGAAGAGGGGTCCCATAGGCGGCGGCTAAGGTGACGGACGGATCATCCGGCACAATGCCCATCAAAGGCAGGGCGGCATTGTCCATAATGTCATCCACCGTGCAGTCTATGGCGGAGACCAGCTTGGAATTGATCCGGTTGACGATGAGGCGGACATTGGTTTTGTCCATCAGCTCCAGAAGCTGACCCACTCGACCGGCATCCCGGACGGCGGCAGGATGGGGTCCTGTGACCACTAAGACCCGATCCGCATAGCTGGCTGCCAGCCGGAACGCAGCTTCCACACCGGCAGCGGCATCCAAAAAGATATAATCAAATTTCTCCCGGGCGGTTCGGAGCATGGCACCAAAAGTCCCAAGATCAACGGCATCCGCGGTGATGTTGATGGGAGCGGTGAGAAACCAAAGGGTGGAAAAACGGGGATGGGGCTTGATCTGCTCAAACAGATAGTCCTGATTGCAGATATCCATAAAGGACAGCGACGCCGTATCCGAAAGCCCCAATGCAATGTCCAGATTGCGAAGACCAACATCACAGTCAATACACAGCACACGAAGCCCTTCCCGGGCCAGGGCCACCGCAATACCCGCGCAGACGGATGTTTTTCCGGTACCGCCCTTGCCGGACAGAAACGCAACGGTCTCACCCATGAAATGCCTGCCTCCTGTAAAGTTTTATTCAATTATTATAAAGGAATAACGCACAAAAATCAAGAGGAAAAACGGAAAAAATGGAAGATAATTCTACAAAACAACCAAATATTTTTGCTATGTAAACATCTGTAAATATCCTCAAAGGCTGGAAATAACTGCCATCGAAGGAATATTCATAAAATATTTACGGAAAAAACCTATTTTCCTCTTGCTTTTTTTGAAAGAGTGGGCTATTATATATTAGCACTCGGGGTAAGTGAGTGCTAAACCTGTAGATAAATGCAGGAGGCTGTTAGAAACCTGCGGTCTAAAATACATTTTGGAGGAATTTATCATGAAGTTAAAGCCCATGGCAGACAATGTTCTGCTGAAGCAGCATGAGGCTGCTGAGACCACGGTATCCGGTATCATTCTGGCTACCACCAGCAAGGAAAAGCCCGCCATCTATGAGGTGGTTTCCGTTGGACCCGGCACAAAGGATGTGACCATGGAGGTAGCCGCCGGTGATAAGGTGGTCGTTGGTAAGTTTGTCGGCAGCGAGATCAAGCTGGACGGCGTGGAGTATAAGTTTGTCAAGCAGGATGATATCCTGGCTGTTGTCACCGACTAAGGAGGAAATTCAGTAT
>CAZENN010000064.1:0-12576 GCA_964513605.1 uncultured Oscillospiraceae bacterium
ATTTTTGTGTCCATACCCTTGACAGATATGCTACAATATTATAAGCGAAATATGGAAAATCTGAGAGGATGATATATCATGGCAAAAGATAAAAAAGTTGAACAGATCACCGATATGGAGGTGGACTTTGCACAGTGGTTTACGGATGTGTGCAAAAAGGCACAGCTCATCGACTATTCCTCCATTAAGGGCGTGTTTATTTACCGACCCTATGGCTATGCTATCTGGGAGAATATTCAGCATATTATGGACAAGGAATTCAAGAAGCAGGGTGTTGAGAATGTGTACATGCCCCTGCTGATTCCGGAGTCTTTGCTTCAGAAGGAGAAGGACCATGTGGAGGGCTTTGCTCCTGAGTGCGCTTGGGTCACAATGGGCGGCGGCGACCGGCTGGAGGAGCGTTATGCCATCCGTCCTACCTCCGAGACCTTGTTCTGTGAGCATTTTGCTAATGTGCTCCAGTCTCACAGAGATCTGCCTATGAAGTATAACCAGTGGTGCAGCGTCCTGCGGTGGGAGAAGACCTCCCGTCCCTTCCTGCGCCATAGAGAATTCCTGTGGCAGGAGGGTCACACCATCCACGCCACCGCTGAGGAAGCCAAGGAATTCACGGAGACTATGCTTAATGTCTATGCCGACTTCTGTGAAAATGTGCTGGCAATGCCCGTGACCCGGGGTCAGAAGACTGAGAAGGAGAAATTCAACGGCGCTGAGGCGACATACACCATCGAATGCATGATGCACGACCGGAAGGCATTGCAGGCCGGTACCTCCCATTACTTTGGCGATGGCTTCGCAAAGGCATTCAATATTGAGTTTACCGACAAGACCAACCAGAAAACCAACCCCCATGAGACCTCCTGGGGTGTTTCTACCCGTCTCATCGGTGGAATTATTATGACCCACGGCGATAACAACGGTCTGGTGCTGCCTCCCAAGGTTGCCCCTGTTCAGGTGGTGATCCTGCCCGTTGCCCAGCATAAGCCCGGTGTTCTGGAGGCTGCTAATGAACTGAAGAACCGTCTGATCAGTGCCGGCTTCCGTGTGAAGCTGGACGATAGTGACAACTCCATGGGCTGGAAGTGCGCTGAGTATGAGATGAAGGGTGTGCCTCTTCGTGTGGAGTGCGGTCCCCGTGATCTGGAGAATGGTCAGTGCGTGCTGGTTCGCCGGAATGACCGGGAGAAGACCGTCATCAAGCTGGAGGAACTGGAAGAAGCCGTTACCCAGCAGCTGGAGGCAGTCCATCAGGGGATGTTCCAGCGGGCTAAGAAGAATCTGGAAGATCATATCTACGTTGCCCACAGCTTGGAGGAGGCAAAGGAGCTGCAGGAAAAGAACGGCGGCTTCGTCAAGACCATGTGGTGCGGTGATCTGGAGTGTGAGCTGAAGATGAAGGAAGTGGCAGGCATGTCCTCCCGCTGCATCCCCTTCGCTCAGGAAAAGCTGGGGGATACCTGTGCCTGCTGCGGCAAGAGCGCGGATAAGATGATCTACTGGGGCGTAGCCTACTAATTTGACCCGTATTTAAGAGTATTCTGAAAGCGGCACGACAGACTGAAAGGGTTTGTCGTGCCGCTTGTGCGTTTGGGGGGGGAGACATGAAGCGTGTAATGATTGTAGGCTGCGGCGGAGCAGGGAAATCCACCCTTGCCCAGCAATTGGGAGAGAAAACCGGGCTGCCGGTGGTGCATTTGGACAGGCTGTTTTGGAAGCCCGGCTGGATAGAACGGGATCGGGAGGACTTTGATGCACTGCTCCGTCAGGAGATGTCAAAGGATGAGTGGATCATGGACGGCAATTTCAACCGCACATTGCCGGAAAGACTCAGCCGCTGTGATACGGTGATCTACTTGGATTACAGCCGCCTGACCTGCCTTTGGGGAGTCTTGAAGCGTGTACTGACTACCTACGGCACCGTCCGCCCGGATATGGGGGATGGCTGCCCGGAACGGATCGATTTCGATTTTCTCAAATGGGTCTGGAATTTCAACCGAAATAAACGGGAAGGTTACTACCGTCAATTCCGGGAAGTGTCCCATGCCCAGGTGCTCATTTTCAAAAACCGAAGAGCAACGAAACGCTTCCTCAGAAACTTATGTAAACAAACATCCAAATAAAGAACGGCACTGTCCCAGCTTTGTGGACAGTGCCGTATCAATTTTTATGCTGCTTTTTTGCGGTTTTCCCAGCATTCGAAGCCCTTTTTTACCAGGAGGGTTCCAATGATTGCGAAGCAGATGCCTAAAACCACAGAGACCAGTACATCGGTGGGGTAATGGACGTACAGGTACAGTCGGGAGAAGGCAACCAGCACTGCGATCACCATCGCCGGGATTCCCAAACGCTTGTCGTGGAGCATCAGTGCTGTAGCTCCTTCAAAGGAGGCGATGGTGTGACCGGAGGGGAAGGAGTAGTCATGGGGAGTCTCGATCAGCAGTCGGATGGTCTGTCCAAAATACTCTGCCTGATAGTCGTAGGGACGCATCCGTGCCACCAGCGGCTTCAGGGTCAGATTACAGATCAGCAGACCCATCAGAAGTGCCGCACCCATAGAAAGTCCTGCCTTGCGGTATTTGGGAATGAAAATCAATATCACCGCAACGGCGATCCAGAAGATACCGCCGTCCCCCAGCTTGGTGATCCAAGGCATCACCTTATCCAGAAAGCCGCAGTGGATATGCTCTGCGATCCAATCCAGAATGGGAAGATCAAAATTTTCTGCCAGATAGCTTAACATCCGTGCCTCCCTTTATTGGAACAGGGCCTGGAGGGTCATAGGCTCCAGTATGGTATCGGAAGAAAGATGGACGGTGCCGTCTTCACCGGGAAGGAATGCCAGCTCCATGACCGTTTTGCCGCTGTCGTCCACCTGTTCCACAAACCATCCGGCGAAGGTCTTGCCCTCGGGGACTGTTACCGCAGGCGGCGTCAGCTGGAGGCTTTGAGCGTCCACCAACTGGCTGGAGACGGTCTCGCCGTTGACCACATAGGTCAGCCGAACGGCGCTGTGAAGCTCCTGTGCATCGGCATTGATCATATTGGTCACCAGCCACTGCTCACCCTGTTTTTCCACAAAGAAGGTGTTGTTCAGCTCATATTCCTTCACGGTTCCGTCCTTACGGGTCACATTCAGGGTCAGCTGCACCTTGGCGGAGTACAGATCATCGCTGTAGCGGTAGTAGCTGTCAATGGTTTCCTCACCAAAGCTATAGCTGGAGAACTTCTGCATCCAGGTGGTGTTGGTGGTGATGGTATTGTAGATCTCAGTTTCTGCATCGAAGCACAGCTTCAGCTCTGCTCGTCCCACCTTGCCGATCATGTACTCACAGTAGGTTTTGGCGGCGTTCAGCAGGGTCTGATATTCGGTGTCGCTGATTTCCTGCGTGGGGATGGCGTGGGTATAGGTACAGCTGTCCGCATCATAGGAAAGTGCCACCGCAGTCCCATCTGTGTCCAGAATTTCCACCTCCGGCTGTGCCAGCAGACCGTCCACGGTCATCTCACACAGCTGGTAGCCGTGGACGCCCTCGGGCAAATAGTCCTCTGCCTTGGTGCTTTCGGCGCGAATCACATGGCTCTCATCCAGAAGCTTGCCGTTTACCAACACCTGATAACCGGGGATGGTGATAATATTTACGGAATAGTCACAGCTGTAAAACACCTCTACCTTACCCAGCTCCCAGGTGGGGATGCTGGCATCGGGGGTGGTGTTGGTCAGGGTGAAGGTGGCGACCTTTTCGGTGCCGCAGCGGACGATGTACTTCTTATCTCCGGAAAGACCGGCGGAAGTCTCAATATAGCTCAGCTCTGTGTCGCCGATCTTCTTGTCCATATAGTCGGCATAGCTTTGTGCGTCAACATTGTCCGAGCTTGTCCCCCCAGCCATGGTGTAAAGAGCCTTCCAGTTTGGCTCAGAGAAGAGCTGTGTGAAGACTTCACTGCATTTGGCATCCGGCTGGGATGCTTCAAAGTCTACCAGCCATTCCTTTAGCTCGCTTAGAACAAAGGTCAGCGCAATGGTGAAGATCAGAATAAAGGCTAATAAACCTGTGTAAAAGATCTTGGTGCTCGCTCTTGTCCCCTTCTTCTTCTTTTTCGGGGCTCTGCGCTGGCGGGGAGCGGTGCGTTGGGTTTTGGTTATTGTCTGTTCCATGTTTATTCCTCCCCGCTGGGTCGCACCATGATGAAGGTGGGCATTTTTCTGGGCTGTTCCTGAAGCAGGGAATAGTTGTTGATCATCTGAACCTTGCCTGCTTCACCGTAACGTCCGTATTGATCCCGGTAGAGCATAATGGTGGAGGAGCCGCCGTCCAGATTGCAGGCGTTGACCGCACCGTACTCTACCATGATGTTGATGATATCGGCGTAAGTGCCGCCCAGAGAGCCGGCCTGCCGTCCGTCAATGCATAGCATGATCACCGCGCCATCCGCACGCTGACCGATGGCGGTGCGCGGATTGTAGCCGGAGCTGGAATTGTATACCTCATTTTTGATGGCACCATTCTGAATCAGCACTGGACCGAAGCAGCAGCCATCCCGGATGCCCAGTTCCATGGCTTGGCTGGCAGTCATGGAGTCCGCAACCACCAGCACGTTGTCCTGATTGAAGCCCACGAAGCCTTCCTCCGGGGCGGCACCGGAATTCCAGACCACCTCACCGCCGGAGATCACCAGTCCTTGAGGGACGCTGCCCACAGAGGGATCGGAGGTTCCGTTATCAAAGAAAGCACCGGCGTTGATGGCGGCAATGGCACCTTCGGTTTCGATCTGATTGGTGATACGGGTGCCGGGGATATCCATGGAGAATTTATCCGTGGAGGTGGCAAGATACACCGCAGAGGGGTCCCGGACGATCATTACATAGGCGTTATAGGTGTCACCGCTGACATTCTCGATGCGGATGCCATCGGGATAGTCCTTCCACTCATCGCTGTTGGCGGTCAGAGAGGAGTCGGTATTGATCTCAATGGGAGCCAGATCGGCGGGATCTTCGTCATCCACGAACAGGGCCGCATCGCCCTGTCTGATCTGCTCCACGGTTTCCGCACCCAGAAACAGACCCGGCAGCCATTTGGTGCCGCTGGCCTCTGACAAAGACATGGTCAATACCTCCCGGGCGGCAGGGGAGGGACCGTTGAAGATCAGATTCAGCACCAGACACAGTGCCACAAACAGCAGTACCACCACGGTCACGACCACCAGCAATGTCCGCCGGAGGACACAGAAAACGGTGCTCAGAGCAGAACGCTTTTTGGCAGGCTTTCTGCCGGCAGTGCGCCGCGGACGGGACGGCTCTGCGCCGGTGGTTCTTTCGGGGTTAACATTGGCAGACGGTGCTTTTTTGCGCTGCCCAATGGGAGGCAGATCCGCCAACAGGTCTGCATTTTCGGGTTGTTCATCCATTGCCGAATGGGAATCCGATTGCGCATCGGCAGACTTCGGCGCAGTAGGCGACCCATTGTCCGAATGCTGCTTCTGTTCCCAATGCGCTTCATTTTTCGCAATGACCGGGATATCACAGAGCAGCTCCTCACTGGAAAGAGGGATGATTTTTTCGCTCATTGTATCAGTCCTTTTCTTTGGTATGTGGCTGGAAGACCCAGCGTTGTTGGAACATGAAGCTGACGACGTACAGCACCGCCATCACAACCACATAGATGGTGGTACGCAGGAAGGTCTGCTCATCGCCAATGCCCAGCAGCAGATACGCCCCGTGAGTCAGCCCCAGTTGCAAGAACAGCATGGGGATGGCGAGGCAGTAGTAGCGCAGCAGTGCTTTGCCGGTGCTGCCGCCGCTTCGGAACACGACCTGCTTGTTCATGAAGAAATTGAACAGGGAGGATAAAACTCTTGCTGTGCCGGTACACACCGCATTGAGCACCAGACCGCCGATGACACCGCTGAGAAGCCAGGAAAGCAGAGTGAACACACCGGTATCCACCACGGCACTTAATATGCTGGCAAGGGTGTAGCGGAAGAAATGGGCCAGAATCAGCTTGTAAATCCGCACCGAGTCCCGTACCGCCCGGAAGTGGGAGCTTTTGTTTTCCTCAATGTATACAGTCCGAATCTTTACCTCCGCATAGGGAATCGCCAACTGCTTCATGGCAAGAAGCATGTTGGTCTCGTATTCAAACCGATCCCCTTCGATCGCACACAGAGGTTCTATCTGATCCCTGGGGATGGCACGAAGCCCCGTCTGGGTATCGGACAGGGACATACCACAGAAAACCTTGAATACAGCCTTGGTGATGTTGTTGCCGAGGCGGCTGCGTCTGGGGACGTGGTCCAGGGAAAAATCCCGGCAGCCCAGAATGACCTTGCCGGTTTTCAGCATTTCAATGGCGCAGGCTTTGGTATCCTCCGGGTGGTGCTGGTTGTCGCCATCCACGGTGATGACCCCCTTGCCCTTGGGACGGTTGCTTAAAAACCATCGGAAGGCGGTCTTTAATGCGGTCCCCTTGCCCTTGTTGACATCATGGTGCAGAAGCTGGACCTGAGGGTACCGGTCAGCCTCTTCAAAGTAGTGAAGGTTTTCCTGCTTGCTGCCATCGTTGATCAGAATGATATCTGAAAATCCCACTCCCAAAAGACCCTTTATCACCGCTAAAAGCTTTTCATCCGGATCTAATGAGGGAAGAACAATGGAAATATGCTCCAATTTATCCACAAACATCCACCTCGCTTCATGATTATTGTGATACAAATTCAGTATAGCACAATCTGTCGATTTTTGAAAGCCCCTGTTCTATATTTTTATTTAATATTTGCTTTATTTACATTTCCCCTATTGAAAAATCCGCACCGTATTGGTAAAATTAACTCATCTCATCGAACCATTAAAGGAGGATTTTGTATGAAACGAATAATGATGGGACTGCTGAGTGTATGTCTGGTGCTGTCTATCGTGTTGTGTGCCGCTCCCGGTGTTTTGGCACAGGAGGGGAAAACGGAGAATATCGTGGTGCTTTACACGAACGATGTCCACTGTGGTGTGGACGCTGACAGCCCGGAGGGGACTATGGGCTATGTGAATTTGGCTGCACTGAAAAAGGAAATGGAAGCGGAGCACGCTTATGTGACGCTGATCGATGCCGGAGATGCCATTCAGGGTGAAGCCATCGGTACACTGTCCAAGGGCAGCTACTTGGTTGATATTATGAATGAGATCGGCTATGATTACGCTGTTTTTGGAAACCATGAGTTCGATTACGGTATGGATGTGGCACTGTCACTGCCCTCCCAGTCCGAAGCGGAATATCTTGCCTGCAATTTTGTGGATCTGCGCACCGGTGAGTTGGTGGCACAGCCCTACAGCATTGCCCAGTATGGCGATTTGAAAGTGGCATATGTGGGCATTGCCACCCCGGAATCCTTTACCAAGTCCACTCCTGCTTACTTTCAGGATGAAAACGGTAACTATATCTATGGTTTCTGCGAGGGAAATAACGGTCAGGAACTTTATGACGCGGTGCAGACCGCCATTGATGAAGCCGTGTCTCAGGGCGCAGATGTGGTAGTGGCTGTGGGACATCTGGGAACGGACCCGGCCTCCGCCCCCTGGAGATCCTATGACGTGATCGCCAACACCACCGGTTTGGATGCCTTTATTGATGCCCATTCCCACAGCGTCATTGCAGGGGAGCAGGTATCCGATGCCGATGGGAACACGGTACTGCTCAGCTCCACCGGCACGAAGTTGGCAAACATCGGAATGCTGACCATTACCCTCGAAGGCGCGGTGTCCACTCAACTGGTCACCGGCTATACGCAGGCGGATGAGGATACGGATGTTTATATCAAGAGTATTCAATCCGAGTATGAGGGAATGCTCAATGAGGTGGTAGCCCAGACTCAGGTGAGGCTGGTGGTGAACGATCCGGAGACCGGGGAGCGGATCATTCGCAGTCAGGAGACCAATTTGGGCGACCTGTGTGCCGATGCATACCGCATTGTGCTGGGTGCGGATGTTGCCATGGTCAATGGTGGCGGCATTCGTTCGGACATCGAACCCGGCGACATTACTTACGGGGACATCATAGCGGTGCACCCCTTTGGTAATATGATGTGCGTGGTGGAGGCAAGCGGTCAGGAGCTGCTGGATACTTTGGAGGTGGCTGCCAAGGAAGCCCCTAATGAAAACGGCGGTTTCCAGCATGTATCCGGGCTGAAATACACCATCAATACCGCCATTCCCAGCTCTGTGGAGATGGACGATAAGGGGATGCTGGTCTCCATTGGCGAAAGCCGCCGTGTGACGGATGTACAGATCCTTCAGGAAGATGGAACCTATGCCCCCATTGACCCGGAGGCGATCTATACACTGGCATCTCATAATTACATGATCAAGTCTCAGGGAGCCGGTGTGACCTTCTTTGATGACAATCAGCTTTTGCAGGATGAGGTGATGATCGATAATCAGGTGCTGATCAACTACATCCGGGATCATCTGAATGGTGTCATCGGCGAAGAATACGAAAATCCCTATGGTCAGGGCAGAATCACCATCACGAACGAGACCGCAGAGGAAAATGAAGCCACAAAGGACGAGGCGACCCGAGAGGATGGACCGGTGGTGGAAGAAAATCCCAAAACTGCGGATCTGCTGCCGGTCGTACTGGTTGTGATGCCGGCGGTTCTGCTGACTCTCTGGTTCGTACTGCGCCGCAGAGGGACAAATCGTTCATAAATTTCATATCATACCATAGAAAGGGGAATTGTCCATGAAAATCACGTTTTTAGGTGCTGTCCATGAGGTCACAGGCTCCTGTACCTTGCTGGAAGTATGCGGAAAGAATATTCTTGTGGATTGCGGTATGGAGCAGGGACCGGATCTGTATGAAAACTGCGAGCTTCCGGTGGCACCGGGACAGATCGATGCCATCTTTCTGACCCATGCCCACATTGACCACTCAGGACTAATTCCGGCTATGGTTGCCAGGGGCTATAAGGGACCGATTTACGCAACGGAAGCCACCAGAAGGCTGTGTACCATCATGCTCCGGGACTCTGCTCATATTCAGGAATTTGAAGCTCAGTGGCGCAATCGGAAGGCGCAGCGTGCCGGGCTTCCCAGCTACGAGCCGCTGTATACCATGGCACACGCAGAGCAGTCCCTGCAGCAGTTCATGGGGTATCCCTACCATGAACGGGTGCAGGTCTTCCCGGGAATCCATCTGTGCTTTTATGACGCTGGGCATTTGCTTGGATCATCCAGCATCTATATCGAGGTGGAGGAGGAAAATGAGAAGCGGACGGTGCTGTTTTCCGGCGATCTGGGCAATCGGGCAAGACCGCTGATCCGGGACCCGGAGCAGCCCCCGAAGGCGGATTATGTGGTGGTGGAGTCTACCTATGGTGATCGCCTCCATGGAGAGCGGCCGGACTATCTGGGACAGCTGACTTCCATTTTGCAGGAGACCTTTGATCGGGGAGGCAATGTGGTGATTCCTTCCTTCGCCATCGGCAGGACACAGGAGCTGCTGTATCTGCTGCGAACCATTAAGGAGCAGGGAAGGGTTCGGGGGCATGGGAATTTCCCGGTGTATGTGGACAGCCCCCTGGCAGTGGAGGCGACCCGGATCTATGCCGCCGGATTGACGGATTATTACGATCAGGAGACATTGGATTTGCTGGCGAAGGGGATCGATCCCATCAATTTCCCGGGACTGCGGCTGTCTGTGACGGCGGATGAGTCCCGGCTCATCAATGAAGATCCCAGCCCCAAGGTCATTTTGTCTGCCTCCGGAATGTGTGAAGCAGGACGAATCCGCCATCACTTAAAGCATAACCTGTGGCGTCCCAATTCCACCATTCTCTTTGTGGGCTACCAGGCAGAAGGCACCATCGGTAGAAAGCTCCAGGAGGGAGCGGATCAGGTGCGGCTGTTTGGAGAGGATATTGCCGTGCGGGCCAATATCGCCATGCTCTCAGGCATCAGCGGTCACGCAGATCAGAATATCCTGCTGGACTGGCTGGAAACTCAGCGGGGCAGTGCGAAGATGATTTATGTAAACCACGGAAACGATGAGGTCTGCGATACCTTTGCCAAGGTCATTGAGGAAAGGTTAGGGGTAACTGCCATAGCACCCTACAGCGGAGATGAATACGATCTTCTCACTGCGGAATGTACCGCCAAGGGCAGAATCGTGAAGCTAAGCAAGCAAAGCGACGGCCGCCGCCGGGGCAACGCCATCTTCGAAAAGCTTCTTGCCGCCGGAAAGCGGCTGCTGCATATCATCGAAGGCAGCAAGGGACTTTCCAATAAGGAACTGGCAAGATTTACCGATCAGGTGAATGCTCTGTGCGAAAAATATTCGAAAAAGTAAGGTCTCTGATGGTGGATTAGGCAAGATTTGAAGGAAACCAATGATTGAAAAACCGTTGATTATGAAGTATACTGATGGTAAAGGAAGTGACAAAAATGGACGTGACTTTATTTCATGGAAGTGGTGTAGCGGTTGAAAGACCTGAGATTCGTAAAACGGTGTATACGAAAGATTTCAGTTACGGTTTTTACTGCACTAAAATTTATAGTCAGGCGGAACGGTGGGCTCTAAGGCATAACGATCTTGAAAATGGGGAAAGCCCTATTGTGAACTTATACCGCTACACACCAAATAAAAAATTGAAGTATAAAGTGTTTAAGAAAATGACCAACGAATGGCTCGATTTTATTGCCATGTGTCGTGGAAGCAGAGGAATTACTCCGCATGATTATGATATTGTGGAGGGGCCTATGGCAGATGACCAGGTTTGGAACCATGTGGATGATTTTCTAAGCGGAAGAATTACACGAAGACAGTTCTGGGAATATGCTCGGTATAAAAATCCTACCCATCAAATCACATTCCACACGGAAGATGCGTTAAAATGCCTTCATTTCGAAAGGATGGTGGAAGTTGATGCCTCGCATTGATACAATTGATTATGATGACGTGTTTTATACTGCATCGCTGATTGAGTTTGTGGGGAGAAAAACCATGAACAGAAGGGCAGATGTGGCCCAGACCATCGGAGTTGAAGGAATTCGAAAGCTGGTCAACCTTGCGGATGTAAATCACTGTTTGCCTTTTGAACAGGTATCCGATGAAGTAATTAACAGATATCATATTTCAGAGGGAACCTATGACACTGTCCATTCCTGTAAATATCGGGTGCCCTCCTATTTAGCAATTGGCTCTGTCTATGCCAAGCTGGTGACACGGGTCGAAATGGATCGAAAAAAATATCCGGAAACACTCTTTGATGTGATGATTTCTGGAATTTCGGATGCTATATCTAATTTCAACAGTGCATTTTACTTTGCTCCTGCCGAGGAGATTGAATACTACTACCGCCATCGGTTTGCACAAAAGAAGGACTTGCCCTCATAGCTCCATAGAAAAAGCTGTCAGTCCTATCCCTTGTCACCACTATTATGAGGAGAACAACTATATCAATGATAAGAGAGGGGATGTATATGAAAAAGAGGATACTTTTGCTGATTGTGCTTATTGTTATTGCTTGTGTAATGCCTGGTTGTGGGAGCGATCAGATAGAAAAAATGTTTGACAAGCATATTAGCGGTGCCCAAGATGCGATTATTGAAAACGAAGCCTCAACCGAACTCTCGCTTGAGGTCTCAGCTGAATCTGAATCTGAAACGGAGGAAGAGACTGCTTCGGTAACAGAAAAAGCTCTTGAACCGGTTCAAGATGTAACAAATAATCCCATAACAACCGAAGAACCGGCAGTTCCTCAATGGAAAACAGCCTATCTGGATTTTTTGGAAAGCAGAAAAAATGTTCACTTATCTTATGCGCTTGTTTATATTGATGGTGATGACATTCCTGAACTATATTTAAGTGGTGACTGCGAGGCGACAGGCGACGGTGTCTGTTCCTATAAAAACGGAACGGTTGTAGAGCAACGTTTGGGGCGAATCGGCGGTGGAAGCTATATTGAAAAAGGCGGAAATTTTATCAACCAGAACGGCAATATGGGGTGTTATTATACCGATGTATACAAGCTTACTGAGAATGGATTTACCCAAACGTTCAACGCACTTTTAATAGAACACGTTGTGAATCTGGAAAACGGTGAATACGATCTTATTTATGAATATTCAATAGAAGGCAATCCTGTGAACGAAGATGAGTATTACGCTGCTGTCAATGCTGCTTTTGACTTTACACGGTCGGTGCGGTTGTATGAAAATACAGTACCATACGATGTAATAAAGCAACAGATCGCAGACTGCAAATAACACAGACGGCTCTAATACTACTTTTTAATAGAAATCTTTAATTTCTATTAAAAAGGGCATTGCCTTACGGCACTGCCAATTTTATGATTTTCGGATAGAAAATCATAAAATTCCGTCTCATACAGTTCTTAACGCACCTTCGGTGCTATAAAAAGCTTTTAAAGCTTTTTAATAAGAACTAGTATAAGCAAAGCATAAAATAACACGTCATCCTTCGCTTCGCTCAGGACGACCGGCTGCTTTGATAATCAAGGGGGTGTCTCCTTCATTGTGAACCGCTCCCTGTCAAGTAGACAGATGAAAAAACAAAAATAGTTTTCTCCAGG
>CAZENN010000065.1:0-12297 GCA_964513605.1 uncultured Oscillospiraceae bacterium
TTGCCCCGGAGGTTAAGACCATGGACGAGCAGAGCTTCTATGCGCTTATGGAAACAGTTCTGCATTTTCCCGGTATTATGGAACGCATCCGGACTGCTGCTTCTGAGAAGGGTGGTGAATAATATGGCGCTTTTTCATTTTCATACAACACAAATCAAACGCAGTGCAGGGCAGTCTGCCATCGCTGCCGCAGCTTATCGGGCCGGAGAAAAGCTGCACAGCGATTATTACGGCGAGGACAGCGACTATACCCGAAAAGGTGGTGTCGTCCATACCGAGATCCTGCTGCCCTCCCACACTCCGCCGGAATACGCTGACCGACAGACCCTATGGAACGCCGTTGAAAAAGTGGAACGGCATCCCAAAGCCCAGCTCGCATACAGTTTTGACATTGCCTTGCAGAACGAATTTCCTCTTGACGAGAACATCGCTCTTGCAAGGCAATTTTTGTTTGAGCAGTTTATAAGCCGGGGCATGACCGTGGACTTTGCGGTTCATGTCCCTGACAAGGAAGATGGCGGTATTTAAAATCCCCATTTTCATGTCATGTGTCCCATCCGCCCCTTTGAGAAAAATGGACAATGGGGAACCAAGCAGCACCGGATTTATGAACTGGACGAAGAGGGCAACCGTATCCGGGATGAAGATGGAAATTATGTATTCAATGCCGTGCCGACTACCGACTGGGGCAATCCCGAAACCTTGGAGCATTGGCGGCAGGCTTGGGCGGATTTATGCAACGCCATGTTCGAGGAAAAGGAACTGGTCTGCCGTATCGATAACCGCAGTTATGAACGACAAGGGCTGGATATTCTTCCCACAGTCCACGAAGGCCCCGCCGTTCGTCAGATGGAAGCGCAGGGCATCCGAACCAACAAGGGCGATCTGAACCGCTGGATCAAGGCTACCAACGATCTGCTCCGCAGCGTCAAGAAAAAACTTGCGGATCTTCTGGACTGGCTGAAAGAGGCCAAGGAGGTATTGGATAAACCCCAATCTCCCGCCTTGGCTCAGATATTGGGTGAGTATTACGCCATCCGAAACGCTGGTGCCTATTCCAACAAAGCAAAAATCGGCAATACCAAGAGATACAGCGAAGATTTTACCTTTCTGGAATCCAAGGGACTTCGTACTGTTGAAGATCTGGAAAGCTATGTATCCGGTCTGAGCGGAAAGCTGTTTGATCTGAATGAATCCATGCGCAAGAAAGCCAAAGGGATGAAAGCATTGAATGATCTGATCCGTCAGGCAGAGGATTATACCCGGCTCAAGCCTATCGTGGATGCCATCCCGCCCAAAGGTGGCTGGGGCAAGAAGCACAAAAAATATATGGCAGAGCATGACAGTGAGATTCGACAATTCTATGCCGTGAAGCAAAAATTGGATAATTCCGATATACCCAACAAAAAGCTGACACCAGAAAAGTGGCAGAAGGAACTGGATGCACTCAAAACGGAATACGATGCGGAGAAAACAGAGGTCAGCAAAATCAACGCAGAGCTGAAATCTCTCCGGAATATTCAGTATAAGGTGAATACCTATCTGCACGATCATCAGCATGACCGTCAGCAGCAACAAAAACGGGATATGGAGATTTGATTCTTTCATTCCTTCCTATCCCATCCAACCAAATCATGAAATAGAAAGGAAGATTTTTATATGAGCGAACCAAAAAAAGCAATCGACATGACACCGGAAGAATTAGATCAATGGATCGATTCTCTGGAAATCGAGGACGAGGGCATACCGGAATATCTGTTTTCCAACCCCGACCCCTATTTCAAAATCCAGCCGTCCACTCAACCGAAGAATCATAACTTCTGGTTCGGTGAGGACGGACACATTCATGTGAAAAACATTTCTGCCTACTGGATTCCCAATCTTACCCTTACGGAAGAAATAGACGGCACGATCTACACTGTCACCGGAAGCTATGAGGGTGAAGAATCTTTTCTTCGCAAATTGGAGCGAATCACCGCCAAAAAGTTTACAGAAAAGTTGGAGATACAGGAATGACAAATACTGCAAATTTTGATACAATAAACGCAACCAATCCTGTACTGACAGTTGCTCCAGTCAAGGAGGAAACAGAAATGTTAGGAGCAACAAATAGAATTACTGCCCTTTATTGCAGATTGTCCCAAGAGGATGAAAGACTTGGCGAGTCTTTGTCCATCGAGAACCAGAAAGCTATTCTTTTGCAGTATGCAAAAGAGCATCATTTCCCGAATCCGGTATTCTTTGTGGATGACGGTTACAGCGGTACAGACTATGACCGCCCCGGCTTCCAGAGTATGCTGAAAGAAGTGGAAGCGGGAAATGTAGCCATTGCGCTGACAAAAGATCTCTCCCGACTTGGCAGAAACTCTGCGCTGACGGGACTTTACACCAACTTCACTTTTCCGCAGAACGGTGTCCGCTTCATTGCCATCAATGATGATTTTGACACCTCTGATCCGAACAGTATCAACAATGATTTTGCAGGCATCAAGAACTGGTTCAACGAGTTTTATGCCCGTGACACCAGCCGTAAAATCAGAGCTGTCAACAAGGCCAAGGGTGAGCGCGGTGCTCCGCTGACAACCAATGTCCCTTATGGTTATGTGAAAGACCCGGAGAATCCGAAGCACTGGATCATTGACCCGGAAGCAGCAAAGATCGTGAAATATATCTTTGACCTGTGCATGGAGGGACGAGGCCCGTCGCAGATTGCTAATGTGCTGCGAGAAAAGGAGATTCTGACTCCGACGGCATATAAACACAGCCACGGCATCAATTCTCCCAATCCGCTGCCGGAAAATCCTTATGGATGGAATGGAAGCACCGTGGTTAAGGTTTTGGAGCGCAGAGAATACACCGGATGCGTTGTCAATTTCAAGACCTACACCAATTCCATCTGGGATAAGAAGAAAAGGGTAAACGAAGCAGAAAACCAAGCAGTCTTTTATGATACCCATGAACCTATCATTGCGGAAGATGTGTTTGAAAAGGTTCAGCAGATCCGTCAGCAGCGTCACCGTAAAACCAAGTCCGGCAGAACCAGTATGTTTTCCGGTTTGGTGTTCTGTTCTGATTGTGGCGAGAAGCTGTACTACGGAGCCACCAATAACGGCAAAGTTGAGGGAGCTTTCTTCGATTGTTCTCTGCATTGGAAGCGCAAAGACAAGTGCGGTACACACTTTATCCGTGAATCCGTTCTTAACCGCATGGTGCTGCGACACATTCAGTTGGTGACCGGGTACATTCTCCACCACAGAGAACACTTCATCTCCGTTATGGGTCAGAAGATGCGTGTGGAGTCCGCAGAGAAAATCCCGATCAGCAGAAAACAGCTGGAACGCAATGAGAAGCGAATCTCTGAACTGAAAAGACTGTTCATCAAAATCTACGAGGATAATGCCAAGGGCAAGCTGAGCGACGAACGCTTTGACATGATGAGTCAGAGCTATGAAACTGAGCAGAAACAGCTTGAAGCCGAGGTCATTACCTTGCGGGAAGAAATTCAAGTACAGGAACGACAGAACGAAAATATTGAGAAGTTCATTCAGACAGCACACAAATATGTGGACATTGAGGAACTTGACCCGTATGCCCTGAGAGAGCTTGTGCAGGCGATCTATGTAGATGCCCCGGACAAGTCCAGTGGCAAACGCAGACAGAACATCCACATCAAGTATGACGGCATCGGATTTATCCCTCTGAATGAACTGATGCAAAAGAAAACGGCGTGACCGAAGTCACGCCGTCCCCTGAAATCACATGGTTTTCAGATTATTTGATTATAACTGTTTTACGAACCCCGCCCTTTCGGAGCGGCCATGGTTGATGATTATGCGAAGAACTGCTTTGCGTAGTAGCCGTAGACAGCACATGCAGAAGCCAGGTCTGCAATCGTACCGGTTCCGGCACTCTGAGATACGCAGTAGGCGCCGATGGAGTAACCGACAACGCCGGAGCAGTAGTCGGTGGTACCGTCGTAATAGCAGAAGCTGACATACACACCCTGATCCAGATCCTTGGCTACGATGTCGCCCACCACTGCCACATACTCACCGGACTCGGTGAGGGTCATGGTGATCGACTCCGTAGCGTTCCCCTTGCGCAGGGACTCCGCTGCATCGAAGTCAGCCTGATTCCAGACGTACATCGTGATATCGCCGACAGGAACGGCACTGGGAGTGAAGTAGTAGTTAATGCTGAACGCACCCTCGAAGGAAACAGTGGGGTAACGCTTGCTATAGCCGCCATTGCCCACCATCTCGCCCTTCTTTGCATCGTCAGGCAGAGTAACAGCAGTCATCATGGAAGCACTGTAGCTTTCGACGAGACTCAGATCGTCAGCAGTCAGGTCGGCATTGATCAGAGCATCTGTATTGCAGCCGAAGTAGGTCTGAGCCGCCGCACCATAGTTCAGCAGTGCAACCATCATGGGCTTCATCGCCTCATTGTCGGAGGCAAGCTGATTGTAAGCGTAGGTCTTGGGGCTGTAATGCAGCACGGAGCTGTAGCAGTAGCTGCCATCTGTCAGCATTGCGTAGACCGCAAAGTAGATGGTATCGCCCAGATTCTTCGCAGCGATACCGGTGCTGCTGGAGTAGTAGAGGCCATCGGTCTCGCTCCAGGCATAGCCAGGGATCACCTTCTCGGCGGTTTCTATGCTGGCAGCCTCAACACTCTGAGAGTAGGTGATCAGACCCATCTCTACCACACAATCCAGATTGGCAGCGGAGTAGTAGACGTTCATCACGACCATATCCTCCAGAGACAAGGTGGGATACTGAGGTACGATTGTGGGCTGCACAAAAATAGCCTCGGTAGTAGCAGAAGCAGTTTGGGTGTTCAGGTTGAAGATAACGGTAACATCGCTCAGAGCCTCCACAGTAACCGTGAAGTTGCCACCGGTGGTAGGATCGCCCCAGGACTGTTCCCAATTACCGGCAGTGATCTTATACTCATAGTCACCGCCAGCTGCATTTACATTATTGATGGTCACGCTAAAGGTGCCGTCGCCGTTGTTGGTCATCAGACCAGCGGCATGGTCCGCAGCCCAGTTGCCAAACTCTTTACCGGAACCGGTGACGTAGAAGTTGGTGTTCAGCTCATTGCCGTAGGCAGCGGAAGCGATGCCGTTGTAGATGGTGTCAGCAGCAAATGTCAGATTACTTGTCTGATAGATGCCGTCATTGAAGATCACATTGGCGGCAGTCTCGGGAAGCTGGATGGACCAGGTGCCATCCTCGTTCTGCGTCATAGCAGTGCCGGGCCAACCCTCGGAGACGGAGCCATCATCATTCCAAGCATAGGCGTAGACGTTTGCCCAGTTGTACAGGGAATTATCGAAGTAAACAGTCACGTTTTCAACGACCTCTTCCTGATACACATCAATGACGTAAGTACCCTCATTAGTGCCCCAGGGGTTGATGCTGATGGTCTCACCGGCAGCAACCTCAACCGTATAGGCCAGAGCTTCTTCATCATTCTCGTAATTCGGGAGACCGGAAACGTAGTTACCCTCGGGATAGATGATCACCAAGGTCTGATCTTCAGCGGCGGTGTAGCTGTAGTAAAGGTCGTGTTCGCCCTCAACCGTGATCTCATAGGGCAGGGACTCGATGACGATGGGGTTTTCCATGGTGCCGGGTTCGGCAGGGGTGACCTCCTGAGCTTCGCCCAGGGTCAGATTCATGGTCATTTCAGTGGCAGTGCCCATGCCGCTGTAGATCTGCACAGCAACCACATCACCGGCAGTAACAGCCTGCTCATAGGGGAAGCCGTACACAGAAACACCGTTGATCTGGGTGCTGTAATTACGGGACATAACCATAGAAATGTAAGCAGCAGGAACCTCAGACAGGACACCGGTACCGTCGTCCATGGACAGAGCGGTAACATCGATGGTCAGGGTGCCGTCCTCAGTGGCGGTATAGGTCCAGATCTCGCCGTCCACATCACCGTCAGCCAGGGACAGCGCATTGTCGCCCAGAACCAGGGTGGTGGCAGGAACGTCGGGAGTGCCGGCGGACTCTACCACTACGGTGCAGGCAGCACCTTCGCCGGTAACGATGTCCATAGCAGTCATATCCAGAGACACCGTAACGGTGGAGTTATCCTCTGCAACATTCAACGTGCTGTTGCCGCCATTAATGTTCAGGGCGTAGGTCTCGCCGGAGACGGTCTCCGCACCTGTGCCCCAGGTGATATCCCATGCGCTATTGGCGGCGAACTTATACTCATAGGTGCCCGCTGCAATGCCGGTGAAGGTGATGCTGTAAACGCCCATGGCGGAGCTCATCTGGTTCTGGCTGGGATCCCAATCAACGCCTGCCAGACCCGCTACACCCACCAGGTGAACAGAGTAAATGGCCAGAGGCTCCTTCTCCTCCTCGCCCAAGCTGTCACCGGTGGCGGTGATCGTGCCGGAAGTGGGATCGAAGCCAATGGTGACATTGCAATCGGATTCCACAACCACGACATAGTTGCCGCTGCCATCGCCCCAACAGTTGCTCCAGCTGCCGTCGGTGACCTTCAGGTTATAAGTGCCCTGGGTCATAGAAAGGGTCAGGGAGTAGGTGCCGTCCAAATTGGCACTCATCAGATAGTTACTATCAGCAGGGTTCCATTCGTTGAAATCACCGGCTACATAATAGGTAGCCACAACAGGCTCGGTGACGATTTCGCCGCCTACGGTGTAGGTGATCCACTGACCGTTGCCCTTATCCCAGCTGCCGTCTTCCACAACGTAGCAGTTGGTGCTGTCGGTAGGGATGGCCAGGTCAGAGGTCTGGTTCCACTTGGTATCCCAGCCGTTGGCAGTGTTATCGGGGTTCATTCTGCAGAAGATCACAGAAGTATACCCTTCGGGAACCGCGACTTCGTAGACGCCGTCGCCATTGTCGTCGGTGCAGTCCAGCCAAGTGTCGCCGTTGCCGTAGAAGTAGGCGGCAAAGCGTGCCCCAGCACTGGTCCAGTTTGAGTTGGGTTGGAGATACAGGATCTCGGGAGTCTCAGCAAATACTGCCATAGGAAGCATTGCCAAAACCATCACCAAACTGAGCACAATACTCAGCAGGCGTTTTGATGATGCGTGCATAATAATAATCCTCCTTCAAATTTTTGCATAAATATGCCTTCTAATTATACTTCAATTTATCAAATTGTAAAATTGGCAAAATAACAAAATATCCTCCCTCCCATTCGTGCAATGTTCCAGTTTTGCGGAGCAAACAATGTCATTCTTAAAAAAAAGGATAAATTCTGTTTTAACAATACAAACCCCTGTCAGCCTTCGACTGTGGGAAGGAATGACAGGGGTTTTTGGGGGTGATCGTTGGAGGTGTGCGGCGTTATTTCATTGCCATAGAATCATTGAGAACCAGCGTACTATAGAGGAACAGCACATCCGCATTGTCGAAGCCGATATACTCACTCATCATAGGGCTGCTGAGCATACCGGACATGATATAGCGCAGATCCAGCATAACTACCTCGGAATAGCCCTGTGCCAGCAAGGGGGTGATGGAAGAACCAAAGGAGTCCCGGAAAATAATCAGCCGCTTGCCGGAAGTGTTACCGGGATTGGTGATCTTGATCACGGACTGGGCACCGGAGAGGAACATCTCATAGGGGTCGTTGCCCTGAAGACGGCTCATGTCATAGACGCTGTCCATCTTTTTCAGCTGTCCCTGATCCGTAAACAGTGTGACCTGCAATGCCTCAATGGTATCATTGGTCACAATGGTGAGCCGGTCCGGCTCCACATTCAGCGCGGACTGACCGGCGTAGACACCATAGAAATCCGTATCCAGCCGCACCTGCTCATAATCCTGAGGCAGCTGCGTTCCCATGGCGGCGGCGATGCGCTCTGCCACATCGATGATCTGATCCTGCCGCCAGTGGGTATCCGTATTATAATAGTCCTCGGCAGTGAGCAGATCCCGAATCCCGATGGGCTCAGCAAAGCTCAGACCCTCTTGCATATAGCCCTCAAATGCGGCATAGTCCATTTTCAGATCTGCCAGCACATGGTTTTTATCGGGTACCATGGAGAAATAGACCTTTGCATCGGGGAAATTCTGATCCTTCACCTTGGTCAGCAGCTCGATGGCATAGTCCAGCATCTGCGTATTCATAGGATACTGAATCTGGGACAGGTGCCCCTGGGCAACGTACAGATCATTATTCTCCTTCTGGGCAAACAGTCCCAGACGGGTGTATGCCTTCAGACTGCGCCACGCATCCCGGGCTGGAAATACATCGGTGGCGTATTTTTCAAAATCCGTGGCAAATTCCCCGGAGGAAATGGTATCCCAGCTGGTTTCCGGAAACTTTGCCAAAGCACGGCGTTCGCTTTCGGAGTAGGTATCCTTCGGTCCGAAAAAGCACCAACCGGCAAGGGAAAACACAAACGCACCGCACAGAAGGACGGTCATGATATTTTTAATTTTCATAATGCATCCTCCTTAGAAGCGGAAATACAGGAACGGATTAAAGGAACCGTCCACCAGATAGGCGGTGACCACTGCCAGCAATCCCACCAGCACCAGCGGCTCCAGATACTGGACCTTCTTGCATTTGTTCACCGCCAGCTTGGGCAGGGGTGTTGCGCCGATGATGGCAATGATGAAGATCACCGCATAGTTTCTCAGGTGGAACAAAGCCTCGGCGGAAATCAAGGGCACACCACCGGCACCGAACATGCCGCCGATATACGCTGCCGCCTCCTTCAGATCCGTGGCATTGAAAATCACGAAGCTGATGATCACCGCCAGCAGCAGATAGCACCGGCTCCATACTTTGGAACGGTTCAGGTGCTTTAACAGGAAGGTCTTCTCGATGACCAGCAGCACCGCGAACATCAGACCCCAAAGGATAAAGTTCCATGCCGCCCCATGCCAGAAGCCGGTGAGCATCCATACCACAAAAATGTTGAAGAACATCCTGGGCTTGGACACCCGGGAGCCGCCCAGGGGGATATACACATAGTCCCGAAACCAAGAGCCCAGAGACATATGCCACCGCCGCCAGAACTCCGTGGCACTTTTGGAGATATAGGGATAGTTGAAATTCTCCAGAAAATCAAAGCCGAAGATCTTGCCCAGACCGATGGCCATGTCGCTGTAGCCGGAGAAGTCAAAATAGATGTGCAGAGAGAACGCAATGGCGTACATCCAGAAATAGAGGACACTCTGCTCTGAGGTGCCACGGAAAATATCACACAGCTCTCCCAGTGCGTTGGCGATCAAAATTTTCTTTGCAAGACCCAGCACGAACCGGCGGACACCCAGAGCGATCTTGTCCCAGGAGTGGGTCCTGTTTTTCAGCTGAGCAGCCACATCACAGTAGCGTACAATAGGTCCGGCAATGAGCTGGGGAAACAGGGCGATGTAGGCTGCCAGATCGATAAAATTCCGCTGAGCCGGTACATCCCCCCGGTACACATCCACATTGTAGCTGAGCAGCTGGAAGGTATAGAAGCTGATACCGATGGGCAGTGCCACCTTCAAAAGCGGAATGGACAGCCCGGTGACGGCGTTGATATTACTGATAAAGAAATCCGCATACTTGTAGTAGCCCAAAAAGCCCAAGCTCAGCACCACTGCCATGGTGACAAACAGCTTCTTGAACTTTGGGACCTGCTCCGTCAGGATGCCCAGGATATAGCCCATGAGCACCGTCGCCAGCATCAGCACCACCAGTCTCGGCTCGCCCCAGGCATAAAAGACCAGACTGCAAACCAGAAGTGTGAAATTCTTCAGCTTTTTGGGAGAAATGGCGTAGAGCAGCAAAACGCAGGGCAGGAAGTAAAACAGAAAAGGAATACTGGAAAACAGCATAATTTCTCTCCTTCATTAAAAATTCCGTATGACCGGGAGGGGCCATACGGAATAATGTTCAAATCAGCCCAGAACGATACCTTCGCCTTCCTCGATGGGCATGTCCATGCCGCCAATGTCGCCGCCCTCTTCCTCGGAGGTCTCAAAGGTGGTGGGGCACATCAGGAAGAATACGGTGTTACCCTCATTCTCCACGATCAGCTCCTCAGCAGCGGTGCAGATGTTCCAACGCAGGTTGGCACTGTCGGTCAGCAGGGTCTTGAATGCCTCCACATCAGCACCCTCAGCCAAGGTGAAGATGTAGCCAACGAAGGGGATGGTGCCGATCATGGGAGCGAACATCACGCCCTCCTCAAAGCCGGTGATCTCCGCATCATTGAAACCGGTCAGATAGCCCTGCTCAACGGGCATGGTAGCAGGCATGAACTGGATGATGGGGTTGGTGATCAGACCGTCAGCGATCTCCTGAGCGGTGCCGTTGGGGTTTGCCTTGAACGCAGCCAGCAGAGTCTCGCCCACAGTGCCCTCAGCAACAGGAGCATCGGTGACGCCGGTATCCTCGGTAGCCTCAGTGGTGTCCTCGGTAGCCTCAGTGGTGTCCTCGGTAGCGGCGGTACTCTCGGTGGTGGGCTCGGTAGTGGTCTCGTTGGTCTTGTCCTCGTTACCGCCACAGGCAGCCATGCTCAGCAGCATTGTCAGGCAGGCCAGCAGTGCAATGATCTTCTTCATGTTGTTAGTCTCCTTTTTTTGTTACTGTAATTTTTGAATCTACATATTCCAGAGTCATGGTCGTAACGCCCTTTTCATGGGTAATGGTCATTTCGCAAGTGGTCATTTCCTGCCCGAGTTGGATCTGCCAAATCAGGGAAACAGCGGAAGACGCCTTCAGTGTACTCACCGGGGTCTGCCCTTCCTTGACCAGCGTACCATGGGATACGGAAATCTCACTTTCTCCCGAAAGCTCTAATTCTACCGGAACCGAAAGGATGGGAGCACTTCTCATCTCAGAGGCTGGGGAAAGATCATAGTACACCACACTGCTTTCCAGTGTTTGACCATTGATCCTGATATTCGGCTCGCCTCCACGGAAGAAAAAGCCCATACCTATTGCCAGCACCAGACATGCCGCAATTGCGGTGGTCAGATACACAGGAAGCTGCCGCTTGGGCTTTTTCTTCGCCATGACCTTCTCACGCAGTGCCTGGGGTGCCCGAATGCTTTGGTATGCGTTTCGTTCTTGCTCCTGAAACATACTCATTCCTCCTCTCTCAATGCCCGCAGTGCTTCTCTGGCCCTCGACAAACGCATTTTCGCCGCCGACAGGGAAATGCCAAGAATGTTGGCAGTTTCCTCCAGAGAGTAGCCTTCCAGACAATGGAGGATCACGGTATCCTTATAGATCTCGGGGATTCGCTTTAGCAATTCCATCAGTTCCTTTACACCTGAATGATCCTGGGCGGCAACCCCAAGAGCCTCCTCAAGAGGCACTGCCTGACGCACCTGATTTCGTCTGAATAGATCATTACACCGATTGACCGTAGCCCGGAGAAACCAGGCACGCTCATGGTCGCCGCTTTCAAACACAGGGGCAGTGGACAGGAAGCTCACAAATACATCCTGAACCACATCCTGGGCATCCGCGTCATTACACAGCCGTGCAAGAGCCAGACGATACATGGCATCCGCATTGCGCTGAAAAGCACTCTCAATATCAGGTTTGGAACGGTGAAAAAGTCGCACGCTTTTATCCTCCTGTTATATAAACGCATCAGACAGCAAAAAGGTCACAAGGTTTTTGAAAAAATTTTTGTGGTCATTGGCTTCGCTTCGGTTTACATAAAGTAGATGGTTGCTTCAGATATGGCATACTCTTTATTCTAATCTATTTTTAAGGTTACGTCAATAGCCCCAAAAAGGAGTTGTCTCAACCATTTGAGACAACTCCTTCGTTATAGTGTACAAAACAACTTGACAAATTGGAATACCCCCAGCGTGTCATCCTGAGCGCAGTGGAGCGAAGCGGAACACTCCCAGCGTGTCATCCTGAGCGCAGTGGAGCGAAGCGGAACATTCCCAGCGTGTCATCCTGAGCGCAGTGGAGCGAAGCGGAACACTCCCAGCGTGTCATCCTGAGCGCAGTGGAGCGAAGCGGAACATTCCCAGCGTGTCATCCTGAGCGCAGTGGAGCGAAGCGGAACGAAGTCGAAGGATCTTTAACGTACAAGCTGTAAACGGAGCGAATAGATCCTTCGACTACGCTCAGGATGACAACGCTTTGAACGGTGCGCAGATCCTTCGGCTCCGCTCAGGATGGCAACGCTTTGAACGGTGCGCAGATCCTTCGGCTCCGCCCAGGATGACACCTCTTCGGGGTGTTTCGACAACCATTTATCGAGCAGTTTGCACAAAGTGCGATCTTAATGAGACAGCCCCTTTGCTCGGTTCTTTTATAGATTTCAAAACG
>CAZENN010000066.1:0-12061 GCA_964513605.1 uncultured Oscillospiraceae bacterium
TACAAGTAGCATATCAACCCAAGTCCGCTCGTCATACTCCGCAGGTCGACCGTCCCTTAGATACTCCGCCACCGCAGCACTCATCACATCATACTTTGCGCCGTTGTAAACTTCTTCAACAGTTATCTGTGCCATATAAGCACCTCCTTTGCAGTACAAACATATACCACAAAGGTTTTCAAAAGTCCAGGATAATTTTGAAAAAACGTATTTTTATCTACAAAAAACACATCTTTGATTATCCATGATTTTTAATATACTAGCATTATTATAATAACGTAAGCATCCAATCTATCGAAGTTTTTAATTCACTTTCCGTAAATTTGTACTTTTTATTATTCGAATCTCTAGCTTCTGGATGATCAATTTTATTTCTTATAAAAGTCGGAAGTGTAATGTACTGAGAGCCATTATTTGTATTCACCCAAGCCTTACGTGGCGAACCAGAAATCCCGGCCAAATATCCATCAAAGCATCTTAAAGAGATGTTTGCGGGGTATTGATTTACGAAACGAGAATGAAGCATGCTATATAGCTGAATATGTAATTCCGGACTAGTTATGCCAAATGCAGCATATATTACTTCGGGATATGAAATGGGATACGTTTTAAAGTTTTTATGTGTAAGAGAAAAACTTTTCGTATTATTATTGATTTTTTTCACAACAAAAACTTTTGTTTGTCGCTGCCTTTTATCTAATATATTTTTCAATAGATGTTCACTATGTGTTTCTACTATGAGTTGAACAAAAGATTTACAAAAAACGAAAAAATCGGACAGCTTCTTTTGAGCTTCTGGATGAAGGTATATTTCTGGATTTTCTAAAATAACTGTTGCGTGTTCTTCTCCAACTAAAACAGCTCCCAAACATACTACAATTATTGGTAATAAAAAGCTATAGCCAGAACCAGTATTAATTGGTCGTATGTTATCACCAAAACGCAAAGTATATTGATTTGTGTATTGTACCGAATCAATAGAGATGTTTTCACCAGTAATATATTCCATCCAAAAACGCACATGTTCAATATATTTGGAGTTCTCAGCTATATTTGAATTGGGAAATGATTTCTGGAACTTTTTCATATACTCTTGGCTTAGAAAATCTTCTTGGTGTTTATAAAAGAAATCTATAACAGCTTCTCCGTTTGTTCCAAATAAATAGTTGCCCTTAGAATAGGTATCCATTACACCCATTCTATTTGATGATAAATAAAACAACTTTTTTTCAAAAGGCAAATAATCACTTGGATCGGGTTGCACAATTAGTTTAGAACTCTTGTTTTGAGTCACATCTTCATTTCGTGTAAAAGTCAACTCCTTTTTAGTGTTATAGCAATCAATTTCAATTTCTATATCGCCAGTGGCATTTTTGTTCCTTAATTCATTTAATTCGCCAATTTTTAATATTGACCCATCTACGCTATAATCACTAGTCGTTTTTTGCGCTGCTAAAAGCAATGCATGAATTATTGAAGTTTTTCCGCTAGCATTTTCTCCACAAAAAATATTAAGTTCACTAAACTGAAGTTTGATTTTTTTAATTGATTTGAAGTTTTTAATTTGAATATTCTTGATCAATTTAACTCACCTATAATTTTCTTTATCCATAACAATCTTTCTTTAATGTTCTCATTTGAATCTCTATGATATTTTATATTTTTTTCAAAAGGAGTCTCGCTATTATCATCAAAATTCTTATTATAATTTATTAAAGAATCATACGCCTTTTTAATTGTTTCATCTGTCGATTTGCTCAGTTCAGAAACAATAATAAGTGTAACATCAAATAAAACCATATTAATAGGTAATGTTTCATTTAATTTAAATGCTGTTTTACCAAAAACGCATTTGGCTCTATCGTAACAATAAATAAAATCATTTTTTAATTCTTCTACTTGAGCATCATCCATTCGATTAATTTTTTTCATCGTTGCCGACAGATATTGGGAAATACTCTTAAAATCCACATTTATGCCTTGTTTCATTTGTTGGTAATAAAATCTCATTGCAAAATAGCGTAAAATTAAATACTTATCCTTCATTCTTTTTTTGTCGACAATTTGTCTTTCTTTATCATAATAATCGGATAGTTGATTTAATAGTTCGGTAGATTTGCCTTGGTTTATCGCATTTCTTATTTCTTGTGCATTTAATTTAGCACCCTTGGTATTAACTCTCTCAAAAGTTTCTATTATAAAAGTATCGCTTGTTCCATATCTTAATTTAGCAATGTGCAAACTTCTATCTTCGATTTTTGTTTTATATTTGGCTAACTCACCAGTAAGTTTAGAGAATTTCTTTCCATTAAGTTTTTCTAAAATTGTCAAACCAGTTAGTTTGAACTTATCCTCCATAAAATCAAACAAAGTAGATAATCTCTGTCTTCCGTCAATAACAATCAAAGTACCTTTGCTATCTTCCGATAAATAAATACTAGGAATGGGGATGTTTAAAATTATACTCTCTATAAATAGACTTCTATTTTTAGTGCTCCAAATACCATCATATCTTTGATAATTCGGATTGATTTTCAAGGCATTTTCTTCTATTCCACTTAAATATCTATCATATTTTCTTTTTAGATCCGAAACAGAAAGATATATATTATCCGGTTGAGTACTTTGTTCAAATGTTTCGCTACTATAGTTTTCATCACGGAAATTTTCGTTTTGTTCAATATAAGGTGAATACTCGTCTTCGGTATTATCTGCAATAAAAGTAAGCCCTAGTTCATTAATAAACATACGCTCATCGCTAATATCAACGTATTTTAAGATTTTCTTATGAGAAATAAGGTTTCGTACTTTTTGAGAAAAAGCATCATCATTTCTACCTTTTAGTTGCTTAAGATCTTCTCCAGTTGGTTTCAATTCAGATCTTAACCTTGATATTAATTCGGTAGTTATAATTCCCGAAGTTTGTTCGGCAATGATTTTTAATGCTGGTATAATTAAATCGCTCTCTGTATAAATCCTTTCCATAGCGCACTCCTTAATAATTCATAATAATTAGATGTTTTACATCTTTTTTATTTCTGTTTTTAAAACTAACAAAATATTTTTTATTTACTTCCATGATTCTCAATCCATTATTTTCATAAAGACTACTAATATAATCAGTTTTTTTAATTACTAGCATAAATTTGCAGGGGCATTGATTGATTAAATATTGCGCCAACCTTTGTTGGTCATTTTCATTAAAAGAATTTTTATCATACTCGCTAAACGTTGTATCATATGGCGGATCCAAAAACATAAAATCGTTATTATCGATTGTGATTTGGTTTACAAAATCATAAAAATCCAATTGGAATAATTCAGTTCTATTTAATAGTCGTTTTAATTTGGGGGACTTATAATATTTTCTTCTTGTTTCTAAAGTCTTTTTATTATATGAAACTCCGCCGTACGGAACATTGAAACCTCCATTTTTATTAAACCTAAACATTGAAGAAAAGCAATATTCTCTAATAAAAAGATAAATCGCAACTTTTCGGGGCTTAGATAAATTGTTGTATTCCTTAGGGTTATTGTAAATATCTCGCAAATAAGTATAATATGCAGCTTTTATTCCTGCTTCTAAATTATTTTTAAGCAACTCAATTGTTAGCAGTTGATTTTTCTTAATCTCATTTTTTCTTAACAACAAAAACTTTGACGTTAAGCATTTTACTAGAAATTCTTCGAACTTAATATTACTTCTCAAATTGAACATAGGAACATCATCAATATTAATTAGTTGCGTTAATTCGGCTTGCATGTTTATATTTTGATTGTTTCTATAATTAGTATATAGATTAGCAATTCTATCGTCATTAGATAAATCATGCAATTTTTCCCAGTTATCTATTATGTTATCTAATTCTTCATAAAAAGTTCTATTGTTATTTTTCACATATTCATATAACAACATTAACTCTTCTGATTTATCATTAATATAATTACGCTCATTATTTAGATGAAAAAAAACTGCTCCGCCGCCAACAAAAGGTTCAATATAGGCATTAAAACTTTCAGGAAGATATTTTTCTATAGTAGAAATTTCAGACGACTTTCCTCCTGGATATTTAATTAAAGGTGTTAAATTTGAGTCGAGAGACATTGTAAACTTTTCTCCTTTTCATTGATATTATTAAATATTGTGCTATTTATGATTATTAATATTTTCATTTGTTCAAACAACAAAACAACACTAATACAACGTTTCAAAAAAGAACATATTAGTCACAATGACAACATAACCATTTGTGTTGGCAAAGTGTACATACAGTAAATCCTATGATGCTTGCAAATTATCTTTTGTAGACGCTTCTGATTCAGCTCCTAGAAAAGCGGATTATGTACCACATTTTCAAACATCAATCATCACCTTATAAATCTGAAGCAGTTGACACAATTTCTTCTATTAAATCAAAAAGCACTTTAAAATTAACAAACGCTTCTTTTTGAAAAGTTGGCACTATATTTTCTGCAAAGTAGTCTTTATTAGCCGAAATAGAGAATTGTGAAAATTCAGTAGAATCGTAGGTATTAACGGTTACGCCATCACACACCACCGCAACTGTTTTAGGTGTAAGCCCAAGTCTAATTCCGTTGACACCTTTTTCAAGATCCGAACGTTCAAAAAAGAATTCAATACATAAATTTTTGTCTCTCTCAAAATTCTCTTTTCCGTTTGGTACAGGTAACATGAGTGCGAATGCCATTTTATTTTTTCCGATTTTCCATCTTTTGTTGGGCTCCTCAATATAGTTTTTGTCCAATTTATAGGCATTCATGCCAGCCTTATCTCTATCAAATAATCCAATAACAACATGTTGACTATCCGATCTATAGGACTCTAAATATTTTTTTAAAATATCACATCCAGCGATAGATTCATCATTTTCATCTGTTATACTACAACTATGAATTTCGTATAAGCATTCGCTATCATAGAGTTTCTTCCAAGCCTCTTTTAAAATCAACGCATCCGTTTTTCCTTCTGTGATAATTGCTGGCTTTTGTATTTCTTTAAGCTGATTTTCTAAAGAAGTAATTTTATTGTTTACTTCTTGTTTTTCCATTACTAACAAGTTATATTTTTCATATATTTCTTCTTGTAATTTTAAATAACCTAACTCCTCTTCTATTGAAGGATATTTTTCTTTTGACTTAGCCAAATCTTTTTCTTTAATTATAATGGTTCCCGTATATTTTTCTGTACGAGTATTAAAGCATCTATAAAGTTGAACAGAATCTTTTTTTCGAAGCGAAATAAAAGCAGGAGAATGTGTAGTTAGAAAAATAATACTTTTTTTGGAATAAGCCTCATAAAATGATATCGCCATTTCTAAAGCAAGATTATATTCTAATGAGTTTTCTGGTTCTTCAAATCCCCAAATCGAAAAATTATTAGATTTTTGTGAAATATAATTTAGTATACTAGGAATATATCGTGCCCTAATTCCATCGCCACGATGTCCTATTTCAACTTCATTGTTTCCGTATTTGGTATATATATTTAATGTTTTATTGTAAAATTCTTTTAAGTTTCGTGGTGGGTTTACAGAAGTTTCTATCCCTGTAACCAAATTAAATTCTTCGTTAATATCATTGACTGTATTTGATATTCCAATTGCAATAGTATCTAGTGCAGCCGTAAGAGAACTATCAACCGATAATTTTTCAGAATAAATACTTTCTTGAAGTAATGATAAAGTGCGACTGAAAGTTTTTTCGTCTTTTACTGCAGGTATATAAATATATTTTATTTTTTTTAAAAAAAGTGTTAGCGAAGACTTACTACGATCCGAATATGGTTTTCCACTTTTCTCAAGTTGATATTGTATATTATCAACCACTACAGAAGGTTGAACATCATTTCTAAGCCATTTTTTTGTTACAGTAAATGTTTCTGGTAAAGTGTTTTCATAGTTTTTACCACGATTAAAAGTGACTTTAATTTGTATGAATTGTTTTCCTTTTACAGTTTCTTTTCTCACTTGTTCTAGTCGATCTAAGTTAAAATCGTTAGAAAAGTCAAATTCAACACCAAAATCCGTCTGATTGTTAAAAAACAAATTCAAAGCTTTGAGAACATTTGACTTACCAGCATCATTTTTTCCAGTTAAAATATTCAAACCATCAACATCCGTTATTGATTGCCAATATATCGAACGAAAATATTGTATTTCTATTTTTTTAATTAAATTCATTAACCTATTCCCCTAAAATACTTCTTTAATGTTTTCTGCTAATCTTCTAATCACCGGTACAACGACACTATTTCCACATTGTTTATATGCACTTGTCATTGGGATTTTTGGAAAACGATAATCTTTTGGAAATCCTTGTAATGCGAGGCACTCATATGGTGTGATTTTTCTTATACCATAGTCATCAAGAATAATTGGCACACGGTCAGGATAAGTACCCATATTTGCCGTAAGTGTGGGGCAAATATAATGAGCCTTCGGTGATACCCCGGAATCATAAATCTTGTATAGCGCCTTTTTATCTCTTACAATTCTTTTCAAGTCATCATAATAGAAGCTGTTATCGGTATAATAGTAGCAACTATCATGTTTTTCGCTGCGCACTAAAATATCATTTAGTTTAACAGTGAGTTTGAGCTTTCCCGGGAACTTAAAACACTCACAAGCTTCATCATCTTGAAAAGCAACAATAAATATACGGGTTCTATGTTGTGGAACATTGCCATACTCAACCGAGTCCATCAACTGATAACGAAAGCTATATCCTTGTGGAGCCAAAGCATTATAAACTGTCAGGAAAGACTTGCCGTCATCATGTTCTAATAAGTTAGCTACATTTTCAAGGAAAATGACTTTTGGTTTTTTCGCTTCAGCTATTCTTGCAATTTCAAAAAATAAATTGCCTCTTGGGTCATTAAAGCCTTTTCTAAAACCCGCAATTGAAAATGGTTGACACGGAAATCCCGCGACTAAAACATCAAAGTCGGGTATTTCCGCCGTATCAACTTTTCTAATATCTTTTTCAACTAAATTTTCATTGCCGAAATTATGGCGATATGTAGTTGCAGCATCTTTGTCAAACTCATTTGCCCAAACGATATTGAATCCAGCTTGCTGAAAGCCAAGGTCAATACCGCCTATTCCACTAAATAAGCTACATACTTTTAACATCTCGTAGCGTTTCTCCTATTTATCGATAGTTCTTTGAGATTCCTTTTTTAGGAAATTTTTATAATGTTCTTCCAAATATACCTTTCTTTTAGGTGATAGATAGCTTTCTTCGATTGCTCTCAAAAATTTTAATTGAGTTTTCAATTCTTTAGATATAAGTTTTGAAAAAACTATAGAGCCGTTGTTTGGGTCGATGCTAATCAAATACTTATCAAATAGAGCATCAGCATTTGCTGTAATAAGCAATCCGTTTTCTGTATCATAAGCCTCATTAATGTCTATTTTTCCATTCGCATCTTTACAATCAGAGTACCTTTTGATGTGTGAAGCGCGCAACAAAGTTCCTTCATGAGAATAGTTTACAACACACCCAGAAATAGGACACTTTACTGTGTTGTCTTCCTTTGTTGCTATTTCTAATTCTGCTAATAAATCTCTCCATTTGGCTTGTCCAGTGCGGCTTTCTTCACTTGTTTTTTCTTCTTCTTTAAATAATAATCCCAAATAATAATGCGGACTTTCTTCAACAATATTAAAAAATTTTGGATTTCTAAAAAACATGAAATATATATTATAACTTACTTCACCAGAAACATTTTTCTTTTCCACAAGTGTTAGCATTTTATCCTTTGCGAAAACATTTGACCTAATCTCATGAAATTTTTTATTCTTTTCACACCCAATACCGTGGACACCAGTGCTTAAAGGAATTTTGGTGAAATCGTCTTTTAAATCGTAATCTTTTGCAGTTTCCTCTTTGCCAAGCTTATTAAGGCAAGTATTAGTTTTTGTAGAAATGAAATATGTTTCAAGAGATTTCTTTACAACGTATATTGAAAATGCATCGCCAAAGTCTATGGTTTGCTTTCTAGGTTCTGGCACTTCTATAAATTTATAAAAATCTTTTGGCATTGAGATATTGCTTTGTTTTGTTTCTACAAAAAACCTTTTTTCCTTCTTATTTTTTATTTCGAACTTGGCCATATCTTTTACATCATTGTAAAAAAGAATATTCTTTTTTACTCTTTTTTCTATTTCTTCGCTTTTGAAAGCACCACGTTTATTCTTATCGTTTTTAGTGTAACAGAACTTAGCAAAACAAGGAATATCGGCATAAGTTAGATATTTCTCTATTAGCATAAATTGAGCGGATGGATCCAGTTGGTTTACAACATGTTCCATGTCTAATACTTTTAACTCTTCACATATTTGCTGATAATCATATTTAACTTTGAAATCACTTTTATTTCTTTTTCTCACAATATCAACCTACCAATTATTCTTTTTATTTTTCTCGATATATTCAAACAAGACTTTTGCTAAATTATAACTCACATCGACGGTAACAGCATTGCCGAACTGTTTATAGGCTTGGCAATCTGAAACTACTTGTTTCCAATCACTAGGGAATCCTTGAAGCTTACGACATTCATCTGGAGTGAGTTTTCTCACTGGAGTTCTATCGGCGGAACAAAATCTTTCATAATTTTTTAAATCGGTTACATAGTTATCTTGGCTAGCACGATGCATTTTAGCCATCGTTGCAGTTAATGTCTTTGAAATTGGCAAATCAATCGTAGGATTAGCAACATAGTTTTTTGTTCCTCTTCCCATAATTGTTGGATATATTTTTTTTGTTAAGAAATATTTTTCTTCGACAGTTTCGTCCAACAAATCTTGGGTGGTTATTTTGAGTTCTTGCTTTTCCGGGAAAATGAAAACATTTTCATTGAAGTATTCTTTTAGTAAAGCTACAATATAACAACGGTTTCTGCGTTGAGGAATTCCGAAATCTGCACTGTTTAAAACATCTTTATAGCAAGCATAGCCCAATTCTTCCAATTCGCGGATTATTCTTTTGAATGTATTACCGTTATCGTGATTCATTATATTTTTTACATTTTCTAAAACCACGACTTTGGTCTTATGTTTTTTTACAATTTCTTTTATAACAAAGAATAGGGTGCCGCGTTCTTCGTCATCGAAGCCTTTTAATTTACCTAATGTGCTAAAAGGCTGACAAGGGAATCCGCCAATCAACACATCATGGTTAGGCATGTTTTCTTTTGCTATTCTTATGTCACCGCAAACAATATTTTTGCTAATGTTGGCAGAATAAGTTTCACAAGCGTATTTGTCAAAATCGTTTGCCCAAACTATATTAAATCCGGCATATTCAAAGCCTAAATCAAATCCACCGATACCTGCAAAAAGACTAACGGTATCATATTTTTTGTTTTGATTATATATTCTTTCCATATTGTTAAATCACCTTATTAATTTCTTTAATGATTTCCATTAATACATCAACAACAATAGAATTGCCACTCTGTTTGTAAGACTGAGCTCTTGATACTACCATTTTAAAATCATCGGGAAATCCCATTAATCTGAGAGATTCACGAGGCTCTAATGCGCGTATTCTACCATTTGTTGTAACATAGTTATTAACACTTGCTCTGTGAGAGTTGCCTTGTGTACTTAATATTGCTCTTGCAACCGGTAAATCAATTTTTGCATCTTCGTGATAAAAATTCTTCGTACCTGGTGACATAACATAGTCTATGAGTTTCTGTGAGAGGAATCTCTCGACTACTTCTCCACCCGGCAAAAGGTAAATATCGCCTCTTTCGTCATATTTAAAATTGCCATCAGCACAATTGTCTAACAGAAAATCTTGCATGGTAAATTTCAATTCTTTTTCGTCTGGAAATTTGAATTTTTTTGCACATTCTTCATCTTTGAAACCAACTACAAATAATCTGCGTCTACCTTGAGGAATACCAAAGTTTCTGGCATCTAAAATTGCCCACTTGAAATGATATCCTAAATCGCTGAAAACATTTTGCATAGTATCCCAGGTTTTACCTTTATCATGTGTGAGCACACCATAAACATTTTCATATATAAATATTTTAGGCTGAATTTCTTTTACAAGTCGAACATACTCATAAAACAAGGTTCCACGAGTATCTTCAAATCCTCCGCGCGCTCCGGCTATTGAAAAACTTTGACAAGGGCTTCCGCCGACAAAGAGATCAACTTTGTCTTTGAAATCTGTTCCATCAAGCATTTTAACATCATAGAAAAAATTATCATCTGTAATCTCATAGTTTCCTTTGTAGGAAATTTCTACAAAGTTTGTTTTTCTAGATAGAGTAGAATATAAATTCTTAACGTATTCTCTTTTCTCGGATACAGTAGTCATTGACTTGATTTTTTGCAGCTCTGCATCAGTGTCTACATCGATTTCAATATCACCATTGTCACAAGCAAACACAATTTCAGTGTCCATGCCAAGTCTTTTAAACGCTTGTTCAACAGCTCCAATACCGCTAAACGCGGTTGCTAATCTGTATTTCATAATTAAACCTACTCTTCTCCTATTTTTTTCTCGCAATTTCTAGCTCTTTGAATTTGCTGTAATGATATGCTAAATATTTCATTCTTTTTTCATTTAGCACAGGCTTAAATATTGGCGACAACAATAACAATTGAGTTTTCAACCTAATGTCATCATCTAATAAAAACGAGAAAACCAACTCTTGATTTTCATCTATAGATATTAAATGTTTATCAAATAATGCATCGGCATTTGATACCAAAAGCAAACCATTATTTATATCATATTTTTCTTCGTTTGTTGTATTAGGGTCCTTGAAACCTTTAATGTGAGATGCAACAAAAAGCGTTCCAAGCGTTTCAAAATTTGCGGTTACATAAGTAAACGGGCAAAAGACACTATTAGGAGTTTGTGTATATGCCATCATTTCATTAGCCAACATTTTTCTCCATGCTGACTGTTGTTGACGTGTTACTTCTTCTTCAACATCTTCGCTTACTGCGTTTTCTTTTTTCGATAATTCATATACCAATTTATTTCGAACTCTATCTTGGTAAGCTGTAAACTCTAAATTCGTCTCACCTATAATGTTAAAGAAAATTGGGTTCTTTTCCAAAATGATAAATAAATTTTTAGCATCTTTCTTTTCTTCATATAGGAGAATAAAAGTATCTCCCTTGAACATATGATGTCTAAGCTTGTGGAATTCTACACTTTCTGCCATTCCTAATCCGTGTACGGCAACATGCAAAGGAATTTCCGTAAAGTTTTCATCACTAAGTTTGACATCTATTTCTTCAAACTTCCATGACCTTTTATTGCTAACGTCTTTATTAAGCTTTTCAAAAACCTTCTTGGTGTATTCGGAAGAAAAATACTTAACGCTTGAATTAACAAGTTTTACATTCATAAAATCATTGATTAAATATGGGTCAACAATTCTCGGATTAGGCAGACCTACTTTGCTATAAAAACCTTCTGTCAAACCTATACAACTTTGGTGTGCAGTTTGAAACGGCTTCTTTGTATTTTCTTCAATTTTCAACATATCTTCTGTTTTCAAATAATAAAGAAGATTGTCGTCGTGGGAATCAACTTTTGTTGCTTTTCCAAAAGTAGCTAAATCGGAATGTGTTAAATATTTATAAAACATAACAAAACGTGAGTCTTTGGCTTCTGAAACATACTCGTACATATCAGAAGAAATTTGACCTATGAATTCAGATATCTTTTCGTAATCTTCTACAATAACACTTACATAATCTTTGCTTCGTGCCATAATAATCCTCCTAATTTACTTGACTTAAAAACTATTTTATTTATTTTCCAGGAACAATATCAACAATATCGTCCATTGTACAACCGAGAGCAGAGCAGATTTTTACAAGAACATCACTAGATACAACAGCGCCGTCTTTACCCATTTTTGTGATGGTAGCAATGCTGATGCCAGCTTTTTCGGCCAGTTCTTTCTTCTTCATATCGCGGTCGATTAATAGTTTAAATAACTTTTTATAACTTGCAGCCATAATACACCTCAAAATAGTTATAATTTTTGCAATTTATC
>CAZENN010000067.1:0-11837 GCA_964513605.1 uncultured Oscillospiraceae bacterium
GAACTTCTCGCAAAACTGGATGCTGTTCAGCAAGCTCTTGCTACTTTACAGCAGACTTTTGATGACAAGATTGCAGAAGACACACACAAGAATGGTCTTTTCGATAATATGCACCGTGAATTGATTCGCTATCAGAACGGAGCATTAGACAAGATTGTTGATACGATTGCTTTGGATATTATCCAGCTCGTTGACACCACTAAGGGTCATGTTCGTGTGTACGACAAGAAAGAACCTACTGAGGAAAATTACAAAAAACTCCTTAGAATTGTTAAGGGTATTGCCGAAGACTTGGAAGATATTCTCTACCGTCAGAACATCGAATCTTATCGTGTCCCCGGTCACGAAGTAGATACTCGTCGCCAGAAGATTATTCAGACTATGCCTACGGATGATAAATCCAAGGATAATCTCGTGGCAGTTCGTGCCGCTGATGGCTACGAAAAGGGCGATAAGGTTCTCAGACCAGAGAGAATCAAGATTTTCAAATATGAAGCAAGCTCCGAAACTTCCTCCGAAAACTAAAAATCTAAAATATAGAGACGAAAGGAACAAAAATCATGGGAAAAGTATTTGGTATTGACCTTGGTACAACTTATTCGTGTATCGCACACATCGACGAGAACGGCAAGCCCGTTGTTCTGAAGAACGCAGAAGGTGATTTGACAACACCTTCCGTAGTATATTTTGAAAGCCAGAACGATGTTACTGTTGGTTCTGCTGCAAAAGAAAACCTCAAAATGTATCCCGACCAGACCGTTGACTTGATTAAGAGAAACATCGGTAAGCCCGGTTTTAGTCTTAACATTAACGGTATTGATATGAAGCCCGAAGAAATTTCTTCCTACATCCTCAAAAAGGTTGTACAGGATGCAGAGGATTCTCTCCGCATGGAAGGCAAACTCGGTGACGACGAAAAGATTCGTGACGTTGTTATTACCTGCCCTGCATACTTCGGCGTGGCAGAACGTGATGCAACACAGGCTGCTGGTGTTATTGCCGGTCTTAATGTTATGGCTATCATCAACGAGCCTACTGCTGCTGCTATTACATACGGTGTAACCGACGATAGCCAGAACAAAACTGTTTTGGTTTATGACCTTGGTGGCGGTACATTCGATATTACGATGATTAACATCAAGCCCGGTGAAATCAGAGTCGTAGTAACCGGTGGCGACCACAACCTCGGTGGTAGAGACTGGGACGAAAAGATTCTGATGTATCTTGCAGAACAGTATCAGTCTGAGACCGGAACTCCCGACAACATCTTGGAAGATGCAGAAACATTCCAGGAACTCAGCCTTGCTTCTGAACGTGCAAAGAAGCTGTTGAGTGCCAAGGAAAAGGCTCCTGTTGCTGTCAACTACATGGGTGAACGTGTTCGTGTTGAGTTGACTCGTGAAAAGTTTGATGAGCTGACCGAAGACCTGCTCACTCGTACTATCGACTTGACTCGTGATATGTTCAAGGAAGCTGAAAAGAAGGGCTTCTCTCAGAAGGACGTAAGTGAAATCCTTCTTGTTGGTGGTTCTTCCAAGATGCCGCAGGTTATGAGCCGTGTTAAGAGCGAGTTCGGTATCGAAACCAAGATGTTTGACCCCGATGAATCTGTTGCTAAGGGTGCTGCTATCTACGCAAACAAGATGAGTGAGTTCAACATTGTTCTTGAAGAAATCGCTAAGCAGCAGGGCAAGAGCGTTGAAGAAGTCAAGGAACAGGTTGACAAGGGACAGATGGACCTTCAGAAAGAGGCTAAAAAGGCAAATATCCAGATGCGTGGCGGTCGTCTCCCCGGTGAAGACGTTAAGATTATCAACGTATCCAGCCGTAGCTTTGGTACTTGTGCTTATGATGAAAATGACCAGTTGAAGCTGTTCAATATTATCATCAAAAACGCTGAACTTCCTGCAACGGGTACTAACTCTTTCTATCCTCGCCAGAACAATCAGCAGTCTGTTCGTTTCCAGGTTATGGAGTGTCTTGCTTCTGACGAAAAGGTTGACCCCGAACTTGGTAAGGAAATCGGTACTGCCGAGCTGACCCTGCCTGCAGGTGTTACTCTTGATACCGAAATCCAGGTTACTTTCCGTCTGGACGAATCCGGTTTGCTCCACCTCCATGCAAAGGAAATGAAGGATGGTCGTGAAGTTGATGCTGAGTTCCAGACCACCGAAGCCTTGTCCGAGCAGGAAATGACCGATGCTATTCGTCGTAGCAACAAGTCGAGTGTCAACTAATAATACAGACATTAAATTTCTGCGAAGAAAGGCGGTATTGTAATGGAAAACTATTTTATTCTCTTAGAGCTTCCATTCGACCCGCCGGAAGGTGATACCAATAAGATTAGCGAGGCTATTTCAAAGAAACAAGCACAATGGTCTCGTGACCAATCTAATCCTGTAAAGAAAGCCAAAGCAAGTGAGTATTTGGCGGCTCTTGAGGATATTAAAAAGGTAATGCTTGACCCGGCAGCCCGCAAGCAGGAAGCTGCAAAAGCAAAACAAATAAAAGACAGCAAGGCAAAAGAACTTGAAGCTAAGCTTAGCTTGTATCGTGCCAAAGGCGATGAACTTTCCGAAAAAGACTTAAAACAGTTGGTTAAGGTTTTCGGAGCGTTCGGTTTTACTGCTGAAGAAATCAAGAAAAAGTTTGGTACTGGCGGAAAGAAGCAAGAAAAAATCAATCCGTCCGAAGTTCTTGATAAAACACAGGCACGAAATGTCCAAAACTTCATGCAGCAGTTGGACATGAAAGAAAAGACACTTTATGACTTCTTGGGTCTTGCACCTACATCTTCTTGTAATCAGTTGTGTGAAGCAGCCGATTCAATGAAGAAAAAAATCTTGGCAAAAGGCGATAAAACTGGACGTGATAACGCAGTTCAAGCTTTGTGCGGTCTGTGCGTTGTAATTTTCAAGGATGCGGCAAGCAAGCGAAAATACGACAACTATGTGAACCTTACAAAGTATAGAGCAGTCAATGAAGCTGTCGATGAGCTGGCGTTGAGCAACCAGAAACGCATTGAACCCAAGATGAAAGAAAGTCTGATTGACATAGCCGTTGGTCAATATCGACTCAGCGTTTCCGACGCATCGGTTTATATCAATCATTACTGTGAATACATGGGCTATGCTCTCCCAGAGAACAAAATCGTGTGTGGTCTGTGTGGCACAGAAAACCCTGCAGGTACTACGAACTGTGTAAAATGCGGAAAGCCGCTTATTATTCCGTGCCCTGCTTGTTCTGCTGAAAATAACAACTCTGCCAAAGTTTGTGCAAAGTGTGGTTTCGACCTCACAAAGATGGACAAGGCTGTTGAACTGTTACGTCAAGCAAAACAGAAGTATGCAGAAAAAGCATTGGAAGAAGCTGAACGTCTCGTAAAAGAAGCAAAGGCATATTGGCCCAACCACTCTGATGTGTTGAGCCTTGAAAAAACCATTCAAGACGAGCGTAAGCAAGCGGCAGATACTATTGCAGCTATCATGAAGGATATTCAAGATAAGAATATGTATGCTGCACAGACAAAAATCGACCAGGCGAAAGCAAGTGGTTTTAGTATCGACCCTTCCGTTGCCAATAAGGTTACGACAGTTCTGAAAGAAGTAGAGAGCAAGCTCGCTGTAATGCGAAGCGCATCTGGCGATGAAGCGTTTACAATCGCCATGAAGCTCACAGAGCTTATAGCTGACTCCGACGAACTCAATCAGAGCTTGAAGAAATTCCCACCCGATGAAGTTCCTGTGTTGAATAGCAAAAGAGTTGGCGATGAAATTACCTTAACGTGGAAACCGAGTCCGTCTATTGGCGAAATCTCTTACATCGTGGTTCGTAAGGAGAATACATATCCTAATGGACCAACCGATGGAGCGACGATTTATAGTGGCAAGGAGCTTGCCTATACCGACAGCAACGCTCCTAAGAATACCGTATTGTACTACTCCGTTTTTGCGGTTCGTATTGGTGTTCATTCAAAAGCTACTCGCCTTGATGAAGCGGTTGCCATTGTTGGAAAGGTTACTAATCTGAAGGCTATCGGTGGCGATGAAATGGTTACGTTGTCGTGGACAAAGGCTCCGACCGTTACCGAAATTCGCCTTTACAAATATTGCGGTTATGAAAGACCGCAAGATGATAGCCAGTATGAAACCATTCCATGTACACGATTGGATGGGCTTCTCGTCAACGGATTGACTAACGGCACAAACTATTGGTTTGCCATTAGTGCCGGTCATACGTTGAATGGCAAAACATACTTCTCCGAAAAAGCTTATTTGTCTGCTGTACCTCAAAAGCCTGCTAAACCTTTGCAGGACTTCTCGGTTCAGTTGATTGATGAGGTTTTCCAAGCTAAATGGACTCAATCTGAATGGGATGTAATTCTGTTCTACGCAAAGCAAAAGCCAGAATATGCCGTTGGAACAATCTACGACTTGAACGAGCTTTTGAGCAAGTATGAAAAGATTGACATCAATTTGAAGAGCCTTACAGAAGCAGAGTTTAGATTGAACTTTGTCGGTGAGTGCTACATCGTTCCTGGTGTTATCAATGCCTCGAATGTCATTTTGAATGTGGCATCTTACATATCTTCTGTTCCCGCTGCAAAGGATGTATCCTTTGATATAAACTCTGCTGCAACGGAAATGTATGTCAACTTTACATGGCCCAAAAAGATTGATAGGTCTCTACTCGTTTATAGAATGGATACCTACCCCACCGGAATTGATGACCCGCTGGCTCATAAGGTGGAGTGCAGTAAGAGACAGTATGAAGCAAACGAAGGTATCCTAATTTCAAATCCTGCAAAGGGAACGTTTTATGCCGAGGTTTATACATACTTTGAAAGCGACGGTCATCGTGTATATTCAGATGCTTGCCGTGCTCTCCTTAGTAATGAACCTCAAAAAGATGTGTTCTATACATTCAAATATAAGAAGGCTGGCTTATTCAGTAAAAAGTGTACGCTGACCGTTGAAATCGAAACAGATGGAGGTTGCGTGTTCCCTGGATTTGCGATTGTAAGTAAATACAAGAGCACTCCGCTGAAACGTGGTGATGGTGACATCGTATGCACGGTGAACGATAATACCGAAATCAAGGGTTCGTACACCTTTGAATTTGATGTTTCACCGATGAAGCCGGATACCAGACTGAAAATGTTCTTCTTGAATGACAAGAACTACAAATCTTTCAAAATTGCTTGCAAAGCAGGAAATAACATATAAGGAGGCGAAAAAACTATGGCAGGTAAATTCCTGTGTCCTCGATGCTTTGAATTACAGAGCCTCGATAGTATTGAGTATATTTGCTCAAACACAAGCACTACTTCTAAATGCCAACACGCAATCGACAGAATGCCTCAGCATCCTGCAAATGCAAAAAAGCCGGTATGCGAAGAATGTGGACAACCTCTTGTAACCAAAGTTTGTCCTAAGTGCGGCGGCGAGCTTCCGCTGAATATCGGAACTGCAAAGAGCTATCCTATTGCCATTATCGGTGCCAAAGAAACCGGTAAAAGTAACTATGTCGCAGTTTTGATTAACCAGTTGAAGAACGAAATCGGACGTGCCTTTAACTGTGCGTTGATGGCTTGTGGCGACAAAACTTTGAATCGTTATCGTACAGAGTTCTATGACCCCCTGTACCGCCATCGTACTTGTGTGCGTGGTTCAGATGCCGGTGACGTTGACCCGCTTATCTACTCTTTGATTTTCCAAAGAAAGGGCGGTCTGTTCAAGAAAGCTGTGAATGATGCTGTTTCTTTGACATTCTTTGATACAGCAGGTGAAAACCTTAATTCGTTGGCTTCGATGCAGACCTTTAACCGTTATCTGTATCATTCTTCCGGTATCATTCTTTTGCTCGACCCGCTGCAGCTCCCTGCAGTTAGAGACGAACTGCAAGGAAAAATTAGATTGCCCGAAGAAAATACCGATGTAAACACGATTCTCAACCGAACTATTGAGATTATCCGAACCGGTTCCGGGTTGACCGACCTTAGTAAAAAAATTGATATTCCGATTGCGATTGCTTTTACTAAGATTGATGCTGTTGATGAGCTTCTCGACCCTGCAAGTTGTCTGAAAAACGATTCTGCTCACATCCGTAAAGGACTGTTTGACAAAATTGATTTTGAAGATGCTAACAACGAAATGCAGAGTTTGGTCGAAAGTTGGCTCGGTATGGAATTGTACCAGACGGTATCTACCCAGTTTTCAAACTTCGCCTTCTTTGGGCTGAGTGCATTGGGTAGTAACCCCGATATGGATAATAAAATTCCCAAGTTCCGTCCGTTCCGTGTTGCAGACCCCTTCTTGTGGATACTTTCACAAGAACAGATTATCCCTACAGAATAAGGAGGTGCCGTTATGGAAGCATTACAATACATATATACTTCCTGGAAAAACGGCGACTCTACTGAAAAGGGCTACATGATTTACTCTCGTTCCGAGGGTATTACGGAGTCGGAGTGTAGTGCTATCAAGGATGCGATGCAATATCTCGCTCCCAAGGAATTAACACTCACTCCCACTCCGCAGGAAATCGCAGACATATTCCCGTATGCGTTCTCCTACTTTGTACTTCCGACAGGTCGTGGATGCGTTGCACAATCAACGTATCTTGGAAAAGACTATTCCGGCAGATATGGAAACTACATTATCCATGCGTTGATTTTTGATATTAACGACTTGCCTTGTCGCCCTGCGGAGTTCTTTGCAGAACCTTATATAAAAACTGCGATGACCCAAGAAGAATTAGATGCCCCTTCTCCAGTACCGCCGTTACCACCGTTGCATATATCAGAGTATGCGTCCGTTATAAACGACGAACAATTAAACGAATTTCTTTTCGACAAGGAAGATGAGTTTGCACAGCTCATTTCGATGATTTTAGCAGCCCAGGATGCAGGTATTCCGTTCTATCTGAACGATTCTCGTGAAAACTTGGTTTTGTGGTCTGCAGCAGTTCAGAGAATACTTCCTTCTCGATTGGCAAAAAAATTCATGTTTAACACCTACATTGGAGACCATGAATCAATGCGTTCTCCAAGAGCACGAGAAGAAGGATTGAACTTCCATCTTATCGGAGTACGTCCGGATGCGAACTACTTTAATTACGCAACCGAGAGTAAGAGCAACCGCCAAATTGTGATGGATTTTATTGGAGGACACATGACCCAAGGAGTGACCCCCAACAGTTTTGCACAGGCTATGGCGGCAAGTATTGCTTTTGATTGCGAGGAAGTTGACTCTTTCGGGGAATTTGTAGATACTACATCATTTAATGAGATTAACGGTCATTTACAAGACGCATATCTCTATTACCACTTGTTGAGAAATGATGAGTTTGAGTTCACCGAAAACAACTTGAAAGCAGTTCTTTCGTTCGGTTCTACCTACTGTTCTGAAGCTGATAATTCAGACGTGGGAAGTAAGCTCCTGGTCAAGTACCAAGAAGGTGGATGGACACTTGAAACAGAATTGCTCGCATTGTTTTGGGGGTTCGTTTGCAAGTATTCAAGCTTTATGATATTCACGTTGTATGAACTGTTTACCGAAACAATTTATCAACACGCCGGTGAAGCTTCTGAGCCTTGCACTAAGCTTGATTCACTCATCCAGACTGTTAAAAACGAAACGCCGCAGCAATATAGAGAGTACCTTGGTTATTTGAACTCGCCCAATAGTGTTGAACACTTGCTTTTGTACCTATCCGGTCATAACAATCCGTTTACGAATAGCTTCTACATAACATGGTTGCTTCAAAGCTATACGTTTAATGGTGGTATGGCTAACGGTCAACCTATTTCAAAGGTATTGCAAGCGTTGTTAAAGAACATCACGAAAATCAATGGTTGTGAAAAGCAGATGATTGAAATTCTGCTTGCTACATCTGATAACCAAGCACTCTTTGAAAACATTCTAAGTGTCTTTATGACTGCGTTGCGTGAGCCGAGACAGTTGGAACAGTTGTGTGTTAAGTATGTAGAAGTAACCGAATCTCTGACTGACAGACAGCTTAATCGTTTTGAGCAGTTGTTGTTGGAGACCCCCGGAGCTGCACCTATCGCTACAAGATTGTGTGCTCGTAAAATCGCTTCTTCTAAGAATCCCGAAGATGAGTTTTGGCGTTTCTACGATAATCAGCGTTCTCGTATTACAGCCAACTCCGGATTTGCTATTGAGCCAATGATTCTCGCTTGCGTTAATAATGTTGACGCAAAGAATCGTGAGGATGTTGCAATCGACATTCTTCGTAAAATCGACGCAACACTTATCAATGACGGCGAGACCATTAAGGTTTTGACAAACGCTGTTAATGATTGTAGCGTCAAGTCACTTTCAAAGATGGATAGTGCGTTCTTGCAGAGAGTTTGCAGGATTAGAGCCAAAGTCGAAAAAGACGGATTGGAAAAAATCAAGGCAGTTTACGTTGGTGAAATGTTGGCAACCAACAACGCACAGCGTAAACGTCCTGTAAGCTTATCTGGTGAGTTGGCACAAGCCGGTATTACCTTACAGCCCATTGATAAATCGGACTATGAGGCATATATCAAGAATTACTTTAGCGAGTATCTTGTATTGGTACAGGTAACAGAAGATGTACCTGCATTGATGAAAATTTTCTATCACGGTCGATACTTCTTAAACTTTGTAGATGATTATATCTCTGCATTGAAGAAGATGGAAAAGAAAGAGACCGAGAGATGGAAGCGTATTCTCGGCTGGACTTGCGTATATGTGGTTACTGCTGAACGAAGCGACCGAGCTGCGGAGGAGTTGTATAAGCCCGTTGTCCGCTATTTACGTTCGCTCGATGAGGACGAATTGTTAGATGTACGCCAAGCCATCATCCAAGAGATTCCAAGCTCTCGTTGCGACTATCTGTTCGATGAAGTTCGTCGCAAAGAAGGTCTTTCAGAAAAACTTGGTAACCTATTTCACAAAAAATAAATAAACAGGAGGTTCAAAAAATGAACGCAAAGAGAAAGTGTATGGTAGGTCACGACGATGATTATGGTTGGATTTTCGCAATCGTAATCGCAATTTTCGTAGTAGCGGTTGTCTGTGCAATCATTATCTACGGTGGTGCTTTTATCGGAGGTTTCCACTCCATCAAGAATTACATTCTTGCATTTAAGCACAATGTCTTTGACAGCAACCGTAAACCGCTTCCTACTGCATAAGGGAGAATTAGCTTAACAAAGAAAGGAGATGTTTGTCATGGCAAACACACAGCCCGCAAAGGTAAGCTATTTCTTTGGAAAAGGCTATGCCGATTTGGGAAACACAATTAAAGAGTCTTGGTCAAGAAACCTTCACTCCGCAGGTGAGCAGTTCACCATCGCTCGTGAAAAAGGCTGCTTTACCATCGGCGGTGGTATGAACCTTATTGCCGCAATTTCCATTTTTACATTTGGTAGTGTTATCACTGCTTTCACTACTCTCTTCCACATTGCCGTTTTGTTTCTGTTTTTCGCCCTCATTTACGTTGGCTTCAGCCTCTTGTGGCTTATCGACAGAATCTACATAATGGTTAATAAGATTAAGAACGCTTGCCCGAACCCCGATTGCCAAGCTCCGTTTCTTATTCCAGTTTATGAGTGTCCTGGATGTGGTGAGAAGCACACCAAGTTGGTTCCCGGTAAATATGGTATTTTGAAGCGTACTTGCCTTTGCGGAACTAAAATCCCCACAACATTCTTGAACGGTCGTGGACAGCTTAAAGCTTACTGCCCCGAATGTGATACTGCATTGTCCGGCGATACTGCAAGCCGTCAGTATGCATTCCCCGTTATCGGTGGACCTTCTGTAGGTAAGACTTGCTTTATCAATATGGCTATCGACCAGATGATGAGCGATGTCGCTCCTGCTCGCAGTTGGGAAATGAGCTTTATTTCTGATACTGAGGAAAAAGACCACGCACTCGCTATGAAGTCTTTGAACCAAGGTGTTCGTTTGATGAAAACAGAGCTGAACTCTCTGACCGCTTATCAGTTGATGCTCAAGCTGCCTAACGAAAAAATCGGTCGTCGTATTTATGTTTACGATATTTCCGGTGAAATGTTCTCCAGCAGTAGCGATGTTCAGCACAACCTTGCATACAGCTATGCTAATGGTTTCATCTTCATTATCGACCCGCTTACCCTCAATCAGTTTGCGATGGATGTTGAAGATAAGCTCGATTTGAACGCTTATGGTGCAAGCTCCAAGGACTTTGATGATATTCTGAATATCATGCTGATTAACTTGGAAAAGATGTTCGGCTTGAAGGATAAGGACACCTTGAAGCGTAACCTCGCTGTTGTTATCAACAAGGTTGATATTCCTACTCTGGAAGAAAAAATTGGCGAAACTGCAGCTCAGCAGTATCTCGCAGAAAACTCCGAAACTTGCAAGAGCTACATGGATGCTCGTGATGCAGTTTGCCGCAACTTCTTGGAGGAATACGGCGCAGGTAACTTCGTTCGTACAGCAGAAGCTAAATTCAAAACTGTTAGATACTTTACCTGTAGTGCTCTCGGTCATAACCATGAAGGTCAGCCTTACGAGGGTAAGAATGTTACTGACCCTGTTATGTGGCTGCTTCAGCAGGCTGACTCCAGCATTAAAGCTGAGTAATTAGCTACGAAGTAATTACACACTAAAAGCACTTCGTCAGAGTCAGTAACGATTCTGATTGAAGTGCTTTTAGAATTTGTGCAAATGGAGGAAGTCCTATGAAGATGTTCAAAATAATCCTTACCTTGTTAAGTGTCGCTGCTACTGTTGCCTTCTTGCGTTTCGAGAATTATTTAACTGGTGCTTCTTTAGTGGTCGCATTCCTTTTATACTTTTTAAGTTCAGCAATTCATTTGTTGGTACATGAAAGTGGTCATTTTATCGGCGGTATTGTAAGTGGGTATAAATTACTTTGTTTACAACTTGGTCCCATGAACATCGTAGTTGGTACAAACAATAAGCCTTCGATTTTATGGAAAGGTTCATTGAGTGGTCAATGTGTAATGCTACCAAAGCATATAGATAACGTTCGCTTTAAGGCGTATAATATGGGTGGCATACTTGCAAATGCTGTTTTGATGCTTTTTAGTTTTGCATTGTTGCTGATGGATTCGTTTTGGACATCATTGTTGTTTGTTGAGTTGATATGTGTTGGCATACAAAAGCTTATTGTCAATGCAGTCCCGCATAAAACAAACTCAGTTCCAAACGATGGATATATCGTTAAACTCTTAAAAAAAGATAAAGCTATTCAAAAAGACTATGCGACATATTTGAGATTGTATGGCAAGCTGTTTTTGGATGAAGATATATCACCACAGGATTATATGTATGAACGTGAAGTATCAGAAGATGAAGACGAAATGTTGTACTATAATGAAATACAGGACATATTGAGTTCTTTGACACCTGCAAATAATTGAACATATACCAAGGAGAGAATGATGCTATTCATAAGTGTGGATGATTTTTTCCAAAAAACTCGTGATGTAATACGGCTATCCAGAAGCGATGAGAAAGAATACGCTTTGAAAATGAAAGAAGGCGATGCAGAAGCTCGCCAAGTTATAGTGAACAGTTATCTTCCGATGGTAGCATCGTATATCAGACGCTCTCCGAAAGAGCTTCAAACATTGGAAACGATATATAGCTGTATTCGTAGCTTGGAAAAAGGCGTAGATGGTTTCAACTTCCTGCAGGATAGTGAGACGTTTACTCATCATCTGAGCTGGCGTTTAAGACAGTGTATTACGAGGTGTCTTGTAGATAGACGATAGCGGGAAACATACTTGGCAAGCAATGCACGGCGGTACCCACTCGTGCAAAATTTATAAG
>CAZENN010000068.1:0-11403 GCA_964513605.1 uncultured Oscillospiraceae bacterium
CCCTCCACGATCGCCAGATACCGCTTGTCCATCTCCCGGTCCTTGATCTTCTGATTAAGAATCCGCAGAGCCTGAGCGGTCTTGGCGGCAATGACGATACCGCCGGTGTTCCGGTCGATGCGGTTGCACAGTGCCGGTGTAAAGGAATTCTCCCCTCTGGGGTTCCACTCCCGTTTCTGATATAAATACGCCTGAATATGGTCGATGAGCGTCCTGCCGTACTCTGCCCCATCATGGGGATGGACAGCCAGACCCGGACGTTTATCCACCAGCAGGATCTGATCGTCCTCGTAGACAATGTTTAACTTGGGGGATGCCACCGTCAAATAGGCATTGTCCTCCCGGGGTTTATCAAAGAACTCATCATTGATATATAGCTGAAGAACACTGCCTGCCGGAAGTCTGGTATCCCGGTCCGCACGCTTGCCGTCCAGCTTGATGCGTTTGATGCGGATGTATTTTTGGGCAAGGGACGCAGGCAGCAGCGGCACCGCCTTCGCAAGAAACCGATCAAGACGCTGCCCCGCATCGTTTTCACTGATTACAAATTCTTTCATATCACTTTTCCGCCTGCTCAAAGTGCCGGTTGATCTGCTCCGTAAATTCTTTAGCAGAGTTATAGCCCATCTGCCGCTGACGGTTATTCATGGCTGCCACCTCCAAAATCACCGCCAGATTTCTGCCCGGTGTGATGGGGATGGTATACATGGGAATCTTCACCCCCAGGATGTCCATATACTGATCCTCAAGACCCAGCCGGTCATAGACTTCCTGTGTATTCCATGGGACGATGTTCACTACCATGTTGATCAGGTTCTCGGTTTTTACAGCACCCATACCAAACAGCTTAGCGACATTCACAATGCCGATGCCACGCAGCTCGATATAGTTTCGGATCAGCTCCGGCGCGGTTCCCATCAAGGCATTGCCAGAAATTCTGCGAATCTCCACCGCGTCATCCGCAATCAGACGATGTCCCCGCTTCAGAAGCTCCACCGCCGCCTCGCTTTTACCGATGCCGCTATCTCCGGTGAGCAGGATACCCTCGCCGTAGACCTCCATCAAAACGCCGTGCCGTGTGATCCGTGGCGCAAGAGCGGAGCTCATGTAAGAAATCACGCTGGAGATAATGGCACTGGTTGCCTCTTTCGTGCTCAATATGGTGATATTATGCTTTTTCGCCATCTCCAGACATTGGGGATCCGGCGGCGTATTGCGAGCGATCATCAGTGCCGGCATCTTATAAGAAAACAGACGGTCAAAGGCAATCAATCGCTCCGCAGGGGTCAGCTTTGCCAGATAGCTGATCTCAACATTACCCATGACCTGCAACCGCATCGGTTCAAAATGGTCAAAATATCCTGCCAGCTGCAATCCCGGACGGGACAGGTCCGCTACCGTAATACGAATCCGCTCAATATCCGTGGCGGCAAATTCCACCCGGAGATTGAATTCCCGAATCAACTGTGTCAGTGCTACGCTGTAATGGTCGCTCATCGTTTCCAACACACCCCTTTTCATGAAATCACAGAACTATTATACCGTGACAGCAGTGGAATATCAATAGAATTTTAAAAAATCTAAAAATTCTGTAAAAAAGTACTTGCTTTTTTTGAATTTATTTGGTATCATATCTAGGCGCTCGAAATGGGCGGTATTTTCGTGATAAATCATGCGGTTAGGAGGTGCAATGAATGGCGAAGTGTGACTTTTGTGGCAAGGGCGTAACCTTCGGTATTAAGGTTTCCCATTCCCACAGACGTTCCAACCGTACCTGGAAGCCCAATGTGAAGCGGGTCAAGGCTGTTGTCAACGGGACTCCGTGCCATGTGTACGCCTGTACCAGATGCCTCCGTTCTAACAAGGTTGAGCGGGCTGTCTGATCCCATGTCACCATAACGACACTGCTGTGCAGTGTCGTTTTTGTTTTTCTCTTGATACATCGCAGCCCCCCGGCACGAAAGATCCTTAGGCTCCATTGCGCTCAGGATGACACGCTGGGGTATTCCAGTTTATCGATTGTTTTATATATGACAAAGGGTTTGTCTCAAATGATTGAGACAAACCCTTTTTATCATGTGTCAACCCGGAAAGGAGTTTACCTGTAAAGGTTATATTCCCCAAGGAATTGTGCTTTCACTCTCATGTAATCCGTAGCATCAATCTTATTGTTTCCGTCCACATCCGCTGCGCTGTTTTCCACTTCGTTCAATGTGAAGGTCCTAATGAATGCGGATTTGATTCTCATGTAGTCGGTGGACTTGACCCTGCCGTCGCCGTCCACGTCACCTATGATGACCACTGTGACGGTGTCTAACAATGCATCACTGCTGTACAGGTTGATGATGGAACCGGTGCCGACCAGCGCAGAGCCGGTGAGGACCGTTCCGTTTTTGTCTACCACTTCCAGTGCCTCGTTCTCAAACTCTGCCAGCAGGGTGTCAATGGCGGTACTGGGTCTGACACTGCTCAGGAAGGTATCCCCCCTGGTATAGCCCGAGGAGGTCAGCAGAGTGATCTTCTCCAAGGCAGGAATGCCCACCTTGATGGGGTTCAGCTCCAGATTGACCACGTTCCCGGCGCAGTCCTTGGCATAAATATGGGTGATGTAAACGCCGGTCTCGTTGTTATGGTCGGCGGTCTTTACATAGAAGGTATAGGTATCGCCATTTTTTGTGCCAAGCTGGGTCTTCATAAATTCCTCTGCCAGATCGTCCTGATCGTTCAGCTGCGTCCAGGTGGGGAAGGAAACGCTGTTCACGCCCCAGTCATCGGTGACGGTGCAGGTGACGGTATAGCCCTCCTCCGTAATGTCGGATACTACCGCATTGGTGATCACCGGCGGCACATCGTCATTGCGGACCAACACTGCTTCCGGTGCGATGCTGGACATATTTCCGGCGCAGTCGATGGCGTAAATATGGGTGATATACTCGCCGGTTTCGTTGTTATGGTCCGAGGTGTTGACCCGGTAGGTAAACCAATCCCCATTACGCTCTCCCAGCTGGGTGGTCAAGAACTGGGCCGCCAGATCATCCTGATCGTTGTAGGTGGTCCATGTGGGGAAGGATACACGGTTGACACCCCAGTCATCCGTCACCTTACAGGATATGGTATAGCCCGCGGCGGAGACATCGGAGTAGACCACATCGGTGATTACAGGAAGCTCATGATCGTCTCGCACCTCGATGGGCTCAATTTCCCAGCAAACAGTATGTCCTGCCCAGTCTTCCGCATAAATGTGCGTCTCATACAATCCCGTTTCGTTGTTATGATCGGAGGCATTCACTCGGAAGGTAAAGTAATCCCCACTTTGTGTGCCCACCTGCGTACTCATGAAATAATCCGCCAAATCGTCCTGATCGTTATAAGTTGTCCATGTGGGGAATGCCACCCTCCGGATGCCGCAATCATCCGTTACCTTACAGGTGACGGTATAGCCTTCGCTGGACAGCTCCGAGATCTTTACCTCTGAAATGACCGGATCTTCCTCGTCCACCTTAGGTGCCGCCGGTACAGTACCATTGTATCTGTAAATTCCATCGTAGCTGGCGTATGTGCTCGCCAACTCAGCAGGGGTATAGGTGGTCCGTCTGGTTTCCGGAATCGTCTGCTCTGTGATCTCAATTTCGATCAGCGCACCGGAGCTGTCGTAGACCAGGTCTGTTACCAGAACAACGTGGTAATCATACCGATTGATGGCATCGCCCAGCTGGAGGTAATTGCAGATATTACTGGTGGTGACGGATGCGACATAGGAAGAATAATTTGCCAGCGAACGGGTGGACTGCTTGGCAGTCAGTCCCCAACACCAAGACACAAAGCCGGAGCAGTCCGTTATGTAATAAGTAGAATACCAGGAACCGGCATAGCACTTATATTGATAGAAAACGCTGTTTGCATCCGCTGCCGCCGTCATGAAGGTTTCAGGAGTAACGCCGTAGCCGATGTAGTTGGATGTGGAGCCCTGACCGTAGGGCAGATGATAGGTATTGCCTGCGTAGAATGTGTAATAGGAGTTATAGGCATGGGCAGTTACGGTTTTCTGAGCAACCCATGTCAGTCCATACAGATAATCCGCTCGATTGACGATATTATACTGGTTCTGGGTCACAGCATAGGTTTTCACAGAAAATCCATCGCCTGCAGCGCAGATCGAAAGACAGAGTACCATCACAAGGATCAATGAAACCGCTTTTCTAAAAACTGTTCTTTTCATTATGTCCTCCTTTATAAATCGTACGTCCCTACAAAATATCCCTTGATTCTGATATAGTCGGTGCAGTCAATTTTTCCGTTTCCATCCACGTCAGCGGCACTGGTTTCAATGTCATCCATCGTAAATGTCTTCAAAAATGCGCTTTTCACCAACATATAGTCCGTGGAGTTGATGCGGCCGTTTCCGTCCAAATCTCCCATAACCACCGCAGTGACGCAGTCCAGCAATTCATCGCCGCTGTACAGATTGATGGTAGTACCGGTTCCTGCCAATTCATAACCGTTAATGACCGTTCCGTCCTTGTGTACCACTTCCAATTCTTCATTTTCAAACTGCTTCAGCAGTGTCTTCACCGGTGTGCCCTCCTTTACAGCATGAAGAACGTCTCCCTCTCTGGTATACCAGGATGCAGAGATCAAGGTGATTTTATCAAGTCCCCCTACCCATACCTGCTCCAAAGGCAGTTCGATGGTATTTCCGGCGCAGTCTGTGGCACAAATACGGGTCTCATACAGTCCGGTTTCGTTGTTGTGATCGGAGATGCTTACGACAAAGCGATAGGTTTCTCCATCCTCGGAAAGGACTTGGGAGTCCACAATGTCATCCTGCTCATTGCGAACCGTCCATGTGGGGAAGGAAACGCTCTGAATGCCCCAATCATCGGTTATTTTACAGGTGACGGTATAGCCCTCATCTGTAATATTGCTGATTTCCACGTTTGAAATCACGGGACTAACATTATCATCCCGAACCTCCACGTTTTTCGGCGCAATGTTGGACATATTTCCTGCACAGTCGATGGCATAAATATGGGTGGCATACTCGCCGGTTTCGTTGTTGTGATCCGAGGCGTTGACCCGGAAGGTAAACCAATCCCCGTCCCGTTCGCCCAACTGGGTGGTCAAGAAATAGTCTGCTAAGTCATCCTGATCGTTGTAGGTGGTCCAGGTGGGGAAGGATACACGGTTTACGCCCCAATCATCCGTTACTTTACAGGAGATGGTATAACCTGCCGCAGAGACATCCGAATATCTCACCTCAGAGATAACAGGAGGCACATCATCATCCCGAACCTCTATCGGCTCGATTTCAAAACAGACGATATTGCCTGCCCGGTCTTCCGCATAGATATGCGTCTCATACAGCCCCGTCTCGTAATTATGGTCGGAGGCATTCACCCGGAACGTGTAGATGTCCCCATCTTTGGTGCCAACCTGGGTGCTCATGAAATAATCTGCCAAATCATCCTGATCGTTGTAGGTGGTCCAGGTGGGGAATGCCACTCGTTTCACACCCCCGTCATCCGTTACTCTACAGGAGACAGTATAGCCTGCCGATGATAACTCGGAAAAGACCACATCCGAAATCACCGGGTCTTCCTCATCCACATAATAGCCGTTAAATCCATAGGTGCTGACAATAGCCGGGTAATCCTTAAACGCAACATTGGCATCAAAGGGACCCACGCCGTTGACATAGGTGGTAAAGCTATACTGGTGCATTCCGTACCGGGTACTGTATTTGGACAGATAGTACTGATGGAGGTTACTGGTGATACCGGTATTGTTAGCCTCGCTGGGCAGATGGGCAACCCAGCCCTCGTACAAGTCACGAATACCGGAGGTGGTGACCCAATCCTGCTCAATCCAGCTGGCCATACTGTACATACCAACCAGATAGCCATTGTCCTTCAGCGTATCCATAAAGGCGCGGCAGATATTGCCTGCCACAGTTCCGCTGATACTGCTCTGGGAGGGGTCTTCGTAGTCAAAGTAGATGGGATACTCAAAGACTTTGCTCCCCATCCAATCCATCATTTCCTCAGCCTCTTCCTTGGCTTCCGAGACAGAGGTTGCATAGGAATAGTAATAGCAGCCCACATCCAGACCTGCCGCCTTGGCACTGGCATAATACTCCTCAAAGCACTTATCCTTACCGTAGGATGTACCGCAGCGAAGGATCACATAATCATAGCCTGCATTGGCAAAATTCTGGAAATTCAGACCGCTCTCCTGCCAGGCGGAAACGTCCAGACCATGGGCAAAAATCGCGCCGTCTCCCGCCATACCGCCGGAATACCCGGCATCGTAGCCGGTGGCAGCCTGAACGGACGCCGGAAAGCGGGGCAAAGCACAAAGAAGCAATGCCAATGCCAATATTGTTGGAAAAACTCTTTTTTTCATAATATCTCCATTTAATTATAAAGTCCTATATTTGCTAAAAAGGAACAGGAGCCCCGCAAAAAACAACTTTTGTCGGAGCTCCCGTTTTTTGAAGGTCCGCTAGGGTTCATGAAGGCGCGCTTTATACAGCAATCCTTGGTAGCAGCGATTGCATTGCCGTTCGTGTCCACAGCTTCGTTCTATACAGATCAGGCATAAAGGTCGTAAGTTCCAAGGAATTGGGACTTGATTCTCATGTAGTCAGTGGAGTCGATCTTGTTGTTTTCATCCACGTCCGCCGCGCTGGTTTCCGCAGTGCCCAGGGTGAAGCTGTTGAGGAAGGCGGATTTGATTCTCATGTAGTCGGTGGAGTTTACCTTCGCATTGCCGTCCACATCGCCAAGAACCACGACAGTCACCGTATCCATCAGCACATTGCCACTATACAGATTGATGGTAGCACCGGTACCGACCAATTCCGTACCGCTGATGACGCTTCCGCTGTTGTCCAATACCTGCAGGCTCTCATTTTGGAATTGCATAAGCAGGGACTGAACCGCTGTGTCGGAGGTGACCTTTTTCAGAAGGGTGCCTTGTCTGCTGTAGGAGGCGGCAGTGGTCAGGGTAATGGCACCCGAATTGGTACCTGTGTCGGAGCCGGAGTCAGGCGTGGGATCCACCGTAACGGAGTCCTTCACTTCCACAGGATCAAGTACCAGCTGAACCTGATTGCCGCCCTTATCCACTGCGTAGATGTGGGTCACATAGTAGCCGGTCTCATTGTTGTGGTCGGAGGCGTTGACCGTGAAGGTGTAGGTATTGCCGCTCACGGTTCCCTGCTGGGTGTTCATAAAGTCAGCTGCCAGATCATCCTGATCGTTCAGCAGTGTCCAGGTGGGGAAAGACACCTTACTCAGCCCCCAGTCATCCGTTACGGTACAGCTCACCGTATAGCCGGAGGCAGTAACATTGGAAATGGTGGCATCGGAGATCACAGGACTGCTATGGTCGTAGGCCTCGATCTGCGCATTGATACCGTGTCCGGCATAATGCTTGGCACACATGGCGTAATCATCGGGCCACGCCTCATAAACGTCAGGACGGATATACCAATAGTAATCCGGGTCAAAGGTCAGGCTGGCACGGCGGCCTTCTGCCATGCCGCTCTCTACATAGTGGCGCAGGTATTCTTCCTTGAAGCTGGCGGCGACATCGGGATTTTTCTCAACATAGTAGCTTCCGTCAAAGAGAGCGGAGGATTTTCGGTACTCCTTATAGCCGCTTGTGATAAAGTGGTTATACAGTGCCTCATAGTCCGTTCCAAAGGCTTCCTTCAGATCCTGGTTGTTGTTAAGGTAGAAGCCAAGATCCAAAATGGTACTGGAAGCTCTGCCCTCTTTGATGCCGTAGTTGAGCCAGTGTTCCTTCAGCTCGGCATCGGTCATATCGGCAAGGTCGGGATTGCGGTCACGGTAGACCATGGTATCAAAGCAAGCCTTCTCCACCCAAGTCTCTTCCTTCTCCTGCTCAACTACCACGGGAGATTCAGGCACAGTGCCGTTGTATCTATAAATGCCGTCATAGCTTGCAAAGGCACTAGCCAGGCCCGAGGGAGAATAGATGGCTCTCTGCATCTGAGGAATGTTCTGCTCCGTAATTTCAATTCCCGTCAGCGTACCGGAGCTGTCATAAATCATGTCGGTAACAAGAACAACGTGATAGTCGTATCTGTTCAGTGCGTCACCAACTTGCAGGTAGTTGTAGATATTGCTGGTGGTAACAGATGCCACATAGGTAGAGTAGTTTGCCAGAGAACGGGTGGACTGCTTTGCGGTCAGGCCCCAGCACCAGGACACAAAACCGGAGCAATCCGTGATGTAATAAGTAGAATACCAAGTACCGGCATAGCACTTATACTGATAGAACTCACTGTTGGCATCTGCCGCTACCTGTTCAAAGTAAGCAGGGGTGACACCGTAGCCAATGTAGTTGGATACAGAGCCCTGACCGTAGGGCAGATGGTAGGTATTACCGGCGTAGAATGTGTAGTAAGAGCTATAGGCATGAGCCGTAACGGTTTTCTGGGCAACCCACTCGATGCTATACAGATAATCGGCTCTATTGACAATATTCTGCTGATTTTGTGTTAAAGCACGGGTTTCTGTCACCATGCAATCACTTACTGCAAACACGGAGAAACAAAGGACAAGCGCAAGAACGAGGGACAGAGCTTTTTTGCAAACGCTTTTTTTCATTACTTACCTCCTTAAATAAGGTTCACTAAGATTGGAACGCCTGAATTATTGATATAAATTGTAGCTTCCGAGGAACTGGGATTTAATTCTCATATAGTCGGTGGAGTCGATCTTGTTGTTCCCATCCACGTCCGCTGCGCTGTATTGTGCGCTGTTCAATGTGTAGCTATAGAGGAAGGCGGATTTCACGCGCATATAATCGGTGGAGTTCACCTTACCATTGCCGTCCACGTCGCCCGAAACCACCACGGTCACGACATCCAGCACTGTGGAACCGCTATACAGGGTGATAGTCGAACCGGTGCCCACCAGAGAAGTGCCGCTGATGGTGCTGCCGCTTTCATCCGTTACCTTCAGGTCGGCATTCTGGAATTGGGTAAGCAGGGACTGCACCGTTGTGGAAGCGGCTACATCTTTCAGCAGACTCCCCTCTCTGCTATAGGAGGCAGTAGTGGTCAAGGTGATGCTGCCCAGAGTCGAGTCCTCACCCGGTGTAGGCGTTACTATAGCAGAATCCTTCACTTCCACAGGATCAAGTACCAGCTGAACCTGATTGCCGCCCTTATCCACTGCGTAGATGTGGGTCACATAGTAGCCGGTCTCATTGTTGTGGTCGGAGGCGTTGACCGTGAAGGTGTAGGTATTGCCGCTCACGGTTCCCTGCTGGGTGTTCATAAAGTCAGCTGCCAGATCATCCTGATCGTTCAGCAGTGTCCAGGTGGGGAAAGACACCTTACTCAGCCCCCAGTCATCCGTTACGGTACAGCTCACCGTATAGCCGGAGGCAGTAACATTGGAAATGGTGGCATCGGAGATCACAGGACTGCTATGGTCGTAGGCCTCGATCTGCGCATTGATACCGTGTCCGGCATAATGCTTGGCACACATGGCGTAATCATCGGGCCACGCCTCATAAACGTCAGGACGGATATACCAATAGTAATCCGGGTCAAAGGTCAGGCTGGCACGGCGGCCTTCTGCCATGCCGCTCTCTACATAGTGGCGCAGGTATTCTTCCTTGAAGCTGGCGGCGACATCGGGATTTTTCTCAACATAGTAGCTTCCGTCAAAGAGAGCGGAGGATTTTCGGTACTCCTTATAGCCGCTTGTGATAAAGTGGTTATACAGTGCCTCATAGTCCGTTCCAAAGGCTTCCTTCAGATCCTGGTTGTTGTTAAGGTAGAAGCCAAGATCCAAAATGGTACTGGAGGCTCTGCCTTCCTTAATGCCGTGGTTGAGCCAATGGGTCTTCAGCTCATCATCTGTCATATCAGCCAAATCGGGGTTTCTGTCACGATAGACCATAGCATCAAAGCAGGCCTTTTCGATCCAGGTTTCCGAGTCGTAACCATTGAAGCCATATTCCTTGACAATTGCAGGATAATCCTTAAAGGCAACGTTAGCGTCAAAAGGACCGGTACCGTTAACCCAGGTAGAGAAACTGTACTGGTGCATACCATAACGGGAACCGTACTTGCTCAGCAGATCATCGTAGTAGGAGCTGGAAATGCCGGAATTCGCCACACTCTCACTGACTGTTAAGTGAGCGACCCAACCCTCGTATGTATAACGAATGCCGGAAGAAGTGACCCAATCCTGCTCAAGCCAGCTTGCCATACTGTACAAACCAACCAGATAGCCGTTGTCTCTCAGTGTATCCATGAACGCATAACAAATTTGTGCTGCCACGGTACCGCTAATGCTGCTCTGGGATGAGTCCTCATAGTCAAAGTAGATGGGATACTCAAAAAGCTTATCTCCCATCCAGCTGATCATCTCATAGGCTTCGGCCCGAGCCTCCGAAACGGAAGTAGCATAGGAATAATAGTAGCAGCCAACATCCAGACCTGCCGCCTTGGCACTGGCATAATACTCCTCAAAGCACTTATCCTTACCGTAGGATGTACCGCAGCGCAGGATCACATAATCATAGCCTGCATTGGCAAAGTTCTGGAAATTCAGACCGCTCTCCTGCCAGGCGGAAACGTCCAAACCATGGGCATAAATCTTTCCGTCACCGGCCATACTGCCGGAGTAGCCGCGGTCATAGCCGGTGGCAGCCTGAACCTCCACAGTCGCAACATACGCAGGAAGAAGGGCAATAACAAGAGTCAGCGCGAGTAAAAATGTAACAATTCTTTTCTTCATACTTATCTTCATATGTATACCTCTTAAGTGTAAAGATCGTAAGTTCCAAGGAATTGGGACTTGATTCTCATGTAGTCAGTGGAGTCGATCTTGTTGTTTTCATCCACGTCCGCCGCGCTGGTTTCCGCAGTGCCCAGGGTGAAGCTGTTGAGGAAGGCGGATTTGATTCTCATGTAGTCGGTGGAGTTTACCTTCGCATTGCCGTCCACATCGCCAAGAACCACGACAGTCACCGTATCCATCAGCACATTGCCACTATACAGATTGATGGTAGCACCGGTACCGACCAATTCCGTACCGCTGATGACGCTTCCGCTGTTGTCCAATACCTGCAGGCTCTCATTTTGGAATTGCATAAGCAGGGACTGAACCGCTGTGTCGGAGGTGACCTTTTTCAGAAGGGTGCCTTGTCTGCTGTAGGAGGCGGCAGTGGTCAGGGTGATGACACTCGAATTGGTATCTGTGTCGGAGCCGGAGTCAGGCGTGGGATCAACCGTAACAGTGTCCTTCACTTCCACCGCATCCAGAGCAAGCTGGACCTGATTGCCGCCCTTGTCGATCGCATAGATGTGGGTCACATAGTAGCCGGTCTCATTGTTGTGGTCGGAGGCGTTGACCG
>CAZENN010000069.1:0-10985 GCA_964513605.1 uncultured Oscillospiraceae bacterium
CGAGTGGGAATAAGTCTCGCACCTTTTTGAGAGATTTTGAGACCCGAAAACCCTTGTAAATCAAGGGTTTTCGGGTTTCTTCGTTTTGAGTTGGATATTGACTTTGCGGAACATCTGCGGTATTCTTGGGGTATGATTTGCGGAACAAGTTAAGGCAAATGGAATGATAAGGGAATTAAAACGGCATGGTATTTTGAACGTTTACAATTTGGACAAATATTGTTGTGTTTTAGTTTAGATTAGCCTGCTATACTGCAGCCAATAGGATCAATTACTCTGCATATCACTTTCAGAAAGGATGTTCTATATGGCTTATTGTCAATACTGTGGGTCAAATTTAGATATATGGGTGGTCCGGGGATGCACAGACCCGGTCCTATGGGAGGTCCCGGTGGACCGGGCGGTCGCCGTTAAAATATGGGCAGCCTAGTAAAAGGAGATCTGTAATATGCTTGAATTAAAAAACATTCGCAAAGACTATCCTGCCGGAGATGGCAAGGTTGAGGCACTAAAGGGCATCGATCTACAGTTCCGGAGCAGTGAGTTCGTATCCATTCTGGGACCCTCCGGATGTGGAAAGACGACGATGCTGAATATCATCGGCGGACTGGACAAATACACCAGCGGCGATCTGATCATCAACGGAAAATCCACCAAGGATTTTAAGGACCGGGATTGGGATAGCTACCGTAACCATTCCATCGGATTCGTGTTCCAGAGCTACAATCTGATTCCACACCAATCGGTGCTTCAAAATGTGGAACTGGCACTAAGCGTATCCGGTGTATCCAAAGCGGAGCGTAGGAAGCGTGCGGTGGCGGCACTGGAACGGGTCGGTCTGGGCGATCAGCTGAAGAAAAAGCCCAGTCAGATGTCCGGTGGACAGATGCAGCGTGTGGCCATTGCCCGTGCCATCGTCAACAACCCGGATATTGTCCTTGCCGATGAGCCTACCGGCGCGCTGGATACAGAAACCAGTGTGCAGGTCATGGACATTCTGAAGGAAATATCCAAGGATCGTCTGGTCATTATGGTGACCCATAACCCGGAACTGGCAGAAACCTATTCCACCCGTATTATTCGGATGCTGGATGGAAAAATCACAGGAGACTCGGCTCCGATGACGATTGAAGAGGCAGATCGGGAGGAAAAGCGGTCCCAGGAGAAAGCGAAAGCAGAAGGCCGTCAGAAAAAGCCGTCCATGTCCCTTTGGACTTCCTTCGGTCTGAGTCTGAAAAATCTGTTTACCAAGAAAGGCAGAACGGCACTGACCTCTTTTGCCGGTTCCATCGGTATCATCGGCATTGCTTTGATTTTTGCTGTCTCTCAGGGCATGACCACCTATATCAACACCTTGCAGGAGGATACCCTTTCTTCCTATCCGCTGACGTTGGAATCCCAGCACCTGGATATGGGAACGCTGATACAGACCTTCATGAATCAGGCACAGTCCGAATCGGATCACGAAAATGACGCGGTATACCAAAAGGGCATGATCTACGATATGCTCAATGCCCTGAACTCCATGGAAGCGGATGAGAATGACCTGAAGGCCTTTAAAGCATATATCGAAGCGGAGCGTTCTGATGAAAACAGCACCAGCGGACTGTACGAGGCGGTCAGCGGTGTTCAGTATACATACGATATGGATCTGCTGATCTATACGAAGAATGTGGATGACACGATCATGCAGGCAGACGTTCAGGCACTGATGCAGGAGCTGCTGATCGATTATTTTGGCATGGATCTTTCCGCTGTGATCGATATGGGCGACTCCACCGGTTCCGGCAGCCAAATGCAAATGCTATCGAGCATGTCGTCGATGGGATCTTCTATGAATTTGTGGCAGGAAATGCTTCCCGGTGACAACGGCAAGCTGATCAGCCCCCTTCTGGAGAAGCAGTACGATGTGATCTACGGTTCCTGGCCCACCGATTACAATGAGGTCGTTCTGGTCGTTGATGAGAATAATGAGATCGATGATATGACCCTCTACGCACTGGGTCTCAAATCCCGCGCGGAGATCGACGAGCTTGCAAATGCGGCGTTGAATAAGACGCAGATCGAGGCAGAGTCTCAGAAGTGGACCTACGAAGAGATCTGCGATATGGAATTCAAAACCGTATTTAGTGCAGATTGCTATACCCTGGATGAGAATACGGGTCTGTATACCGACTTGCGTGAGACGCAGACAGGACTGAAATATCTGTACGACAATGGAACGGCATTGAAGGTTTCCGGTATTGTCCGCCCCAGCGAGGATGCGGTTTCCACCATGCTGACCGGCACGATCTGCTATACCAGTGAGCTGACAGAGTATATTGTTGAAAATTCCAAAGCATCTGCCGCCATCAAGGCTCAGCTTGAGACCCCGTCTACTGATATTTTTACCGGTTTGCCCTTCCGTGAAAATACAGGCAATCTGTCCGACGATGAGAAAATCACCGAGCTGAACGAATACATCGCGTCCCTGGACGAAAACGGAAAAGCAGCTGCCTATATTAAGATCATGAGCATTCCTCCCCAGGAAATGCTGTCTTCCGCTGTGGAGCAGACCCTTGGCAGTATGACCCGTGCGGATATGGAGCAAACGCTGCTTCAGGTCATGACCCAGCAGATCGGTATGGCGGAAAGCGAGATAGAGGGCTATATTACCGCCATGTCCGATGAAGATATGGAAGAGATCTTCACGGAGATGATCATTGAGCAGACAAAGGCGCAGTATGCCGCTGAGATCACAACCCAGTTAGGTGTCATGACTCCGGCGCAGCTTGCGGCAATGTTGGATGCCCAAATGCCCAACTATACAACGCAGCAGCTTGCTTCTTACTACGATGCGGTGCTGGAATTCTCTGAATCCACTTATGAAAGCAATTTGCGCGCACTGGGCTATGTGGATCTTGACGATCCTGCTACCATCAACCTCTACGCATCCTCCTTTGAGAATAAGGATGTGATCGAGGATGCGATTGCCGCGTACAACGAGTCCGTAGATGAGCTTTCCAAGATCACTTATACCGACTATGTGGGTCTGATGATGTCCTCTGTTACCACGATCATTAACGCGATCACCTATGTACTGGTGGCCTTCGTGGGTATCGCTCTGGTGGTGTCCTCCATTATGATCGGTGTGATCACGCTGATCTCCGTGCAGGAGCGTACCAAGGAAATTGGTATTCTGCGTGCCATTGGTGCCTCTAAGAAGAATGTGTCCAGTATGTTCAATGCGGAAACTGTGATCATAGGCTTTACCTCCGGTGCATTGGGCGTACTGATCACCTATCTGCTTTGCATCCCCATTAACATCATTTTGCATCATTTAACAGGTATCCAGAATCTGAGTGCGTTCCTGCCTATGAATGTGGCAGTGGTACTCATTGGAATCAGCATCCTGTTGACTCTGATCGCAGGCATTATTCCGTCCCGCAGTGCGGCGAAAAAGGATCCTGTTGTGGCTTTGAGAACAGAATAATGGATAAACCAAGCAGGGCTGTAAAAAAATAGCTTACGAAATGCGGAGGATCTCAGGAATGAGATCCTCCGTTGGTTTTTGTGGAAATTTAGATTTGTGGATCACTTTTCATAGCAAAACAGGCGCGGCAACCACGCCTCCAAAATATGGCGAATGTTAAATGCTTATCGCCTTGACCCGGTAATCCATAAAAATAACGATTGCCGTAGCGACCGGCCTCTGGACGGTCCGAAACAATTTTGACCTCGATGGGCAAAATTGTTTCCATTGGGACGCACAACCGGCGTGGCGGCTTGCTATGAGGGGGGTACGGGACCGTCCGGAGGCCGGTCCCTACGTTAAACAATCATTTATCGAGCAGTTTGCACAAGGTACGATCTTAATGAGACAGCCCCTTTACTTTTTTTGCTCAATTACTTTCTTCCCTTTTGACAAAATGCGATATAATCTTTTGCCGTTGTGATACACTGTATCAATCATTTTTTCGTCAATACACTCCTGAATAACAAATCGCTCTACTTTTCTGTCAACTGCATCCGCAGAGTATGTATCACAGCCTAAGAAAAAACTATGAATAAAAGTTGTGCTGTTACTAATAAGCATAATTACAGCCCCAATAACTGCTTTTTCTTTGCGTCAAATTCCTCTTGGGTGATAACGCCCATATCAAGCAGTTCCTTATACTTTTTGAGTTCATCGGCAGTAGAGGATACAGTACTTTGTGCGGCAACCTGCTGCACATTACTTTCACCAACAAAGGGTTCTACATCGGTTGAATTGCAGCGTGGGCATCGCTTAAAATCTATTACCTTGTCAGAATATCTATTTGCGTTATTCTGCTGTGCATATACGTCCAGACGAGTGCCGCCGCCCAGAGCAGCAGCCAACGAGCCAATCGCACTCACTCCAGAAAGAAGTGTATTTCCATCGTTTTCCCGAACATCCTTATCTGTATAACAATAAATATGTCCACAGACATTGCAGCGCATACGATGCTCGCTGTTCTTTCTATTCATTCGCTCCTCCTTTTGATCACAGATTTCAACCAATTCGTCTATTTCATCACGAAGTGCAATTATTTCTTTACAGTCATCGCACTGCATTACTCCCAGTTGCTCGCAAAGTGATGTAAACTCATCGTGATCAAAATAGTCATCGCTGCTTTCTGTATACTCTTTGCACATATCCCGTATGTCTGTGAGAAGCCTAATGGTGCGAATTTGCGCTGCGGTCTTTTCCTTCTTATGATCGGGATGATTCGCTAAAAATGCTTCATCCCTTATACGAGCCTCATTTTCAATCTGCTCATTTTCATTTTTCTTTTGTTCCTCAACTTCATCAAGGAACTTTTGATAAGCTGCGTTAAGTTTTTTCTTTGGAATCATAAACAGCAATCCCATACCTGCACAAAACAAACCCAAAACCAATCCTATAAGAAAACTGTCTTCAACGAGTGCTAAGAAACAGATAACCGCACACACATAGCAAAAGCCAGAGGTAACGGTAAAGAGTCCTCGCATAAAGGTTGGGGGTCTATCCGAACGAAATGTTCCAAAATTAGTTTGCTTGGTGTAAACTTCCATAATCCATACTCCTCGCTCAAATATAATAAAAAAGTGCGGCAACCGAAGTTACCGCACTCAAAAACGCAACCCCGATTGTCGCCAAACAAGTTGAAATGGAACAAGGCAATTACCCTATCTACCAATTTCCCGGGATTTGCGTTTTTAGCAAATTCATAGAAATTGGTAGCACAAATAGGTATAGTACCCCTGTGGGAAACTACACTCGCTCCATTATTCAACTTGTTTGGCATAGTAATGATACCATACCTGTCTCTAAAATTCAATAGAATTTTAGAAAACTCCACCTTTTCTCTTTCTTTTTGGTATGTTCTACTAACAGAAAACCGCAAAGGATGGGGCGTTATGGAAGTAAGAAAAAAGCGTAAAGGCAGATCGCAGAACCAACGGCTCAATTGGTTTGTCAGTCAAAATTCAAACATTAACTCCCTACATTTCACGCCAAAAACACTCCTGCTCATTTGGGTAGATTTCACCCAATAAAGCAGGAGTGTTCATTGACCAAGCAAAAAAGATTGGTGGGTTCAAACGTGTCCGTCCGCCAAAAACAGTCAAAATGTTCGTTGCTCTAATTGCCGATCCCCCACTGGGAAAGGTTAAGGAAATGCAGAGTTTCCTCAGTAATTGCTCACCTCGGCGGATTTGAGCTGCAGCTGGAGCTTGTCCGCGATCAAGGCAATAAACTCCGAATTGGTGGGCTTGCCCTTGGTGTTGCTGACGGTGTAGCCGAAAAAGCGTTGAAGGGTATCCAGGTCGCCCCGATCCCATGCTACCTCGATGGCGTGACGAATGGCACGTTCTACCCGGCTTGGGGTGGTCTGGAATGCTTTTGCCACTTGGGGGTATAGTACCTTGGTGATGGCGTTGATCACATCCATATCATTAACCGCAATGATGATGGCTTCTCTCAGGTACTGGTAGCCCTTGATATGGGCAGGGACACCGATCTCATGGATGATATTGGTGACCATGGATTCGATGCCCGATCGGTCATTGCGCCGCAGCAGTGTCTTTGGCTGAGGGCTGCTGCTGCGAAGCTCCTCCAGCCGCTCCACCAGCGTTTCACAGTCACAGGGTTTCAGCATCAGATACCGGACTCCCAAACCGGCAGCTGTTGACGCCACATAATCCGTGATAAATCCAGATGTAGCCAAAGTAGCAGGCTTTCGTTCCAAAGCCGCCACACTTTTCAGAATGCTGATGCCATCTCGCTTGGGCATCATCAGATCCAATACCAGCAGCTGCGGCTGCAGCTGGGATATCTTTCTCAGTGCCTGCTCTCCGTCACAGGCCGTCCCCACGACCTGAAACCCTTGCGAGTGCTGCAACGCAGTGGTAAGCTGGGTGCAGAATTCCTCGGAATTATCCGCAATAAATACGCTTGTACAGTTGTCCATAAACTTCCTCTCCTGACAGTTTTAGATTTCTCCCCCCATCACGGCGACTTTCCCACCGCGGTGCGACAAATATAATTTAGCATAAGGAAGCGCATTTTGCAAGGCAATTCATCTACTTTTCGTTCGTCAAAATTCAGCATTTTGCGGTTTATTGCGCTGTTTTCAGTACTTTTCGCCATTTATCGACTGGCTTAAGCAGGAAATTTGTCGATGCCTGTCCACCGGTTGACGGATGGGTTGTTTTGCGGTACAATGATACACAAATACAGCAACGCACCCGGCATTGACCGGACAGGAAAGACTTTCCTTAGAAAATGGATACCCTGTGTCAACATAGGAGGAGCAACATGACAACCAACACCCAAGGTCTTTGCGACTTTTTGAACCGCAGCCGAAGCCTCTATCACGCCTCCGCCGCCCTTGCCGGGTGGCTGGAGCAGGCAGGCTTTCTCTTTCTGGACGAAGGCGACCCCTGGGACTTACAGCCGGGGGGACAATACTACATCTGCCGGGGGCGCAGCTCCATCATTGCCTTTCGGATGCCGCTGGGAACGCCCAAGGGCTATCTGCTCAGTGCCAGCCACTGTGACCGTCCTGCCTTTAAGGTCAAGGAAAACTGTGAGCTGACCGGAGCTTACACCCGGCTGGCGGTGGAGAAATACGGCGGCATGATCATCCACCCCTGGCTGGACCGCCCCCTGTCCATCGCCGGACGGGTTCTGGTGGATACCCCCGATGGCATTCAGACCCGGCTCATCGATCTGGACCGGGACATCGCCCTGATCCCCAACGTTGCCATTCACATGGACCGGCAGATCAACGAAGGCAAGAACTGGAACTTAGCGGTGGACACCATCCCCCTGATCGGCGGTGCGGATGCCGCCGGAAAGCTCCACGCCCTTTTAGAGGAAGCCGCCGGAGGCACCATCCTTGGCCAGGATCTATACCTGTATCTGAGAGAAAACGCCCGGATCTGGGGGCTGGACCATGAATTTATTTCCGGTGCCGGACTGGACGACCTGCACTGTGTCTACGGCTGTGCTCAGGGGTTCCTGAAAGCCAAGGGCAGCGGTGCGGTGCAGGTACTGTGTGTCTTCGATGGCGAGGAGGTTGGCTCCAACTCCCCTCAGGGTGCGGACGGTGATCTGCTCAGCGGCACCTTGGAGCGCATCAGCCGCTGTATGGGCTATGACCACAACCGGATGCTCTCCGGCTCCTTTATGGTCTCTGCGGACAATGCCCACGCCCTCCACCCCAATCATCCTGAACTGGCGGACCCCACCAACGCCCCGGTGATCAACGGCGGCGTGGTCATGAAATTCAACGCCAACCAACGCTACACCACCGACGGCTTAGCGGCGGCAGTCTGGCGCAAGATCTGCCAAGGTGCCGACGTGCCGGTGCAGGTCTATTACAACCGGGCAGACATGAGAGGCGGTGCGACCCTGGGCTTTGTTTCCCTGAACCATGTGTCCATCCCCTCGGTGGATATCGGTCTTCCCCAGCTTGCCATGCACTCATGCTACGAGACCGCCGGTGTGCAGGATGCCGTCTACATGGAAAAAGCCATGACCGCCTATTACAGTGCCACTCTGGAAGTCCGAAACGGAAATTGCAAAATCCTATGATGTCCTTGCGTCTTTAAAACAAATGTGCTATTATAAAGAACGAGGTGAAGCATTTATGGATACAAACGAATCCCTGCCCATGGAGGAAGAAGTGAAGGAATATCGCCCCCGTCCTCGCTATCAGGTCTGGGCGGCTCGAATTGGGCTGGTCATTATGATCATCTGCGTGATTTTGTACTACTACCACATTGCCAGCGGTGGGATGCAATGAGGATCTTAGGCATTGACCCGGGCTACGGCATCACCGGCTTTGGGTGCATTGAGGCACAGCGTGGGCAGTATCAGCTGCTGCGCTGCGGTGCCATCACCACCCCGGCGGGGATGGATTTTTCCGCAAGATTGGAAATCATCTATGAGGATATGCGTGAGCTTTTGCAGGTGACAAAGCCGGATGTCGTTGCCATTGAGGAGCTGTTTTTTGGTCAGAACGTGACCACCGGCATTGGCGTTGCCCAGAGTCGGGGGGTCATTCTCCTTGCCATCCGTCAGGCAGGCTTGGAGGTCTGCGCCTACAAACCCATGCAGGTCAAGCAGGCAGTGGTGGGCTACGGCAACGCCACCAAGCATCAGGTCATGGATATGACAAAGCGTCTGCTCCACCTGAACGCTCCCCCCAAGCCAGATGACGCGGCAGATGCTGTCGCCATCGCCCTGTGCCATGCCCGTTCCAGCACCTCCCTTTTGGCACAGCTTCAACCAAAGTAAAGGAGAATCTCATGATCTACTACGTTTCCGGACCGGTGACGGTGCTGGAGCCGGGGCTTGCGGTCATCGACTGTGCAGGCGTGGGCTACGGCTGCCGCATCACCGCCTATACCGCCGGTCAGCTGAAGCTGAACCAGAGTGCCCGGCTTTACATCACAGAGTCCATCCGTGAGGATGCCTTCGATCTTTACGGCTTCATCAGCAAGGAGGAACAGCGGTGCTTCCAGCTGCTGACCTCCGTTAACGGTGTCGGTCCCAAGGCGGCTATGGCGATTTTAAGCAGCGGCGGTCCTCAGAACTTCACCCTTGCCGTCATGACCGGAGATGAAAAGCTGCTCACAGCGGCGCAAGGCGTGGGCAAGAAGATCGCCCAGCGGATCATTCTGGAGCTGAAGGACAAGCTGGGCGGCGGCGATATGGAGCTGGACTTCTCCGCCGGTGGAGGAACTGTCGCTCCGGCAGCAGGAAACAGTGCTGCTCTGGCAACCGCCGCTCTACAGGAGCTGGGCTACTCCCCTGCCGAGATCAACGCCGCATTGAAGGGCGTGGATCCGAATGCCTCCACGGAAGAAATGGTTCGCTACGCCCTCCGGGCAATGGTGATGAAAGGATAACTTATGAGCTTGGAATTTTCTCAGGAGCTGGACAGTCCCATGATCTCCCCCAGCTACTCCCCTCAGGATGCCGGTGAGATCGGGCTGCGTCCCAAGCTGCTCCATGACTATACCGGTCAGGAAAAGGCAAAGGGCAATCTGTCCATTTATATTGAAGCCGCCCGGCAGCGTGGAGAGCCGCTGGATCATACCCTCCTCTATGGTCCTCCCGGTCTGGGCAAGACCACCCTTGCCGGTGTCATTGCCAATGAGATGGGCGTCAACATCCGGGTCACCTCCGGTCCCGCCATCGAAAAGCCCGGTGATCTGGCGGCTCTGCTGACCAATTTGAACCCCGGAGATATTTTGTTTATTGATGAGATCCACCGGCTCAATCGGGTCGTGGAAGAAATTTTGTACCCTGCCATGGAGGACTTTGCCATTGACATCATCGTAGGCAAGGGACCCTCCGCCAACTCCATCCGGCTGGATCTGCCCAAGTTTACGCTGGTGGGTGCCACCACCCGGGCCGGTCAGCTGTCCGCTCCGCTGCGGGATCGGTTCGGTGTCTCGCTTCGGCTGGAGCTGTATACCCCTGAGGAGCTGAGCCGCATCGTCACCCGCAGTGCCACCATTCTGGGTATGGACATTGACCCCCAAGGTGCTTATGAAATCGCCTCCAGAAGCCGGGGAACGCCCCGTATCGCCAACCGTTTCCTGCGCCGGGTTCGGGACTTTGCACAGGTCATGGGCAACGGCGTGATCACAAAGGAGGCAGCAGATCTGGCATTGCAGCGGCTGGAGGTAGACCATCTGGGGCTGGACATGATCGACCGGCGAATGCTCACTGCCATCATCCGCAACTACAGCGGCGGTCCTGTGGGTCTGGAAACGCTGGCGGCTACTATTGGTGAAGAAGCGGTGACCTTAGAGGACGTTTACGAGCCATATCTGATGCAGCTGGGCTTCCTGACCCGGACACCCCGGGGCAGGTGCGTGACCCCCCTCGCCTATGAGCACCTGCACATCCCCTGTCAAACGGAGTCGGATAGCCAACTGAAGCTGGAGCTGTAGGGCGTTGTAGATTTGCATAAAAGAACAAAAAATACAATAAAAGTTTTCATAAAGGATTGACAAACCCCATTCCTTTGTGTATAATGCTCCTTAGTGGCATTGCCACAAATCATTTTTTCATACCCGCGTTACAACCAGAACTTTTGGTGGGCTTTCACGGGACAATGACCGAAGAGAGGTAAATTCAATGTACGAAGATAAGACTTTAGTTTGCAAAGAGTGCGGCAATGAATTCGTTTTCACCGCAGGTGAGCAGGAATTCTACGCTGAGCGCGGCTTCCAGAACGAGCCCCAGCGCTGCAAGGCTTGCCGTGACGCTCGCAAGAACGCCACTCGTGGCCCCCGTGAGTTCTTCACCGCTACCTGCGCCCGTTGCGGCGGTGAGGCAAAGGTTCCCTTCGAGCCCAAGTCCGACCGTCCCGTATTCTGCAGCGAGTGCTTCGCTCAGATGCGTGCTGAGGGCTAATTAAAAAAGCAAATCCCCCGGAGCTTGGAAACAGGCTCCGGGGGTTTCTTTCGTAGCGACCGGCCTC
>CAZENN010000070.1:0-10795 GCA_964513605.1 uncultured Oscillospiraceae bacterium
TATTTCGTGGCGTTTCCACTTCACTTGGGCTTGATAAAATTGTTAAAAAGGTGTTCAAAGAACGAGCAGAGGCAATTATGAGTATTGCGCACTATATGTTTTGCGAAGTTGATCTGTACGGCAGATCCCCACTGGTCTGCTCGTCTGTTAAATCCTGCAACAAAAACGCAGAGAGAAATTATGCAACAGCTAAACCTTTCGGAAAATGAATTTTTGAACACAACATGATTTGTATAGTATAATTTGGATGAGAATTCAGGTTGTATAGGATAATTTGGATGAGAATTCAGGATATATATAACCTCCTTTGTTTTGATATGACGTTATTAAAACGAAAGTTAAGTAGTATATCTGCCGTTTAACGAGGGTAAAATACAACAAAACGAAATTTACACCCCCTTAACTTGATGTTTACTAAAAATTATGCTATAATGGCGCTGCCTATAAGAAAGGAGTGCTGACGATGAAACAAAAAGTTTACACAAGACAGTATTACATTGATAAAATTCGTGGGTTTTATCATAGTGACCTAATCAAGGTTGTTACGGGTATCCGCCGTTGCGGTAAATCATTCTTTCTGCTTTCTGTTATGGAAGATCTAAAAAAATCAGGTGTTGCCGAGAAAGATATTATTTATCTTAATCTTGATAAGCGCGGTTACAGAAAGATTAAAACCCCCGATGCTTTAGAAGAAACCATTGAGAAACAAATAACAGATGATGATTTCAAATATCTGTTTATTGATGAAGTTCAAAATGTAGTCGGATTTGAAGAAGTTGTCAACGGTTTCAGAGAGGACGGAAACTTCTCTATCTTCATCACAGGCTCAAACTCTTATCTGTTAAGCGGTGAGCTTTCCACTAAACTCACAGGCCGATATATCGAAGTTGAAATGTTTACCCTGAACTTCCGTGAGTATTTGGAAATGAAAGCGTTTCTTGGTAAGGAAATTAAGGCTGACAAAACGGTAGAATTTAACGAATATCTCCGTTTCGGCGGTTTCCCGAAAACGCTTGAATTTGATAGCCCTGCTGACAAGGATACCTATATTGCCGATGTTATAAAGCAGATACTTGAAAAGGATGTTGTGGGGCACAAGAAAATCCGTAACCGTGCCGTATTCGATAAGGTTATGACTTATATCATCAATAACTTTGGTGCTACGGTTAGCCTTGGGGGTATTGCGGAATATTTTGATAAACAGGAGCATATCAAAATCCGTACCGAAACACTTAATAATTATCTTAAAATACTTGAAAACGCTAAAATCATTTATCAATGCCCACGCTTTGATGTTAAGTCTAAAAAATCACTTCGGGGTGAACAGAAATACTATCTTGCTGACCTCGGTATCTACTTCTCCCGTAATGTTGATGCAAGAATCAATTACGGTCCGGTGCTTGAAAACATTGTTTACACATATCTTTCTGCAAAGAACTATAAAATCAGCGTAGGAAGAATCGGAAAATTAGAATGTGATTTCATTACACGCATTAACGATGAATACCGTTATATTCAGGTTGCTATGACAATTATGAGCGAAGAAACAGAGGAGCGCGAATATAAGCCGTTCACAATGATTCGTGACAACTATCCAAAATATCTTTTTACCGTTGATACGCTCTTACAAAAGCGTGACGGTGTTATTCATAAAAACCTCATTCAATTCATTTCGGATGATGAAAACCTATAATCTTGCTCATTGAAGTAAAAACCTCCTGTTTTCAAAAGTAAAGCCAACTCTTAAAAAAGTATGAGGAAATTTACTCATATCTTATTCCATAAAGCGACGGTTTGATCAGAGATCCTCAAAATTCTATCCCCCCAGGGGGCTTACTCATTTTGTCCCTTTGTGTTAAAATACCTTCGTTATGATCGAAGGGATGTTCCTATGGATAGCATACAAATTCTTCAACGAAAAAAGAAACGTCATGCCTGGATCTTGGTCATTCTGGTGGCGGCGGTGGTGGTGCTTGGCTTGGTCTGCCTGCTGCTGGGTTCCTCTGGGATGACTTGGGGGCAGGGAATACAGGCTCTGCTTGGGAGAGGCACCAATGCCCAGCTGCGGATCATGCGAAATATCCGGCTGCCCCGGGTGCTGGCGGCCATCATTGCCGGTGCGGGACTGGCTGTGTCCGGTCTGATCATGCAGACGACCTTGAATAATCCCATGGCATCCCCCTCCACACTGGGGGTTTCCAACGGTGCGGTGTTCGGTGCCAACCTGTCCATTATTGCCTTTGGCGGTGGGCTTGTGTCGCCAGTGGGAAGCTTTGAGATCGGCACCAATCCCTATGCCACCGGTGTGACGGCTTTTGTCTTTGCTACCGCTTCCGTGCTGCTTATCTTGGGATTATGTAAACTTAAATCCTTTTCTCCCAATGTGGTGGTGCTTTCCGGCATTGCCATTGGTTCCGCATGGAACGCTGCCACCACCATGCTCCAGTTTTACGCAACGGATGTGGGTCTGTCGGCGGCAGTGGTCTGGAGCTTCGGTGATCTGGGACGTGCCACCTACCGCACCGATCTGATCATGCTGGCGGTGGTGCTCTTGGGCGTGGCGTTTTTTATGGTCATGTCCTGGCGGTATAATGCCCTGCTCAGCGGCGAGGCTGCCGCAAAGACCATGGGCATCCATGTGGAGCGGCTGCGGTTTATTTCCCTGCTGCTGGCCTCCTTGATCACAGCGGTGTGCGTGTCCTTTCTGGGCATCATCGGCTTTGTGGGGGTCATTTGTCCCCATGTGACCAAGAAGCTGTTGGGGCAGGATCACCGGGTCACCATTCCTGCTTCCTGTCTGACCGGCAGTTTACTGTTGCTGCTGTCGGATACGCTGTCCCGGTGTCTGGGCGGCGGAAGCGCACTTCCTGTGGGTGCCATCACCTCACTATTGGGCGCGCCCTTCTTTATCGCCATCATTTTTTCCGGAAAGGAGAACCGCCGATGCTGAAATGTGCAGATGTGACCTTCCGCTACAGCCGTCATGGCGCACCGGTGCTCAACGGTGCCACGTTGGAACTGAAGCAGGGGGAAATCGGTATTTTGCTGGGAAAAAACGGCTCCGGCAAGACCACGCTGTTCAAAAATATTCTGGGTATCCATAAGCCTAAAAGCGGCTGTATCCGTTTGGGAGAGGAAAACCTGCTGAATATGTCCCGGCGGGAACGGGCAAGGCGCATTGCTTATGTGCCGCAGGACATCCAATTCGGTGCCCTTACCGTCTTTGATTCGGTACTCATGGGGCGGATCTCCCATTTCGGCTTACAGGCAAGTCGGGAAGACTATGAGGCGGTGGAGCGTCTGCTGGCGGATATGAAGCTGGAGCATTACGCCCACCGGAATGTGGAGGAGCTGTCCGGCGGTGAGCGGCAGAAGATCGCCATTGCCCGTGCCATGGCGCAGGAGCCGACGCTGATGGTCTTCGACGAGCCCACGGGAAATCTGGATATTGCCAACGAGCAGCTGATCATGGCAGAGGCGAAAAAGCTGGCGAAGCAGAAGAATATCAGCATTTTGTCCTCCCTCCATGACCTGAATCAGGCACTGGAATTTGGAGATCGGTTTTTCTTCCTGAAAGACGGCGAGATCCGATACGCCGGAGGAAAAGAGATGGTCAACGAACAGGTCATCAAGGATGTTTATGATCTGGATGTACAGATCTTAGAGCTGAACGGAAGAAAAATTGTCTTGGGAGGACAGCGTTATGCCTGTTAAGAGATTGCTGAGCGGTATTTTGGCACTGGTGCTGGTGCTGGGGCTGTGTGCCTGCGGCAGATCCGATGAAACGGAAGAAAGCGGAAACACCATCACCGACATGATCGGGAGGACTGTGGCGGTGGAGCCGGGCAGCTATAAACGGGTGGTCTGCGTCGGTGCCGGTGCGTTGAGAATGTACAGCTATATCGGGGACGTGAACGCCCTGTGCGGTGTGGAGGATATTGACAATCTGTCTTTGGCGGAGCGTCCCACCCTGTTTGATGATACGGCTCGCCCCTATGTGATGGCATATGCCGAGGTTTTCAGCACCCTGCCCTCCTGCGGCGTGGGCGGCCCGATGGCACAGTCCGCGGAGGCGGAAAAGATTTTGTCCTGCGACCCGGATATTGTCATTTCCGAGTTTGAGGACGTGCAAAAGGCAGACGCTTTGCAGCAGCAGCTGGGGGTGCCGGTGATCACCTTGCGTACCGGTTCCCGGGGCGTGTTTGACGAAAAATTTGAAGAGTCCGTGAATCTGCTGGGTGTTTTGTTCGGCAAGGAGGATCGGGCACGGGAACTGCTGGATTTTGTTCAGGAACAGGAAACTGCCATCACCGGCAGGACGGAAGCCATCCCCGAAGCCGAAAAGCCCAATGTCTATATCGGCGGTCTGGGCAACTGGGGCACCACGAATCATCTGACCACTGCGGAAAACTACGTTTCCTTTGAGGTGGCAGGCGTACGGAATGTGCTGCGAGATCTGGGCATGGAGGGGGTTGGACCCATTGAGGAGGAGAAATTCATCCAGCTGGGGGAGCAGATGGACATTATGATCCTGGATGCCGCCGCGGTGAAGAACATCAAGCCCCTTTATCAGGAAGATCCTGCCATGTTTGACGAGTGCAAGGCATGGAACAGTGGCGAGGTCTATCTGGAAATGGCATACAACGCCTACTATACCAATTTTGAAATTGCCCTCATCAATACCTGGTTCGCGGCGAAGACCGTGTATCCGGAGCGGTTTGAGGATGTGGATATGACGGAAAAGACCAACGAGATCACGAAGATGTTCCTTGGTCAGGAGCTGGCAGAGGAAATTTTCAGCTGTCCTTCCAGCTTTGGAGGGTATCAAAGGGTGGATACCGGAACGTTTTTTGATGAATAATGACGGATTCCAATATAAAAATGGAGGAAGTATGGATAAAAAGGATGTCATTGAATTTTTTGACCGCTGTGCCGCCGATTGGGATGGGCAGATGATCAAAAGCGACACCATTATTGAGAAAATTCTGGATCACGCAGAGGTGGGGGAGGGCATGACGGTTCTGGACGTGGCCTGCGGCACCGGTGTGATGTTTGAGTATTACCTGCGCCGGGGCGTTTCCGCTGTCACCGGTGTGGATATTTCACCGAAAATGGCGAAGATCGCCGCCGGGAAGTATGAGACGGAACCCAAGGTACAGGTGATCTGCGCCGATGTGGAGGAGGCGGTGTTCCCGGAGCGGTTTGACCGCATCGTGGTATATAATGCCTTCCCTCACTTTCCCGACCCCAAGAATCTGATCAAGACCTTGGCATCCTTGCTCAAAGAGGACGGACGGCTGACCATTGCCCACGGTGCCAGCCGGGAAGCCATTGACGGTCATCATAAAGGTGCCGCCAGCAAGATATCCAATGGTCTTATGCCGGCGGATCGGCTGAAAAAGCTGTTTGACCCCTATTTTGAGGTGGAGGTCATGATCTCCAACAGCCGGATGTATCAGGTCAGCGGCGTGAAACGGGAGGCACCGACCCATTCCCAGTGTGACGAAGCCCACAGCCATATAGGAGATATGTTATAAACCGCGCCCCGTAAAACGAACACGTTTTATTAAGAACCGGTATAAAAATACCTGTCATTTTTCGCTTGTCGAAGGATGACAGGCTTTTTTATTGCCGGGGCTGGTATGATACGCCGCAATGCCGGTGGCGGCAGCTTTTTGGAATTCCCATTAGTTTGTGAAAGCGTACAAAAAATACGCTGAAAACAAACGAAAAGCCGTCAAAATGTATTGACAATTTGGAAAATGCTATTATAATTAAAAGTGAGATATAATGCTTACGGCACCGTGATCGATGCCCTGCTTATTCAGCGAGATCAGGAGAAAGGCGTGATAGGCGATGTGGTCTAAAAAAGCAAAGAAAATTTTAAAACCAGTCATTTCTTTTGTGCTGGTTGTGATGTTTGTCATTTCTATGGTTCCGTTTTCCCTTCCTGTGGAGTCCGAGGCCAGTGTGGCAGGTCTTTATTGTAATGTAAAGTTCTCTAAGCCTGCCATCTGTTGTGATGTGGGCGATGTTGTGGACCTGGGCAAATGCGGTGTCCAGTTTTCCGCTTCCTCGGCGATGACGACAAGCGGCATTACTTGGACTTATAACGGGTCAACGGTCTATGTCTTTACGCCTTCCGAAAGAGGCACCTACGCCCTCACCGCAAAATACGGAAGCTATTCAAAGACCATCTATGTGGTGGCGAAAGATCCTGAAGAAACAGAATATGTTCTCTACCGAAACGATTTTGATGTCGCCCCCTCTGACATCCGTATTCCTGAGCGATCCAGCGGCACCAGTGTCTACGTCAGCGACGGTAACTATATCATGGACGCTTCCAACAGCACATCCTCCTACATTCGGGTTTTGCTTCCGGAATTTCTGGATGCCTTTGGCGATGCGACGCTGAAAGCCAGCATGAAGATGGCCTCGGCAACGGATGATAAGAAATGGGCCTCTCTGATGTACCGCGTCCAGGACTCGGATCAGCCCTATTATCAGGTCTGCCTGCGCCGGGATGCCACGGCTGACAATGGCGTTGAGATCTCCCGGAAGAACTCCGCTGACACGAGTGACTGGACTGTTTACCAAAAGTCCTCCTTTGGATATGCCTACAAGTCGGACTATAACCTTTGCTCCGTCACCGTCAAGGGCACCAATTCGGTGTTCAAGGTCAACAGCTATGAGGTTTTGGAATATTCCAATACTGCCTATGCCGCCGGCTGCTTCGGCATTCAGACCAGAGGCACAAAGCTGATGGTGGATTACGTTGAGGTCAGTCTGGATGGAAACGACCCCATTTATACATCCAGTGATGTCAGCTTCGGCAAGCCTGCCATCCGGGCAGATATCGGTGAGACCATCGATCTGAAATCCTGTGATGTTCAGTTCACTGCCAATGCCATTTATACCGCAGGCTCCGGCATTACCTGGAAAAGAAACGGCAGCACCATCACCACCTTCACCCCCACCGCCGCCGGTGTCACGGTTTTGACTGCCACCAGCGGCAGTACCACCAGGAATATCTATGTGGTAACGAGAAACCTGACGGAAGGCGAGTATGTCCTTTACCGGAACGATTTCGACACTGCTCCCTCGGATTTCCGCATTGTCCAGCAGACCAGTGCCTATGCCTACTGTGACGGTGCCGGTCATTACATCATTGACGCCTCCTCCTCCGCCAGTTCCTATGCGAGAGTCCTGCTGCCCAGCTTCCTGGATGACTTCGGTGATTTTAAGCTGGAAGCCAGCTATATGGATACCAACGCCACGGATACGAAGAAGTGGTCAGCCCTGATGGGAAGAGTCCAGAACAGCGACTATCCCTACATCCAGTTCTGTATCCGAAACGATGCCACCGTTACCAACGGTGTGGAGATCACTCAGAAAAATGTGGCGGCGCAATCCACTTGGAGCGTCCAGCAGGAAGGCTCCACCACGGATAAGGTCAGCGGTGCCTATAATACCTACGCCCTTGTCATGCAGAATAATTATATAACGGGTCTGATCAATGGCGAGACAGCGATCAGCTATGATGAGCAGTCCTATGTCACCGGTGCCATGGGCTTCCAGGCAAGAGGTTTGAAGATGACCATCGATTATGTCAAGGTCACCCTGGGCGATACCACGGCGGAAAAGGACACGGCGGTCAAATGCTATGTGCCAAAGTCCAGACCTGCCATCGGCTGTAACGCCGGTCAGACCATCCTTCTGGATCAGTGCTTCGTCCAGTTTACCTACGGCTCCTACGCTGTGGACGGCAGCCAGATCACCTGGAAAAAAGACGGTCAGGTCATCACCGAGTACACCGCTACCTCTGAGGGTATCCACACCCTGACGGCGACCCATGGTCATACTACCATGAATGTATACATTGTCGCCAAGAAGAGTACAGCCAGGGAATATGAGCTCTATTCCAACGACTTTACCACAGGTCCCACCGATTACCGGGTTTCTGAGAAAACCAACGGCGGCACGGTCTATCCCATCAACGGCACCTTCGTTCTGAACGGCTCTGCCAGTGCCGATGCCTATGTCAGAGTTCTGCTGCCTGTGTTCCTGGATGAATTCGGTGATGCCAACTTTGAAGCCAGCATCAAGCTTTCCGCTCCTGTGGACAGCACCAAATGGGCGTCGATCGTGTACCGCGCACAGAACGATGTGGCACCCTATGTCCAGTGCTGTTACCGGTATGACGCAACCGCATCGAACGGCGTTGAGATCGCCCAGAGAACCCCGGACAATACCTGGAATGTGCTCCACCAAGGCTCCACCACGGCTCATGCCGCAGGCGGCTACAATGTGATCAATGTTAATGTGGAGAATATTAACACAAGCTTCTCCATCAATGGCACTCAGGTCCTCAGCGCAGCCAATACGCCCTATTACAACGGCTCCTGGGGCTTCCAGGTCAGAGGTCTGACCATGACCATCGACTATGTGAGGGTGAGCTTTACATACAACTACTCCAGCGTTTCCATGTACGCCATCCCCGGTGGCTATGTGGACGTCAGAGAACCTTCTACGGGTCTGACTGTGGCTCCGGCTCTGATCACCGAGGTGAAGACCAAGTCCGATTTTGACAACATTCTGACCGACTGCCCTGCCATCGCCATCATGAAGTATGACGTGGTGGACGGCGTTGCCAAGATCGTATTCAGCGACGGTGCCGTGACCCCCGACGAAGCTTTGACCAAGCTGGGCTCCAAGGTCATCCCGGCCTTTAGAATCGATGACAACACCGATGCGGACAGTCTGGCCTCCTTCCTGAAGGGAAGATGCCAGCGAGATGTCTATGCAGTCTCCTCCGATCTTTCCGTACTGGCCAGAGCCTATGCCAACTGGTGCTACATCCGTGGTGTGGCGGATTATTCCTCCTACACCAGCTTTGACCCGGAGACCATTCGCTACAATGCCCTTGCCAACGGCGCAAGAGTGTTGATTCTCCCCGAGTCCGCTTCCAGAGATGCCATTACCCAAATCCAGGACAGCTATTCGACTGTCTGGCTCACCATCAGCTCCGGTAAGACGGCTTCCGTGGCAGCGACCAACAAAGGTCCCTACGGTCTGATCACGCCGGACAGAGCCACTACAGAGTATTGCTACCAGACCTATTACGGTGAGAATACCCAGGTTCGCAGAACCAATATCATCGGACACAGAGGCAACCCCTCCCTTACGCCCGAAAATACCATCGTCAGTGCCCAGACCGCCTACAGCAACGGTGCCAATATGGTGGAAAACGATATCTACCTGACAAGTGACGGTGTGGTCGTGGTCATGCACGATGAGACCATCGACCGAACCACCAACGGCTCCGGCAAGGTGACGGAAATGACCAGCACCCAGCTGAAAAACTATGTGGTGGATTACTATTCCGGTTATGCGTCCCAGCCCATTCCTACCTTGGAGGATTACTTCAAGACCATCAAGGGGAACTCCGACCAGAAGCTGGTCATCGAGATGAAGCACCCCCCAACCGCCAGCCTGGCAAATGCCATGACCGCTCTGATCGACAAGTACGATATCGGGGATCAGGTGGTGGTCATCTCCTTCATTCAGCAAAACCTGACCTACACAAAAAATATTTCGCCCGGCACCCCCGTGGGCTGGCTGAACTGGTTAAATCTGGACGAGACCAACCCGGTTTATTCCACCTATGAGGTACTGGAAAGCGTTCAGCCCTACAACAGTGTCTGTAACCCCGGCTACAGCGGATGGGGCGACGCAGTCATTAAGGAGCTGGCATACCGTGGCGTGACATTGTGGCCCTGGACGCTGAACAATCAGACCCAATTCGATAACCTGATCATTGACGGCGTAGCCGGTATCACCACCGACTACAGCCAGTGGGCGAAGAATTACATTGAGTCCATCCACTGGAATTCCGGCAGCCGGGTCATTTCCTCTACCTATGCCGACGTTTTGACGGATATTACCAATTCCTGCGAAGTGGTGATCGTGGAAGATACGCTGGGCATTCAGTGCTCCGCCGGCAACATCATCGTACCGGATGGTGCTCAGGGTAAGGCTTCCTTCTATTACCGCTATAAGTGCACCACCACCTCCGGTTTGAGCTACTACGCCGTCACGGAGATCAGAACCATTCAGATCGGTCAGGCGGATACCTTTGAGCTGATCAGCGGTTCCAGCCTGAGCCTGGTATCCTCCCAGCTGACCAAGGTGACCGATGAGCACACCGTTGCCGCAGTGAAGGCACAGTTCCGGTATTCTGTGGAGATTTTGGATAAGAACGGAAGCACCTTGTCAAACACATCGGTGGTCACCACCGGCTCTACAGTCTACCTGCAGGCGGACAGCAGCCAGAGAGCGACCATCATTCTGAAAGGCGATGTGAACGGCGACGGTCTGGTCAATTCCACGGATTATATGCTGATCAAGAGTCACTTCCTTAGAAACATGTCTCTATCGGGCGTCTACTGGACAGCCGCGGATTGCAACTCCGATGGAGTCATCAACTCAACGGATTATATTCGTCTAAAATCTTATTTCCAGCAAACCTACGATTTGTATGGCTAGCATCTTCAAAAAACGGCTTTGACCAGCGAATGCACAGCAGCGGTCGGCGTCCCTTACATACGGAAAGCCCCAACGCCGGTAATGAAAACAAGTTACCCATCGAATTGAAAATTGTTTCGGACCGTCGGTCGCTGCGGCAATTGGTCGTATGCTCTCTTGCTGTGTTAAGCCCATAAACATTAAAATAATATAAAATATAGGCACTTGTAAAAGTCCGTAAAAGCTTTGTGGCAGAAAGTTTAGAAATTCA
>CAZENN010000071.1:0-10638 GCA_964513605.1 uncultured Oscillospiraceae bacterium
TGGACGAAAAGGACATATCAGCATTGCGTAGTCTGGCTGAAAGTTTGCGCACAAAGAAATAGTAATAAAAAAGACCACCGCCACAAGCTAGTTGAAAGCTGAGTACGGTGGTCATTTTTTGTTTGGGTAGCGGCATGTGGTTGCCACCGCTATCCGGATGTGGTTGCCGTAGTGGTTAGTTACTTAACCTTTCAGAGGAAAGCTGCTGGGCGAACCTCATTGGAATAAAAGGAGTCTTGCGACAAGAGTATTATATAACTAATATGGTTATTTGCACACTTCAAAAATAAGGGTTTGACCCTTCAATAATTCTTGAAATTATCCATTCAACAATAACCGCAAGGGGTACTACATCCCACAAAGGGGGTGACACCCGCTACAAGGGAGACTATATGATTATTGCCCGGAATTACTGCATCATAATGAAAAAAAGACAGGGGAAGAAATCCGTTTGAATAGGATAATTCAAAACACCTGCATTGACCTTTGGGAAGTCCAGTATCTAAAAATCCGAAATAGTGACCACCCCGTTATCTGCCCGGATTGCGGTGGAGATATGGCGGTTAAGGATAGCAAACGCCGATACATCAAGGACGAATCTGGGCGCAAGCTGCCGTTTAATCTTAGGCGTTTTTACTGTCCAAGCTGTGACCGTATACATACCGAAATTCCAGACCTGGTAACGCCCTATTGCCAATACGACAATGCGACCAAGGAGCGGGTGAAGTCCGGGGAGTGTGCCACCTTTGCCGGGGATGATTCTACTATCCGAAAATGGCGCAAGAAATGACACACCCACTTTTCCTGTTCTGCGCTCGTTATCCGCTGTATAATTCGACCATCTTACTGCATGGAAGGTGGTAAACTTGTGGGATACAAGCTAGATAAACGGATTGCCGGGGCGGTGCTGCTTGCGGTGGTTGTGGTAATTATCCTGTTGCTCCGTAGCTGCGGGACGGGAGCGGGAACAGTACCCACGGTCACCACGCCGCCGAAAAATACACTTGACTTTACCCCTGCCGGAGAACGGCAAGAAAACACTATCACAATACCGGGTATGACGGGAATAACCATGAAATCCGGGCAGCTTCAACAGACCGTTGATTTCTACAATCCAGAACAAAACGCCTGTTACTTTGTACTGTCCCTCTACTTGTCCGATGATACGCTAATCTACCAATCTGACTTCCTAGCACCGGGCGAACAAATATCGGAAATCATGTTGAATCAAGCCCTGCAACGGGGCGTGTACGGCAAATGCCGCCTGGTCTATGAGTGCTTCACTCTGGACAACAAGCTTGCGTTGAACACCGGGGAGGTCATATTGGAAATCAATTCTACATAAGAAAGGTCGATACCATGAAGAAATTACTTGCTCTTTGCTTGACCCTTGTTCTGCTTGCCAACTGTGCAACCACCGCTTTTGCTATGGAATCTCCCTGCTCCGGCTCTGGCGAATCGGAAGTTACCGCCCACCTTTACAGCACATACAGCATTTCAATTCCCGCCACCATCAATGCAAATATGGGAACAGCGGAAGTAACTGTATCGCAAGCAAATCTGGAGGACGGATATGCGATAAATGTCTATATCTCCAACCTCAACGAATACGGCGGAATTGCCTTGACCCATACGAACGGGATTGACGAAATCCAATGTATGTTCCAGAATACCGAATTGAATTGCGCCGTAGGCGGCAATGTGCCATTGGTATCTTTCGATGCAGCTATCTTCTCCGGCACGGATACAGCCGCGAAACCTTTTGGAATGGAATTGGCGGGACTTAGCGAACCGGGCGAATACTCCGGCACAATGACCTATTACTTTAGCTGTGACCCTTGCGAATAAGCCCCTTTCATAACAGGCGGGAAGCCCTGCTATCAAAGCGACTTACTAAGTATTATTTATCGGATATGATTGGCTGTAGCTGTCTAACAGATTATCTAATTTTTTGCCGATGAATTACCGTTGGGGTGTAACAAAGTCGAATTTTTATAGGATGTTTTCTATACTAAAAAGCAGTAAATAACACCAAAAACCACACAATAACACAAGCTAACACAACGGGTCAACATCTCCAAAACCGTAGGCTCTGGGTTCAAGTCCTAGTGCCCCTGCCAAGTTAGCGTTTCGAGGTTTTTTCCTTGAAACGCTAATTTTTTTGCTCTAAAAATTGGGGCTTGCGGTTTTGGAGAACGGCGTAGGCAGTATAGAGCCTGCGGTTTCCCTAAAAAAGAGAAAAAGTTATGAGAATTTAAAGAAAGTAATTACATTATCCGAAAAAAATACCGTTCTCATGTGTCATAGTATATGAAAGGAGGGAGCAACATGGAAAACCAAAAGCTGATAGAACTCTTTGCGTCAATTCGAGCCGGAGATGCCGAAGCATTTACCCTGTTTTATGAAGCATACAAAAAGCCTGTATATACTATTTTGTGGCGTATCGTTGCTTCCAAAGAAATGGCAGAAGACTTGACCCAGGATTTGTTTATCAAGCTGTTCACGAATCCGCCTGCCCCCTCTGTAAAAAATCTAAGGGCGTATGTGTTTAAGATGGCGCGCAATCTTGCACTGAATGCCCTTAGAAACAAGCAATACGACGAGATTGACAATGTTCAAAACCGTCCTGAGCAGGATCTCTCCGGAATAGATCTTCGCTTGGATTTGGATGCTGCAATTTCTTTGCTGGGGGATTGCGAACGGCAGATTTTGGCACTTCATTTGAATGCCGACCTGACCTTTTTGGAAATATCCAAAGTAATGGATCAGTCTTTACCAGCTACATACCGAATATACAAAAGGGCATTGAAAATGCTCCGAAACACCTTGGATGGAGGTTCTATATGAAGCGAGTTATTGCAAGTTTACTGTGTGTTCTTACTCTGTTTATTGTTCCCATCAATGCTCATGCGGAAGATGTGGGGAGTTTTGAAAACGCCGGAGCCTTATACGAATACTGGACAAGCCAAAATATACTTCCTGACTATATCACCGGCGTATGGTCATCTGACGGAGGTGAGGACGCTCTGACCTTCGGTGTAACCAATGATTCAGCAGGCCGCACTGGAGCAAAACAGATTCTGGATCTGATCGCAGATGATGATACGGTTGCAATCGCTTACCAAACTTACGCACTACATTATCTGTATAGCGTTCAGGCTGAGGTTGAGCGATACCTTGAGGATGATATTGGCTTCAAGGCAGTCGGCGTATATTTCTCCACAAATCGCGTGGAAGTGGATGTTGACCAAAAACGACTGGATGATCCAGATACCACCGCAGTGGTCAACGGATTGACAGAGAAATATGGAAATGCAGTGTTTTTTAGATTTACAAATATGGTATATGTTCCGACAACCGGATCAGCTAATGGCTCTGCGAGTGGTTTCTATAACCCTATTCGAAATCAGACAAACAGCCAAACTCCTTTGTTATGTGCGATGTTTGCTATCACCGTTGTTCTATTGATGGCACTGCTCTTTTCAGAATACAAACGGCGAAGATTATTCGTTCTACTTACCGATGGAGGAACAGTTGTAATACCTCAATCAAAGCCGTCCTACAAGGCAATAGAAGAAGCGGTAAGACACGCTTCTGCTGCGCCTTCACAGAAAACAGACGCAAATATCTGGGATGCAGTTAAGGAATGTAATACTAATCAACAATGAAGCGACCCCGCAGTTTGATAAGTTGTAGTTTGTCTTGTATACCCCCAGCATGTCATCCGGAACGGAGTCGAAAGATCTTTAACGTATCGTGCCGGAAACAGCTAAGGAAGAAATAGATCCTTCGACTCCGCTTAGGATGACACCCCCCTTCGAGGTCTTCAAGAAACTATTTATCGTGCAGTTTGCACAAGCTACGTTCTTAATGAGACGGCATCTTCCTAAGTTTGAGTGGCCATTACAAGTCTGTAAAGGCGCAAACAAGGGAGGAGCCGTATACCGACCGGTATGTAAGGTTCTCTGGGAGGTCGGCTGACCGGGCAATTATACGATCAGCCTTCTGCGCCAAAGAAGCTATTGATAAAACGAAAGGACTTGCTGCAACAAGTGAAATGTCAACAGCAAACATGAACTGGTCATATATTTTTATATCATTTTGGAGATTTCGCTATCACCAGTTATCTGGTAAGATATTGCATGAAAATCAAAAAAGGGATGATTGTGATGTCTTATCAAAAAATTCTTACCATTCAGGATATCTCCTGCGTGGGTCAGTGCTCTTTGACGGTGGCTTTGCCCATTCTGTCTGCCTGTGGGCTGGAGACCTGTGTGCTGCCCTCTGCGGTGCTGTCTACCCATACAGCTGGGTTTAGTGGCTATACCTTTCGGGATTTGACGGAGGATATGCCTGCTATTAAGGACCACTGGGTCAAGGAGGGGATTCGGTTTTCTGCCATTTATACCGGCTATCTGGGCAGTACAAAGCAGATCGGCTATGTGGCGGATATTTTTGATGCTACCGCCGCCGAGGGCTGCATCAAGGTGGTAGATCCTGCCATGGCGGACAACGGCAAGCTGTACCCCGGTTTTGACGCTGAGTTCGTGGAAGCAATGAAGGGACTGTGTGCCAAGGCGGATTATATTGTGCCTAACATTACAGAAAGCTGCTTCCTTACCGGCATGGAGTACAAGACTCAGTACGATAAAACCTACATCGATGAGATGCTGCAAAAGCTTACCGCATTAGGCTGTAAAAATGTGATCCTGACCGGCGTTTCCTACCGCCCAGGCTTTACCGGGATCGTAGTACTGGAAAACGGTCAGGAAAGCTACTACGAGCACGATTTACTGCCCAACAGCTGCCACGGCACCGGTGATATCTATGCCTCTGCCTTTGTGGGTGCACTGGTTCGTGGAAAGGATGCCCTCACAGCCGCAAAAATTGCCGCGGATTACACCATGGAGTGCATCCGTGCCACCGCCGAAGAAGAAAACCACTGGTACGGCGCAAAATTCGAGCCGGTCTTAGGCAAGCTCATTAAAATGCTGGAACAGTAAACTTACAGCCAAAAATCAAATCGCTCCCAAACGATAACAGGTTTGGGAGCGATTTTCATCATCCATGATTCACATTATTCTCCACAGCGGCAGAAGACCGTCTGCGTCTGCGCCGTCTTGGGGTGCCTCGCTTTTCTTCCGGGTCGGCTTTTTCTGCCCGTCTTGCGTAGGCCTGGGCAGCTTCGGAAGTGGCCTCATAGGTCAATCGGCTGACTCTCACGGTTCCGTCGGGTTGATCGGACAGCCGAACCCGTATCAGAAATTTTCCATGCTCCGGGCAGGTAGCCAGATCCATATACCGATGACCTGGCTGGGCAAACCAGCGGGATCCCAGCATCTGCCGTCCGCAGGTGGGGCACTGGTTTTCCTCTCCTGTCATGGCAGACAGAGCGGCATGCTTGTCCGGGTAGTCATAAAATACCTTTCGACAGATGCAGCCGGGCAGCTGAGCACCGTGAAAGCCGTTGTCATGGCTCTTTAATGCCTGCTGATACTCCTGAGCCCCCCGTTTCAGATCAAGCCGTGCGCAGATCAAAGCGGTGTGGTAGGCATCACCCAGCGCATCATGGGCAGGACGGCTGGGCTCAATACCGAAGATTTCCAAAGCGGTTTTCAGGGCTTTTTGAGAAGTGGAGCCATCGGTCTGGGCGTTGAAGATCATCTGGGCATTGTACCAGGTCTCCGTCCAGCTTTCATCCAATGAAAACAGACGCAGATTTTCTCTGAGAATACCGATGTCATCAAAACCCCAGGTTAAAAACACCGCATCCTTGCCGCACCAGCTGCAAAACTGGTCCATGGCTTCCGGGAAGGGGATGCCCTCATCCCTGAGCTGGCTTTCTTTGATGCCGGTGAGCTTGCTGACTCTGCGATTCAGACGGCGATAGTACTTGGGACGGATCATCACCTGAAATTCATCGGCCACCTGCCCATCTTCCGTCAGACGAACGGCACCGATCTGAATGATCTCTCCCCGAATGGACACCGGAAGCACCTTTTTTGCAGAAGGAGAACCGGGCCAGGGCTGATTCCATTCCATATCTAAAACAATGTAATCCATGTTTTTTGACCTCAGTTTTTTAATGTCTTTCCGAATAGTATATCATATATATTGCCGCTATGTAAATAGAAATTTAAAATCTCATTTTCTCTACTCAAATCATTGTCATCAGTATTTGTAACAAAAGTATAGTTCATCATCGGGTGTAATATAAAGACCAATCAATATTGTTCCATATCCCTTATATCGAATTTCCCAATAGCCAGCTTTATATACTCCATCAACGAACTGTTTTGCCTGTTTCATTTTTTCGGCATAGTTCTCTACCGTAATATTCCCAAGATAATAATGAGTTGGATTCGTGTATGACAGCGTAGGATCATCCCACCATTCGGTGTAATTGACACAACTCGATACTACATAAGTGCTGAGTTCGGCATAAAAGTTCATGCTGAGAGATTCCTGCGTTGTGTTGCTCTCCTCCACTGGTATTGGATCTTCTGAAAAGGTACATTCATTCTTGAACGAAATGGTGTGAAGTATGTCGGAAATATTGCTCGACATATCTCGATATTTTTCAGCAGTGTTCTCCGAATACTGTATGTCCGTAGGATAAGTAACAACGATATTATAAGAACCTATGCGATATACCTCAAGGCTGCCTAAAATATCATAATCTGGAAGATTGGAATAGTCCTCAAACTCGGTCAGCAGGTTGATGGAAAAGAGCCATCCGCCATTTATTTCTTCGTGACTTGCTTTGTCATAAAAACTCAAAGTATAGTTGTAATTTTCGCCGTCTGCAATTTCATAAATACTATCATCATTCCAAGAATTTGGAACTTCTATTGTATAATATTCCGTATCTATAAGGATATCGGATTGCAATTGCACATCTGTTGCAGTTGAACTAGTGCTATAGTTGCTCGTGTTTTCAATTGTATCAATTGGTTTCCCGGCTGTATTACAAGCACCAAGTACCAAAATCATAGTTATAGATAGTAACACCACTGAAATTTTTTTCATTTTGTCTTCTCCAATATCGATATATTAAAAAGTCATAAAAAGTACACTACCCCTTAAAAAACCAACCATCATTCTTTGTTAAAAATTGTACGGCTTAATTATTTTACCACTTCCTTTGGTAAATTGCAATTGCGAATAGAAATTTTGAGGCGGTATGGAAAAAGGGCTGCTCAACGCAGCCCCTTTCACTTTTTGTGCGGTATTCAGCAGCCGCAGCAGCTGTCGCCGTGCTCCGGTTTGTCACAGCCTCTGGGGGAGAATTGTGCGGTAGGGAAGGGAATGCGGCTGAACATTTCGCAGGGATCCTCCGCACAGCCCGGATTGTCGCAGCATTCCTTGGTGGGCAGGGAATACTCCAGCACCGGCACGACCAATTGGGCATCCCGTTCCAGACGGATGATGGAGAACTGCCCCAGAGTCACAAACAGACGGCGGCGGTCTCCGGTGAGTACCAGCTCTTCCTCAAACATATTGCGGATGCAGGAAGGAATCTGTACACTATCCTGACAGGGACAGTCGCAGACCTCCTTAACCCTGGAGCTGAGGACCATAGGATCCAGTACCTCTACCACAGCGGTGGGGCGGTTGGCACTGGCAATGGTCAGACCGTCCGGTTCACCCAAGCGAGTGTCACTGCGGAAGATGTGCGCCCTGCTGTCCTCTCCGCAGAGTACTGCCCGTTTGGAGAAGACTGCCAGACCATACAGAGCCGCAGGACGGGCGGCACCAACGGTAGCATCAGCAAGGATGCGGTAGTAGAAGGTCACATCGATACAGTAGTGATTCCGATCGAAGGCCACCGGCTCCACATCAATGTAGGTGTAGATCAGATCCGCACAGCGAACCCTGGCACCGGCGGCGGTGTCCAGAACGCATTGAGAGCTTTTGGTCAAATAGACCCGCAGATCCTCAATGCAATCCTTATCCCGGCAGCTGTCGGTGATCTTTCGGGTGTGAATGGCAAGTGCCTCATGCAGATCCTCCGGTCTGCATTGCAGCGGCTGCTGACATTGTTCGGACATGGTAATACCTCCCGAAAAGAAAATATAAGCCATAAACGCTTATAGGACAGTTTATGCAAGCCTTGTCGGGAAGTGCAGTTCAGGGTTTATAATTCCTTTGCATAGTGTATTCTTCTGCGCGCCTCACGCCCCGGTGCCTCCGGCGTTCCTTCGGCAAAGAGCCCGTAAAGATCATCGATGCGCGTTTCCAGATCTTCATAGGGATCCTGTGTTGACTGACCGATATTGGGATAAGATCCGAATTGCCGTGCTTGCTTCAAAAGCTGACGCCCCCGGTCATTCAATGCCAGTACCCGTGCGTAGGGGGCAGGGGCGTTCAGGTCTTTTTCGGTCAATCCGAGGAAAGCGCATAGGATCATCCGGTCGATGCGGCTTCGGGTGTAACGCTTGGATTTGACGGCGGCGGCAATGTCCTCCAACCGGGAACACCGGCGGCTTTCGTGCATGAGCTTGCGCCATAATCCTTCTGAGCCGTAGGGGAGAGCTTCAAATTCATCATCCGACATGGTTCGAAGCCGTGCTAATACTGCCCGTTCTCCGGCGGCAAGACTGTGAAGCCGACCATTAAGGAAGCTTTCGTAAACCGCTGACGGGACCAGATACTGCCAGCTTTTTCCCTCCATCATCTGTTTCCGCACTGCTGTGGCGGAGGGATTTTTGGGGTCTGCTTCCCGGTCGTGGTAGCTGCCCTCCCGGTGAATGACCATGGGCTTCATCAGGCAGCCATCGGAAATCATGGCCTTGCAGTATTCCACCGCCAGAATGTTATTGGGGGTATTTAAAATGGAAGCGTCCAGTCCGAGGGATGCCAGTGCCGCAGTCCGGGCGGCAGGGAAGGAGCTGCCCTTTTCCAGCTCCCGGTGCAGGGCAGGAGGGAAGCTTTCGCTGAGCAGAGCTTGAGCAAGGGTATTCAGAGCATCAACATTCCCGGTCTCTGCCCCAAAGCACAGATGATCGCAAAAGCCTCCCAGCAGCCGTACCCCCTCCCGTGCAAAGCCCTCCGCAGAAGATAGGGCAGCGGTAACCGGCAGCTCCAGCACCAGATCCGCGCCACATTCAATGGCGGCGGCAGCCCGAAGGGATTTATCAAGGATGGCAGGGGCACCACGCTGGACAAAATTACCGCTCATGAGACAGACGATTCCCTCGCCGCCCATCTGTCGCACAAGCCGCAATTGCTTTAAATGACCATTGTGCAGGGGGTTATATTCGCAGATGATCCCCACAGTTTTCAAAAAAATCCCTCCAATGTGAAAAAATTCTGAGATAGGGGTTGAGAATTTTCGCAATATCGTATAAAATATACATTGATGCTATCATAACACAAAATGTGATAAATGAAAATCATTATTTAGGAGGAGATTCCAATGAACATTCTCATTATCAACGCTGGCAGCTCCAGCCTGAAGTATCAGCTGATGAATCCGGATACCGGTGATGTGGCAGCCAAGGGTCTGTGCGAGCGGATCTATATCGATGGTCGCCTGACTCATAAGGTAGGGGACAATAAGGTGGTCAAGGACATTCCCATGCCGTCCCACTCCGAGGCCATTGCCGCTGTCCTGGAGATTCTGGTGGATGCCGAGTACGGTGTCATCAAGTCCGTGGACGAGATCGACGCTGTGGGGCATCGTGTGCTCCATGGTGGTATGGAGTTCAGCGATTCCTGCATCATCAATGATGAGGTCATCGCAGCCATCGAAAAGTGCATCCCCCTGGGCCCCCTGCACAACCCCGCCAACCTGATGGGCATTCGTGCTTGCCAGGCTGTCATGCCCAGCACCCCCCAGGTCGCCGTCTTCGATACCGCTTTCCACATGACCATGCCCCCCAAGGCATACCGCTATGCCATCCCCACCGAGTATTATGAGAATGACAACATCCGCCGCTATGGCTTCCATGGTACCTCCCATAAGTATGTTGCCCGCCGCACCGCTGAGCTGGTTGGTAAGAAGGAATTTAAGATGGTCAACTGCCACTTGGGCAACGGTTCCTCCATGGCCGCTGTGAAGGACGGTAAGTGTCAGGATACCACCATGGGTCTGACCCCTCTGGCCGGTGTTCCCATGGGCACCCGTTCCGGCGATATCGATGCCGCTGTGGTCCAGTTCATCTGCAATAAGTACGGCATGAGCGTGGACGATTGCCTGAATATGCTGAATAAGAAGTCCGGCGTGCTGGCACTTTCCGGCGTTTCCTCCGACTTCCGTGATCTGGAAGACGGTGCCGCTAAGGGCAATGAGGATTGCTGCCTGGCTCTGGATAAGTTCTGCTACGAGGTCGCCAAGTATGTGGGTGCCTATGCTGCTGCCCTGAACGGTCTGGATGTTCTGACCTTCACCGCCGGTGTGGGCGAAAACGGTCCCAACACCCGCAGTGCCGTCTGCTCCTACCTGGGCTTCCTGGGCGTGAAGCTGGACGAGGAGAAGAATCAGGTGAAGGGTAAGGAAATGCTGATCTCCACCCCTGACTCCAAGGTTCAGGTCTGGGTAGTCCCCACCAACGAAGAGCTGATGATCGCTCAGGATACCGCCGAGCTGGTCAAGGCTTCCAAGTAAAGAAACGATAAGAAAAGCTGCCGCTGAAA
>CAZENN010000072.1:0-10604 GCA_964513605.1 uncultured Oscillospiraceae bacterium
CCGGTGACTGTCTCCGCACTGCTGTTGATGTTGAAGTAAGAGTCCAGCACAGCCTTGGCGATATCGCCCAGAGAGCTGCCGTGACCAGCTTTTTCACCGTAGACCACAACAGCGATCTGGGGATCTTCGGCAGGGGCGTAGCAGACGAAAGCACCGTTGTCGGAGGAGTCCGGAATGTCGGTCTGGGCAGTACCGGTCTTGGCGCAGACGGTGACGGGGTAATCCTTAAAGATCTTCCGTGCCGTACCGCCGGATTCATGGGCACATTTCTCCATACCGGTGGAGATCGCCTCGTATGCCTCATCCGACATATCAAACTGGCTGAGGATCTCCGGGGAATTTTCATAAACCACACTGCGGTAGTCTGAGGAAACCACCCGGTCCATGAAGGTAGCACGGTAGCGAATGCCCTGATTGGCGAGGGCCGTCACATAGCTGCACAGCTGCATGGGGGTGAATTTGTTGTCGGACTGACCGATGGATGCCAGAACCTGGTCACCCACATACCACCGGGCATCGTCACCGGTATACAGTGCCGCTTTTGTCTCTGCGTTGGCACGGTGTCCCAGTGCTTCGTAAAGCTCCACACCGGTGTATTCTCCCAGTCCAAGCCCCTTGGCGGTGCTGTCGATATCCTCCAGATCCAGCATATCACCCAGCACATAGTAGAAGTAGTTGCAGGAGACCTTCAGCGCATCGGTACAGTCAATACTGCCGTGGGTCCTGCCGCTGCTGGTATAACGCAGACAGCGGGGACTAAAGCCTGCGTACTTGGTGAATATACCCTGATCCACGATGTTGGTGTAGCGTCCGATGGCACCGGCTTCAATGCCTGCCACGGTCATGGACATCTTATAGGTGGAGCCGGGAGGATAGGTGGCTTGCAGTGCCCGGTTGAACAGGGGCTGCAGCTCCGCTTCCAGCAGGTCGTTGTAGTTTTCAAAAAGGGTGGAGATGTCGTAGGTGGGATAGCTGGCGCAGACCAGTACCTGACCGGTCTTGATATCCATAGCCACAACCGCCGCACCGCCGGCATCCTGACCGTCTTCCTCCGTGTTGATCTCAGGGTCGCGCAGGTTGGCGATGGTGGTTGCCATGGTTTCCTCTGCGGCAGTTTGAAGGTTCAGATCAATGGAGATCTGAACATTCTGCCCGGCCTGAGGCTCTTCGGTGTAGTAAGAACGCACCAGCGTTCCATCCTTGGTGACCACATCCACACGGGTGCCATCCACGCCGTGAAGGTATTCCTCAAAAGCCTTTTCAAGACCTGCCTGTCCCACCAAGGCATCCATGGAGTAGCCCTTTTCCTTATACTCCTCCCATTGCTCAGCGTTCATGGCACCCACATATCCCAAGATATGGGAGGCATAAGCCGTATTATACTGCCGGACGGTGGCGGTCTCCACACTCAGACCGGGAATGTTCAGCTCCAGCACCGCTGCCAGCGTGCTGCTGTCCACATCGGAAAGAAACACATAGCTGCTCAGGCTGGACACATAGTTTCTCAGGCTCAGCTCATAGCGCAGACCCAGCACCAGACGGGCATCCTCATCGCTCCAATCCTCCGGGATCCCGTAGCTCTCCCGAAGGGTCTGCATCAGCAAGGCGGCGGAAATATCCGAGTCCAGGTCGCCCCGCTCAATCAGAAAGGTCTGGAAGTGCTCCTGCCATGTGGTGTTGTAATCATCCAGGGTATAGGTATAGGGGGTGGTTTTGGAAATGGGCAGATGATCATCGTATTCAATGCCCCGCTCCTTGCACAGCTGCACCAGCTGATATAAAGAAGCGTTGGGGGTGGCAGAGCTGGTCAGGACATAATGATTGATGATCAGATCATAGCTTGCCCGGTTGCTGACCAGCACATTGCCGTTGGTGTCCAGAAGATTTCCCCGGGTGGCCTTGACCCGAATCTTTGTCTCGAAGGTAGTGACGTTGTTGGTATCGCCGCCGGTCTCAATGATCTGGAGGCTGTAGAGCTTGAACGCAAAGAAGCCTGCCACGATACAAAAGAAAGCCAAAAGGATACCGGCACGAAAACGGGTCATTCTTTCCATGTTTCGCCTCCAATTTTACCAATGGACAAAAGTATAGGGTAGAGCACCGGCAGGGGAAGGGTGGTGAGCACGGTGGTGATCATCAAACGTCCGATCCGGTCAAAGGTGGTGCTGCCCAGAAAAACACCGATGCCGAAAATACCCAGCTCATACAGCACGATGGCAATTGCCGCGCACAACATCAGCGCGGAAAAGCCCTTGCGCAGGTAGGCCTGACGGAAGATCGCCGCCAGAACCGACAAAAAGGTGATCAGCACGATGCAGTAAGGACCGGGGGCAGAACCGGAAAACTGATAGATGGCAGAGGCGATCAGGGCAAAAATACAGCTGCTCTCACCGCCCTGCAAAATGCAGATGGTAAAGATCACCGCAGGCACCAGATCGGTGGTGGCACCGAACAGCTCCAGGCGGCTCATCAGAACGTCCTGAATCAGCAATACGACCAGACAGACCACACTGAACAGCACCCATCGCAGAAGAGTCTTGCTCTGCTTTTTGGTCAGCATGATCTTGCCCAAAAGATCGTTATTGGGACGATCCGGACGAAATTCGTTTTTCTTACGTTTGAACATGGTATCACTCCTGAGCGTAGCCGGTAATGATGAAGATCTGCTCCAGATTGTCGATATCCGCCGCAGGCTCCAGCACAGCGTATTTGGCAACGCCGCTGTCACCAATGCCGGCATCTACCACATAGCCAACGATCAGATTTCGGGGGTAGACTGTGGAACCGGCAGTGACCACCTGATCCCGGTTTCGGATGACGGAGGAGCTGGGCAGATAATTCATCCGCAGCAATCCCTCGGCACCGGTGGAGTAGCCCCCCTGAACCATGCCGCTGTAACCGCTGGAGGCGATGGTGGCACTGATCTCCAAAGAGGAGTCCAGCACGGTTTTGACCACACAGTAGTTGCTGCCTGCCTCCGTCACCAGTCCCACCACCTCGCCGTTGGAGGTGATGGCGCACATCCCCGTTTCGATGCCGGAGGAGGTGCCTTTGTCAATGGTGAAGGTGCTGTTCCAGTCGGTGGAGCTTCGGGTGATGATGTAGCCATCCACCAGCTCATAATCCGGGTTGGATTCCTGAAGTCCCAGGATCTCCCGATACCGGTCGTTTTCACGGGCAATGGAGTCCGCAAGGCGGCTGTCCTCCCGCAGCTGTGCCAGTTCCTCCTTCAGTGCCTCGTTCTCGGCTTGAAGGGCTTCGTAGCGGAACATATAATTATAGATCTTCTCTGCCTGATTGACCAAAGAATTGGCACCGGAGCGCAGTGGGGTCAGGACCCCCTGAACCACCATATTGGGGATGCTGGTATCCGTCAGGCTGCCGGCGACCACCAGTCCAATGACAAGAAGCACCGCAAGGATCAAAACCACCCGGACTCGGGTGCTGAAAAAATGTCTCATAGCATATCTCCCATCAGCTCCGGTGCCAGCTCCTTCAAAAGCTCCGACAAGCGGCACACCGGAAGTCCCATTACATTATAATAGTCCCCCACCATCCGGGAACAAAATAGCGCGGCACCACCCTGAATCCCATAGGCACCAGCCTTATCCATCGGCTCTCCGGTGGCAACGTAGGCATCGATCTCTTTTCTGGACAGGGGGCGGAAGTGCAGATCTGTGACCTCAGTGCACACCCGTTCCTCATTGCCCCGGAGCACCGTCATACCGGTCATGACCTGATGATCTGTCCCGGAGAGCAATGTGAGCATCCGCACCGCTTCCTCCTTGGTACGGGGCTTTCCCAAGATCTCCCCCCGACACACCACAATGGTATCGGCGGCAATGACCACATCCTCCGGCTCTCTCGGAATCGCCAGAGCCTTCTTGCGGCTGATCCGTGCCACCTCCGTGAAAGGAGGCAGTTTGGGGTCCATGGTCTCGTCAATATCCGCAACCCGAACCGTAAAGGGGATACGGAAAAATCCCAAAAGCTCCCGCCGCCGAGGCGACTGGGAAGCCAGAATCAAATTCATTGCAAATTACCTCTTTGTTCCATATTACTCCAAGCCTCGCAGGTACAGCCCTCTGGTGCATGCCCCGGGGTCGAAGGGAGTGGGACGGATACAGGCATTGAGCACCTGATCCACTTCCTTGGCGTTTTCTGTGGTGAAGAACAGCCGTCCTGCCCAGATGCCCAGCTTCGTCAGATCATCCCGGCGATCCAGCCAGTAGAGCTTTTTTCCGTTGAGAATCACACTGCGGCAGGTGCTGCCATCCCGGATCACCGGGAAATCCGCACCGGTCTTGTCCGTCAGGCGAATGCTGCCCTGATGACAGCTGCAAGCACCGGTCCTGCTCCGAAAGATGCAGTTTTCTGTGACCATCAGGGGCATACGACCGTAAATCAGCAGCTCACAGGGCACTGCCTTGCTCACGTCCCGAATCTGGGGCAGGGTCATTTCAAAGCTCAGGGCAGCGGACGCCAGCTCCAGTTCCCTTGCGGCATTGACGGCGGCAGAGTTATAAAGATTCAAACCGAAGTCTCCCCGGACCTGCATTCCGGCTTCCCGGGCAGGAAGCAACAGTCCCAGATTACTCACCAGCACGTCCCGGATTCCAAGACCACGCAGTGCTTTCATCCACTGGCTCAGCTGCTCCAGCTCCCGGTCATGGCAGATACGGGGCAGTACCGCCGCCACCCGAACTCTGCGGATGAGATTGCGGCAGAACTGGGGGTTTTCGATCAGAAGATGGATGGGCACATACAGAAGCTCCGGCTTCATTTTCAGCAGCTGGGGGGTGACCTGCTCCGGTGTGGTGATCTGCACCGTCAGCACCGGATGTCCCCGGAAGCCGGAGAAGTGGGGGATGCGCCGCATTTTGTGGAGCACAGCCGTGTCCCGTCTTGCCCGCAGGGCCGTCAGCTGATCCAGTGCGTCCCGGCGCAGACCATTGATGGCGGCGGCGGAAAGGGTCAGCCCCGGCTCGATATCGGCGGTGGCATGGGTGCAGTGGTAGGGGGTGCCGCCGGTTTTGGCGATTCGAGCGCACAGTACATCCTCCGTCAAGGGAAGCCGCCGTGCCGCCTCCGGACGAGGCCCGTGGACGGTACAGCTGTGTCCTGCTTCATCGGTGACGGTGAGCATACTGGAGGCAGCATCGATGACGGTGTGAAAGCTCACGTTCACCAACCCATTCTCCGTGGTTTCATAGGTTTGCCGCATACCTTTCAGCCAAGCGGCATCCTCAGATTTATCATTGCGAATTCCGAACATATGCGGACCGGTCTGACCGGTGAAATAGCCGTCGGTAAAGCCCTGACGGTTAAAGGCGGTCATCAGGGTATCCATCATGGCAGGGGTGACGGTGCCGGTGTCCAACGCTTTGCGATAGACCATGGTAACGGCGGCCACATATTCCGGCCGCTTCATCCGCCCCTCCAGCTTGATGGAGGCCACCCCCATTTCCTCCAGCTCCTTCAAATAAGCCACCAGGCAGTTGTCCTTCAGGCTCAGAGGGAACCGGTTCTCCCAGCGACCGTAGCCATAGCTCTGGCGGCAGGGCTGGGCACAGCGTCCCCGGTTGCCGGACCGCCCACCGATGGCGGCGGAGAGGTAGCATTGCCCGGAGTAGCACATACACAGGGCACCATGGGCAAAGACTTCAATTTCAATAGGGGAATTCTGGGTAATATATTGGATCTCATCCCGGCTCAGCTCCCGGCTCAGCACCACCCGGTTCATCCCCCAGGCGGCACACAGCAAGACCCCGGGAAGGGAGTGGATGGTCATTTGGGTGGAGCCATGGATGCTCACCCGGGGGGCGATCTTCCGACACAGCTGTGCCACGCCCAGATCCTGGACGATGAACGCATCCACACCGCAGGAGGCGGCATGGCGAATCAGACCGCACAGCTCCTCCGTCTCCCGATCAGAGACCAAGGTGTTCAGAGTCAGGTGGACGGCAACGCCCCGGACATGGCAGTACTTGACTGCCTCGATCAGCGTTTGGGGGGTAAAATTTTTAGCCCCCTGGCGGGCATTAAAGGTGCCGCACCCAAGATATACGGCGTTTGCGCCGTTTTGAACCGCGGCCTTCAGGGCCTCCATGGACCCGGCCGGGGATAGCAATTCCAGCATAGTGATACACTCCTCTGTATACTCCATCCCATTATAGCACAGTTTGCCGTCTACGGCTAGAGGACAATGTGAAAATTAACAATTTAATATTTCTTAAATAAATTGTGTACAATTCTCCACCTTATGGGATTTTTTTGGCTTTTTTCTGCGATAGTTCTCATATATTTGCGGATGCTTCTTGACAAAGTACCGTCCAATGAGGTATCATGGTACGGATGAGGTGATCAGCTTTGGAGGATCTTCACTATATGGATCAGGCCCTTGCTTTGGCGGCAGAGGCGGCAGAGGCAGGGGAAGTGCCCGTTGGCTGTGTCATTGTCCGCCGGGGAGAAGTGGTGGGCAGAGGGCGCAACCGCCGGGAGACCGGAAAAACAGCCCTTGGTCATGCAGAGCTGGAGGCCATTGCGGATGCCTGCCGCAACTTAGGCGGCTGGCGGCTGTGGGAATGCACCCTTTATGTGACTCTGGAGCCATGCCCCATGTGCGCCGGTGCCATCATCAACGCCCGGATTCCCCGGGTGGTTTACGGAGCGTCAGACCGAAAGGCCGGTTCCTGCGGCTCTGTCTGCGATCTGTTTTCCATGAATTATAATCATCACCCACAGGTAGTCAGCGGCGTCCGGGAAGAAGAATGCGCCGCACTGCTGAGCAGCTTTTTTCAGAAGCTGCGGCTGACCTTGCGCGGCAGGCCCAAGTGGCGGCCGGGGGTACCCCGTGAACAGGAGTAACAATATGGATATCAACAAACGAACATTGCGTAACGGCGCAGTGGTGATTCTGGCGGCGGTACTGCTTCGAATCCTGTGCAGCTGTACGATGGGCGGTGTCTTTGATGTATTCGCCCAACCGGAGCTGGCAGCCTATCTGACGGAAACCGGTGAAGAAATAACCGTACCGGCAGATGAAGCGGCAGCGATCGAGACCACCCCGGCACCCCAGCCCTCCACAGAGCCTTCTACGGAAGCAACGGAAGCAACGGAAGCCACCGAACCGGAGAATGGTGTGAAGATCACCGAGGCGGACAGTGCCTATGTGCAGCTCAAATATTCCTGCTCCCGGGACCCGGATATTCCCGCACTGCTCAATCAGTCCCTGCAATGGGATCTGACCGGAGATGAGCCTACTGTGCTGATCATCCATACCCACGGCACGGAGGCCTTTACGCCCACCGAAGGCATGGAGTATGAGGAGGACGGCGGCGAGTACCGCACCACCAACGAAAAGGTCAATATGATCTCCATTGGCGATGAGCTGACCCGTCTGCTTCAGGCCGCCGGAATAAATGCGATTCACGACCGGGAATATTATGATTACCCCGATTATGAGGCATCCTATGATATTTGCCGGGAGGCATTGAAGGAGCATATGAAGCAGACCCCCTCCATTAAGCTGGTCATCGACCTGCACCGGGATGCGGCAGAGTACGCGGATGGTACCCAATGGGCAACCTCTGCCACCGTCAACGGTCAGGAGTCGGCACAGGTCATGCTGGTCATGGGTACTGACTGCTATTATGAGCACCCCAACTGGGAGCAAAACCTCAGCGTGGCGGTAAAGCTCCAGGCACTGATGGAAAAGGAGCACCCCGGCTCCACCCGTTCGCTGGATCTGCGGAAGCAGCGGTTCAATCAGGACCTTTGCCCGGGTGCCATCATCGCCGAGATCGGCTCCGCAGGAAACACCCACGAGGAAGCAATGAACGGCGTCTCCGTCCTGGCAGAAGCCATCATCCAGCTGGCTCATGGAACCGAATAATGCAAACAAAACCGACAGCTCAGGCTGTCGGTTTTTTTCGTAGGGACCGGCCTCCGGACGGTCCTACCGGCCTCCGGACGGTCCTACCCGTCTACGACAAGCCGCAACGCCGGATAAACGGAACTGCCTGCGATTACCACCAAAACCGCAACACCTCCGAAAATACCAACCCTCACGCAAACCGCCAGCTCACAGGCTGTCGGTTTTTTCGTAGGGACCGGCCTCCGGACGGTCCTACCCGTCTACGACAAGCCGCATCGCCGGATACACGGAACTGCCTGCGATTACCACCAAAACCGCAACACCTCCGAAAATACCAACCCTCACACAAACCGCCACGCAGCAAGGGACCGTCCAGAGGCCGGTCCCTACAGTGTGTTTATGATCAGGCGTGGTTTTCTAAGTACCGGCAGGCGGCCATGGCTGCGGTGGCACCGTCGGCGGCGGCGGTGACGACCTGGCGGATGGTTTTGCTGCGGCAGTCTCCGGCGACGAACAGACCGGGGGTAACGGTGGAGCAGGCTTCGTCGGAAGCGAAATAGCCGTAGTCGTTCAGCTGGGCAAGGTCGGCAAAGGGCTGGTTTTGGGGGGCAAGTCCTACCGCAAGGAAGGCACCGTCCACCGAAATGGTCTGCTCCTTACCGGTTTGCTCACTGCGTACCGTCAGACCGGTGAGGCTGCCATTTTCCTGCTCATAGCCGGTGACCAGAGTGCTGAAAAGGATCTGCACATTCTCTTTGGCGGTCAGCGCATCCGCAAGAGTCTTTTCCCCGGTGAAGCAGGGCAGGTTTTGGATCACCGTCACCTTCCGGCAGACCTCGCTGAGCAGCAGTGCCTCCTGCAGCGCGGAGTTGCCGCCGCCGATCATGGCAGTATCCTGACCGGCATAAAAGGCACCATCACAGACGGCGCAGAAGGACAGACCGTTGCCGATCAGGTCTTCCTCCCCCGGCAGTCCCAGCAGCCGGTGCTTGACACCAACCGCCAGAATCACCGTGGCACCTTCATAGCGGCTCCCTTCCTCGGTGGTGACATGGAAACCGCCCCCGGTCTTTTCCACGGCACTCACCGTCTCCAGCTCTACCTCCGCACCCAAATTCATGGCCTGCTCCACCAAAGCATCCGCAAAGGCGGCACCGCTGATGGAAACAGTGCCGGGAATGTTTTCCACCTTGGGAGAAAAGGCGATCTGACCGCCAAAGCTGTTCTTCTCGATGACCAGAACCTGCTTTCCGGCTCGCCGGGCATAAACGGCAGCAGTCAATCCGGCAGGACCGCCGCCCACAATGATGATATCGTACATAGGTGCTTGTAAACCTCCATTGAACGTAATGCTCCGCTGATGACGGAATCAAAATAAATCGCTGTGTGTTCCGGTTCGAGACAAAAACAAAACCAAGGCATCCTCTCGAACCTGATACACCAAAAGCCAATCCGGTAAAATGTGACATTCCCGAAAGCCACCGTAATCACCTGTCAGCAAATGATCCCGATGTTTTTCCGCCAGAGGTTTCCCGGCGGCCAGTTGGTCGATCACGGCTTCCAACAGGCACATATTATAGCCTCGTTTGATCAGCAGCTTCAAATCTTTCCGGAAGCGGTTGGATGGGATGATTTCAAGCATCTGCTTCTACCTCTTTTAACAATTCAGAAAACGATTGATAGTGCCGATAAGCATCGGGGTGGTTGGTCATTTCCTCTGCTTCACGCATGGCTGCCACCGTGATAGCGTTGGGTGTGTTCAGATTCATTTCCAGAGGAAATCTGCGCTCCCGGAGCATTTGCCGCAAAAAAATGCCGACAGCGGTGGACAGATCAAGCCCAAAATCGTTCAACATGGAGACAGCGCGCTCCTTAACCTCGGAATCCAAAGAGATGCTGGTAGAAATCTTAGCCATATATCTCACTCCTTTCAACTAAATTATATGATAATTATACCCGAAAGTCAACATGGTATCCATATAAAATAGCAAAAACCTGTGTGCATCCCCTCACAATGTTGGGAAAGGATGCACACAGGAAAGAATCACAGGGAAGACAAATATTTCTTGATCTCAGGAACGCCGTAGTAGTTGCTGTGACCCACGCCATCGGTGATGACCAGTGTGGGTGCGCCCTTGACTCCCAGCTCCCGGCACAGGTCCAGATTCTCTTCTGCGATCTTCTTCTCGAAGGGCAGACCGGACTTGCTCAGCAGCTGCTCTGCCACCCGGCAGTTGGGGCAGGTGAGACGGGAGAACAGGATGGTCTGAACCAACGCCCCCTGTGCCGCAGGTGCGGCTTCCTGAACCGGCTCCGAAGCCACAGGTGCCTGTGCTGCCGGGGCGGCGGTTTTCAGATTGGAGTTGTCAATGTTGTAGACCTTCCGATCCTTGAACTCCTGAGACTTGCCGTCGTTCCAGTTCTGCACCGGGCGGTAGTAGCCGGTGATGCGGCTGTAAACCTCAGTCTTCTTACCGCAGTGGGGGCAGGTGTACTGCTCGCCGTTGAGGTAGCCGTGCTCGGCACAGACGGCATAGGTGGGAGACATGGTGTAATAGGGCAGCTTGAAATTCTGGGCGATCTTACGCACCAGAGCGGCGGCCGCCTGCCAGGAGGGCAGCTTCTCACCCAGGAAGGCGTGGAAGACGGTGCCGGAGGTGTACCGGGTCTGCAGCTCGTCCTGAATTTCCAGTGCGGAGAAGATGTCCTCGGTATAGCCCACAGGCAG
>CAZENN010000073.1:0-10156 GCA_964513605.1 uncultured Oscillospiraceae bacterium
ATGGAGCTGACCGAGGCACAGCTGACCGATCTGGGTCGCTGCCGCCAGATCGTGGTCACCAAGGATACCACCACCATCGTGGACGGTGCCGGTGATCCCGAGGACATCAAGGCCCGTGCCCATACCATCCGGGCTTCCATCGCCACCACCACCTCCGACTATGACCGTGAGAAGCTTCAGGAGCGTCTGGCAAAGCTCTCCGGCGGTGTCGCCGTTATCAAGGTGGGTGCCCAGACCGAGGTTGCCATGAAGGAGCAGAAGCTGAGAGTGGAGGATGCCCTGAACGCTGCCCGTGCCGCCGTTGAGGAAGGTATCGTAGCCGGTGGCGGTACCGCTCAGGTCAACGCCATTGCCGCAGTTGAGGAGCTGATCGACACCCTCCATGGTGACGAGAAGACCGGTGCTCGCATCATTGCCGCCGCTCTCCAGTCCCCCATCCGCCAGATCGCCCAGAACGCCGGTGTGGATGGCTCTGTGGTCTTCGAGAAGATCAGAAATTCCGGCAAGATCGGCTATGGCTACAACGCTTACACCGAGGAATACACGGATATGATCGCCTCCGGCATCGTAGACCCCACCAAGGTGACCCGTTCCAGCCTGGAAAACGCCGCCTCCATCGCTTCCTGCGTCCTGACCACCGAGTCTCTGGTGGTAGACAAGCCCGACCCTGCCGCCGACGCTGCCGCAGCAGCCGCAGCCGCTCAGGGTGGAATGTACTAAGCCTTAAAATATTACAGCCCCTGTCAGACGGCAGGGGCTGTTTTGTGGTTTAGCCTCCAAAACATACGCTTTTTGGATTGCGGATCATTGCATTTTATGCTATTCTATACAGTATAGATGCTTGCAGGTAAGCAATGCGCCGTTAGGAATGGAGAAAGGGATTGTAAACGCAAATATGCGCCATACTTTTCCTGAAGGAGGTCTCATAAGATGATTAAAGGTTTTATTTTTGAAAAGTTCAAGGGATATGAGCGTGCGGTTTTGTGGCTGGAGCAGGTCACAACCCTGATTGGCTCCAATGCGTCCGGAAAAAGCAATGCCATAGAGGGAATTTATATCCTTTCTGAGCTTGCCACGGGAAGAGATCTGAGTGTTATTTTTGATGGTACGAAAAACAGTGAAGGGATCATCCGTGGCGGTGCCAGGGGCTGCTGCCGTTATGGTGCAGATTCTTTTCTCCTGGGGTGTACCATTGATTGGGATGAAAAGCATGATCTGCTCTATCGAATCCGCATCAATACGGCTGGGCGAATTACTGTGGATGAAGAATCTCTTTATCTGGTAAAAAATGCCCAGGTGGATGCATCCAATGCCACAGCCATTTTTAAAACCGTTGCTTCGGAAGTGGGGAGCGGCGATATCGTGGTAGAATATACAAATGGAAAGCGGGGAAGTAATCCCCAATGCCGGGTTCTGCGCAGTATGTCTGTATTGTCTCAGATGCAAAGCAGGATTCCAGTGGATACCGAGAATTACCAGACGACCATTGAAAAAATACAGAAGGTGCAGACTTCCCTGACCAGAATGTTTATTCTTGATCCGGTTCCTTCGTTGATGAGAGGCTACAGTCGGGTCGGAGATGGTTCCCTTCGCAGCAATTGCGGCAATATATCTTCGGTACTTTATGAGATCAAAGGAAAAACACCGGAGGAATGGGAGAAATTCTGCGCAATTATCAAGGAACTGCCCGAAAATGAGATCAAGGATATCGATTTTGTAAAGACCTCCATCAATGATGTGATCCTTGTCCAAAAGGAGCAGAACAAAAAGAAGCAGGAGAGCATTGATGCCGCAAGACTGTCCGATGGCACCCTCAGATGCATTGCGGTTCTGGCAGCAGTTTTGAGTGAACCGGAGCATAGCTTGATTGCTATTGAGGAGTTGGATAACGGGGTTCATCCCAGTCGGGTTATCAAGCTGATGGATTCGATTTGTGCCATTGCCCGAAGACGAAACATTGACCTGATCATGACGACCCATAATGTGACCGTGTTAAATGGGCTGGATAAGAAGGGCGTGCTGGGGGTGTCGGTGGTATACCGGGACGCTGAGACTCAGGAAAGTAAGATCATTCCCTTCGTGGATATCCGCAATCAAGCCGGATTGCTGGCTACCGGCGGCATTGGTGACGCGCTGGAGACGGAAAAGCTGCTTTTCGCCATCAAGAATAAAGCACCGGTCAAACCCTTTGCGTTTTAATCGTCATGATCGGGGGAACATAGAATGAGCACCGTGCATTTTGTAGATACGTCCGTTTTGGTGGAACTGCTGAACGTACCGGGGATGAATCAAAGGTATGAGCAGGCAAAATCGGAATATGAGAGACTTGCTGCCAATCAGGACACCTTCGTATTGCCCATTGCAGTTCTGGTTGAAACGGGAAATCACATTGGACAAATTTCGGATGGCAGCAAACGATACGAGATTTCCGATAAATTTTCGCAGATTGTCAAAAAGGCGATTTATTCTGAGGATCATTGGAACGCAGTTCCTGAACTGCCTGCTTCAGTTTTGGAGCATATGATGGACGGCTTTTGTGATTGGACGAAGCACAGCAGCGGCTTTGGGGATATGAGCATCGTGCAGCAGTTTGAGGAGTACTGGCAGAAGCGTCAGCCCATCGGAAAAATGCGGATCTGGAGCTTTGATACCCATTTATCCGCATATGAAAAAGAGGGCGGACTGTCTCGACGGAAAAATAAGTAATATGATGTTATAACCCCCATGAGAGCCCCGGATGCCGGGATTTCTCATGGGGGTATTTGCCAAACAAAATTTGGTCGCTGGATACGCATAGTGCAATACAGGTACGTTTTAAAGTGGCAATGGAGATTCCGACCACTCTTCGCTCTAAGTCTGAGATGTATTGGGGGGAAACCTCGATTTGTTCCGCAAGCTGTTCTTGGGTGAAATTTGCCTGTTCTCTGGCTAAACGGATTTGTTCACCAATTTACCACCAATGTAGCGACCGGCCTCTGGACGGTCCTACACGCTCCTGATTTGTTGCAATGCCGGTGTAAGGCACTGGGCGAGATTCCCACCAAAACCGTGACATCTCCGAAAGAACCAACCCTCATGCGAACCGTCACCCGGTAGGACCGTCCGGAGGCCGGTCGCTACGATCGCAAAAAAAGCTCCCTCCCTTTCCGTACTTGGAGAGGGAGGGAGAAAATTTTATTTCGCGTATTCCACAGCCTTGGTTTCCCGGATGACGTTGACTTTGATCTGGCCGGGGTATTCCAGCTCGGATTCGATCTTTTTGGCAATGTCACGGGCAAGGAGGATCATATTGTCCTCGGTGACCACCTCGGGCTTGACCATGATGCGGACCTCACGACCTGCCTGAATTGCAAAGGCTTTTTCCACGCCGGGGTAGGAGCCGGTCAGCTCTTCCAGCTTTTGCAGGCGGCGGATGTAGTTTTCCACGTTCTCACGCCGTGCGCCGGGACGGGCGGCGGAGACGGCATCGGCTGCCTGAACCAGCACAGCAATGACGGTCTTAGGCTCCACGTCGCCATGGTGGGCTTCGATGGCGTTGACCACCACGGGATTTTCCTTAAACTTCCGGGCAAGATCCGCACCCAGCTGGACGTGGCTGCCTTCCACCTCATGGTCGATGGATTTACCCAGATCATGCAGAAGACCTGCACGCTTTGCCAAAGTAACATCCACACCCAGCTCCGCAGCCATCAGGCCTGCAATGTGGGAGACCTCGATGGAGTGATTCAGAACGTTCTGACCATAGCTGGTGCGGTACTTCTGGCGACCCAGAGTCTTTACCAGCTCGGGGTTCAGATTGTGTACGCCGGTCTCATAGCAGGCACGCTCGCCTTCCTCACGGATGGTGCGGTCCACTTCCCGGCGGGCCTTCTCCACCATGTCCTCAATACGGGTGGGATGGATTCTGCCGTCTACGATCAGCTTTTCCAGTGCCAGACGGGCGATCTCCCGGCGGACGGGATCGAAGCTGGAAACGGTGATGGCCTCGGGGGTATCGTCAATGATCAGATCCACACCGGTGATGGTCTCCAAGGTGCGGATATTCCGACCTTCACGACCGATGATGCGGCCCTTCATCTCGTCATTGGGCAGGGGTACCACGGAAACGGTGACATCCGCGCTGTGGTCTGCGGCGCAGCGTTGAATAGCAGTGGAGAGAATTTCTCTTGCCATCTCGTCCGCGTCGTCCTTCAGCTGGGCCTCAATTTCCTTGATCTTCATGGCACTTTCGTGGCGAACCTCGTCCTCCACGCTCTTGAGCAGATAGTTCTTTGCCTCCTCCTGCGTCAGCTCGGAGATCTTCTCCAGCGTGGTCATCTGCAGGGCCTTGATCTTATCTGCCTCGGCCTGGGTCTCGGCTGCCTTCTGGAGCTTCTTGGCCAACTCCTCTTCCTTGCGCTCGAAGTTATCGGTCTTCTTGTCCAGCGTTTCTTCCTTCTGCTGGAGCCGACGCTCTTGCTTGCTCAGCTCAGCACGACGTTCTTTAACTTCCTTTTCGTACTCAGTGCGTGATTTATGGATCTCGTCCTTGGCTTCCAGGAGCATTTCTTTTTTCTTGCTCTCACCGCCGCGGATTGCTTCATTGATGATCCGTGTGGCTTCTTCCTCCGCGGAGCCGATTTCCCGCTCGGCAAATTTCTTGCGATAGGTCATACCCACGGCGAAACCAATGCCTACACCCACAAGGGTGCCGACAACGATCAATACAACAGCTAAAATAGGATTCATAATCTAGCAGCGCACCTCCTTCTTTTAGTATTAGCCATACCGAAGGGGCGGTGCACAATGAACCACAGGTGTAAAATTGGCATATTTCTCCCTGTATCAGGGAATGAAAGCTCAAAAAACGCCATGCGGCGCATAAATGCAGTTTCCCCGGCATTGGCCGGTTATCAGGAAACGCCTACCCAGAGGAAAAACTGGAGCAGCGTACACCATACCGCATCTATTCTAACCGCCAAATAAAAGAATGTCAAGTACTTTAATCCAAAATTACGGGGAAAACACACGTCATTTTTGACATTCAATCCAAAAGCGGCGGCTTTACTTTTGGCGCAAAATCTGATACATTATAAATACAAGGTATTTAAAGATGGAGAGGAATTTCATTTTGGATAATTATTTTCAGATGGATATGGACAAACGCCAAATCGATGCCATTTCCAATTTGGGGCTGGCACATATCGGCGATGGCGTTTTTGAGCTGCTGTGTCGGGGCTATTTGTGCGCCCGGGGAGGCAAACGGGTGGACGACCTTCATCGGGCAACAGTGTCCATGGTGAAGGCCCCGGCCCAGGCGGCGTATGCGGAAAAACTGCTGCCCCACCTGACGGAGCGGGAGCTTGCCTATTACCGCAGGGGAAAAAATTCCCATGTTCATGCCGTTCCCAAGGGGGCGACCCCTGCCCAGTATGCCAAGGCCACCGGACTGGAGACCCTATTTGGCGCGTTGTACCTGGCAGGAGAAACCCAGCGGCTGAACCAGCTGTTTCATGTGATCATTATGGAGGAACAAGATGGCATTTGACGCATTTTACCTTTCCTGTGTTTTAAAGGAAATTGAAAGCCTGGGGGATGCCCGGGTGGATAAAATTCATCAGCCCAGCCGGGATACGGTGATCATTCACCTAAAGGGCAGAGATACCCGGGAAAAGCTGCTCATCAATCCCAACCCCACGGCTCCCCGGCTGCATTTGACCAACGCCAACCCGGAAAATCCTGCCCAGCCCCCCATGTTCTGTATGCTGCTGAGAAAGCATCTGCTGGGTGGACGGCTGGTGGGGGTTTCCCAGCCTGACATGGAGCGCGCGGCGGTGTTTACCTTCCAGTGTACCGACGAAATGGGAGACCGGGTTCAAAAGCAGCTGGTGGCGGAGCTGATGGGCAGGACTTGTAATCTATACCTGCTGTCCCCCGAGGGGAGAATCATCGACTGCCTGCGCCGGGTGGGTCTGGACGAGACCAGTCACCGCCCTGCCCTGCCGGGGCTGAATTATCAGCAGCCGGAGCCGGTGGCAAAGCAGAACCCGTTGGGATTAACGGCGGAGGATTATGCAGATCTGCTGTCCCACCCCGGAGCGGACCTTCTTTCTGAGCGGCTGATGGATACGCTGGGTGGGCTATCTCCGCTGATTTGCCGGGAAGCGGTGCTGTTTGCCGCTGGGGATACGGATGCCAGAATACAAGACCGTCCCCTGCAGGAACTGGGCGATAAGCTGAGCCTGTTCTTCCACGAGCAGCTGCTGCACCCTACCCCCTGCTATTACGCCGCCGCCGATGGAACGCCGAAGCAGTTTGCCTTCTGCCCCATCCGGCAGTATGGCAGCTATGAATGTGCCGAGAGCTTTTCCGGGCTGTTGGATCGCTTTTATACCCTTCGGGATCAGAAGGATGCCATGCGGCAGAAGAGTCAGGCGGTGCGTAAGACCGTTACCAATCTGTGCCAGCGTTTAAAGCGGAAGCTGGCGATTCAGGAAAAGGAGCTGGCTGCCACCTACGACCGGGAGCGGCTGCGGCAGCTGGGCGACATCGTCACCGCCAATCTCCATGCTGTAAAGCGGGGGCAGACGGTGCTCCATGCTGAGGATTTTTATGATGAGGAGATGAAGGTCATCGAAATTCCGCTGTCTCCCCTGCTGTCTCCCCAGCAGAATGCGGCGAAATTCTACAAGGACTATACCCGAATGAAGAATGCCGAAAAGGAGCTGACCCGGCAGCTGAGCCTGGGACGGGAGGAACTGAGCTACCTGCAAAGCGTTCTGGAGGAGCTGAACCGGGCAGGCACCGAACAGGAGCTGGAGGAGATCCGGCAGGAGCTTCGTGCCGGCGGTTATTTGAAGCAGGAGTCCGGCAAAAACCGCATGAAGCAGGGGAAGCTACCTCCTATGCGCTTCGTATCCACCGACGGCTATCCCATCTATGTGGGCAGGAACAACCGGCAAAACGATGAGCTGACCTTCAAGCAGGCAAGGAAGGATGATATCTGGCTCCACGCCTCCAAGGTCCATGGCTCCCATGTCATCATCTCCTGCGGCGGCACGATCCCTCCGGACGATACCGTTACACAGGCAGCCCAGCTGGCGGCGTATTACTCCGAAAGCACCGGCGGTCAGAATATCGCCGTGGATGTGACACCGGTGAAGCAGGTGAAAAAGGTGCCCTCCGCCAAGCCCGGCATGGTCATTTACCACAGCTATCGCACCGTGATTGCCAACCCCTATGCCGAGATCGTGGTGGATGAACTGAATGCGGAGAGGAAGTCAACAGAAAATGGTTAGAATGCACAAAGGGGCGACGATTTAATTGTTGTTTTCGTGGAAAAACACAAGTGATAAAAGAAAGTAATTGAAAAATACCCGGCACTTGCGGTATACTGTGTGTAAGCTGTTGGATGCAGCAACAGCAAAAAATGTCGGCATCATCCGACGCAATGAAATTTTAAGGAGGAAACAACAAATGAAGAAACTGTTAGCTCTGCTTCTGGCTGTGATCATGGTTCTGAGTATGTTCGCTATGACCGGCTGTGATGGCGATGATGATGGCGGCGAAACCGCTAAGGGTAAGGTCTACTATCTGAACTTCAAGCCCGAAGCTGATCAGGCATGGCAGGATCTGGCTGCTAAGTACACCGCCGAGACCGGTGTTGAGGTCAAGGTCGTTACCGCCGCTTCCGGCACCTACTCCGACACTCTGAACGCTGAAATGGCAAAGTCCGAAGCTCCCACCCTGTTCCAGTGCGGCAATGCCCAGGGTCTGATCGACTGGGGCGACTACTGCCTGGATCTGACCGGCACCGACGTGCTGGCTGAGATGACCACCTCCGACTTCAACCTGATCGATGAGAATGGTGCTGTCAAGGCCATCGGCTACTGCTATGAGGCTTTCGGTATCATCGTCAATAAGGCTCTGCTGACTGAGGCCGGTTACGACATCTCCGAGATCACCGATTTCGACTCCCTGAAGACCATCGTTGAGGACATCCATGCTCGCAGTGCTGAGCTGGGCTTCGATGCCTTCGCTTCCTCCGGTCTGGACTCTTCCTCTTCCTGGCGTTTCTCCGGCCACCTGGCCAATATGCCCCTGTACTACGAGTTCCGGGATGACAACATCACCGAGCAGCCCGCTACCATCAAGGGCACCTACCTGGATGCTTACAAGAACATCTGGGATCTGTACATCAACAACGCCACTGTTGCTCCCACTGAGCTGTCCACTGCCACCGGCGACATGAGCCAGGCTGAGTTCGGCAACAGTGAGGCTGTGTTCTGGCAGCAGGGCACTTGGGAGTACGCAAACCTGGTCGGCGAAACATACAACATGAATCCTGAAGACCTGCAGATGATCCCCATCTACTGCGGCGTGGACGGCGAGGCTCAGGCTGCTCTGTGCTGCGGCACCGAGAACTGCTGGGCTGTGAACGCCAAGGCAAGCCAGGCTGACATCGATGCCACTCTGGAATTCATGAAGTGGGTCGTCACCTCCGATGAGGGCACCACCATGATGGCTGAGCAGTTTGGACCCATCCCCTTCAAGAACGCCAAGGAGCCCGAGAACGTCTTCTTCGCAGATGCCAACAAGCTCATCGCTGACGGCAAGTACACTGTGACTTGGGCCTTCAACCACACTCCCAACGTGGACGATTGGAGATCCGGTGTCGTTTCCGCTCTGACCGCTTACTCCGCTGGCAACGGCGATTGGGAAGCTGTTAAGACCGCTTTCGTAGACGGCTGGGCTGCACAGTACGCAATCCAGAACGGCTAATTCATTTTTAAAACCACAGGGGCGGGCGGAAGCCCGCTCCTGTTTTTCCAGAAAAATCCCATAGGAAAGAGAGGGAAACATTTTGAGCAAGAAATCCAACGACGGCACTACCGTAAACAGTAAGCTGATTCGGCGTCCTATCAAAAGGTGGTTTCCGCTGTTTATTCTTCCAACGCTGGTTTGTTTTTGTATCGGCTTTGTCTGGCCCTTCCTTCAAGGTATCTATCTGTCCTTTTGCAGCTTTATGACCCCCAGCGACGCCCAATGGGTGGGGTTGGAAAATTATCAAAAGGCCTTTAGCGACCCCAGCTTTGGAAAGGCCTTCTGGAATACCGCTGCCTTCGCGGTGGTGTCTATTGTCCTGATCAATGTTGTGGCATTTGCCATTGCCTACGCGCTGACTCAGAAGATGCGCGGCTCCAATTTGTTCCGTACCGTCTTTTTCATGCCCAACCTGATTGGCGGCGTGGTGCTGGGATATATCTGGAGCATGATCTTTGATGCCATTTTGAGCAAATTCGGCACCTACCTTCTGGAAAATGCTTCCTATGGATTTTGGGGTCTGGTGATCTTGGTTGCCTGGCAGCAGATCGGCTATATGATGATCATTTACATCGCGGGACTGCAGGCGGTGCCGGAGGATATGCTGGAGGCGGCGAAGATCGATGGTGCCAACAGCTGGCAGACTTTGTGGCGTGTGACCATTCCCAATGTGATGCCCTCCATTACCATCTGCACCTTCCTGACCCTGACCAATTCCTTCAAGCTCTTCGACCAGAATATGGCTTTGACCGGCGGTGCGCCTGTGGAAACTCTGGCAAATGGTACCCAGATCAAAACCACAGAAATGCTGGCACTGAATATTTTCTCCACCTATAATATCAACCGACGCTGGCATGGTACAGCTCAGGCAAAGGCTGTGATCTTCTTTATTCTGGTTGCCGTTCTTGCTATTGCCCAGCTTACCGCTACCAGAAAGAAGGAGGTGCAGCAGTAATGAAAAAGACAAAAAAGTACAGTACCGGCAGTATCATCCTGACCTGCTTTTTTGCGGTATTGAGCATCATCTGGATCATGCCCATTGTGGAGGTTCTGATCAACTCCTTCAAATCCAATGCTTATGTAAACCTGGATGCCTTTGCGCTGCCCAATGAGGAAAGCTTTGTTGGTTTTGACAATTATATCAAGGGATTCACCTTCGGTAACTATCCCTTCCTGAAGTCTGTGTTTTACAGCCTGTTCATTACCGTTGTGTCTGTTTTCTTGATCCTGCTGTTCTGCTCCATGTCGGCGTGGTACATCTCCCGTGTGGACAGTAAATTTGCCCGGATCTTCTATTACCTGTGCCTGTTCTCCATGATCGTCCCCTTCCAGATGGTCATGTTTACCCTGACCT